>JBBQFB010000184.1:0-8056 GCA_038321545.1 Gaiellales bacterium
CTCCCCGTGCGTCGCGACCTGCGGGATCTCCTCGTCCTCGGCGCCGCGAACGGCGCCGGCTGGGTGACGGCGACGCTGGCTCTGCAGCACGGCCTGCTCGTGATCGTGTCGGTCCTGATCGCGCTCTACCCGGCGGTCACGGTGCTGTTCGCCGTGCTGGTGATCCGGGAGCGGCTGACCGCGCTCCAGTACGCGGCGGGCGTCACGATCCTGCTCGGTGTCGGCCTCGTCGCCGCCGGCTGATCGATCCCGTCACCGCGCCGTAGAGCGCCTCCGGGCGATTGTGGCACGGCCCGTACAGTGGCTAGCTAGCTAAGGGCGATCCGCGCGCGGCCATTGTTCGGGCAGGTTATGACGCTACGGCGGAGACGTACCTCGCGTGGGGCGGCGAACTCGAGGGGGACCCTCGCGGCCGGTTCCTCGCTGCGCTCATCGAGCGTCTTTCCGAGGGTGGTCGCGCGCTCGACCTCGGCTACGGCGCCGGCGTGCCGGCGACCCAGGTGCTTGCGGAGCGGTTCGACGTGATGGGTGTCGATGCGTCGGAGGCTCAGATCCGACTGGCGACGGCGAACGTGCCGAGGGCGGCGTTTCGGCGCGCCGACATGCTGGAGGTGCGTTTGCCGACCGCCTTGTTCGACGGCGTGACGGCGTTCTACTCGATCTCTCACGTCCCCCGCGAGCAGCACGGCGAGCTGTTCCGGGGGGTCGCGGCCTGGCTGAAATCGGGTGGAACCTTCCTGGCGGTGCTCGGATCGGTAGACCTCCCTGACTGGACCGGCGAGTGGCTCGGCGTGCCGATGTTCTTCAGCAGTCACGGCCCGGAGGAGAACCGGCGGCTGTTGCGGGCGGCCGGCTTCGCGCTGGTGCTCGACGGGGTGCTATCGATGCAGGAGCCCGAGGGTGAGGTCTCGTTCCAGTAGGTGATCGCCGAGACGCGATGACGCGATGCGCGCCCCTGGCTAGGGTGCGTCCCGGCGCGGGAGGTTCGACAACAGCGAGTGGGATCGATATGTTCCTTAGGTCGTGGACGGCAGCGATTACCATGGACTTCGCACAGCGGTAGCGCCCCCCGGCGCCCGCGAGCACTCGTCGCCCCGGCCTGGTCGACGCGCTGCCACACACGCGCCACACACGGCCATGGTGGCGGGTCGGTTTCGGCTCAACCAGGCCCTTTGGAGACCCGACCAATCATTTCTCGTAATGATGGGGTCGGGAGTTCGAGTCTCCCCGTCGGCTCTCGAAAGTCCCGCATTTACGGGTCTTTCTCGTTTCTAGCGCAGTCTCGCTCGACTTATGAGCTCGGTGCGGGTCGGTCAGCGGTTTGAAATGCCCGCTCTTCGGCACGTTCTGGGTGGAGACCGTTGCTGGTCGTGGAGGGACGGGCGTGGCTGGTCGCCGACGCTCTGCCACACACCTGCCACACACAGGAGAGGCTCCTCGAGCTCGCATGGAACGGTTCTCGCGCCTCCGTGCTGCTGGCTGGCCCGGCGACGCGGTGAGGTCGAATTGGTCGTCGCCGCTGGCCTGACGTCTCGCGGCGCAGGCTCGGAGCCAATCGGATGGGCCGCGCCGTCGAGCACCTCGGACACCTACTCGGCTGCTGTCGCGCGGACGAGAGTGCCGCCGCGATCGACCACGCTGGTCATCGGCTGCGGCCCGATTGGTCTGTGAGGAGCGATGTCGCGGCGAGTCCAGGTGCGGATCCGCATCTCCGGAAGACTGATGTGGAGTGTGATTGCTAGATTTGCGCCCGCGTCAGCCCGGCCACGTCGAACAATACGAGCGCCCGGACGATCTCGCCATTGGCGCAGTCGAGCCAGGTGACGCCCTCGACGTCCGCGGCGCCGACGACGTAACGCCACCGCTTTGCTGCACGGCGATCGTCGCCAACGGCGTCGAGCACGTGGTAGGCGAACGCGGGCGTCGCGGCGAGCCACTCCTCGCACATCACGCGGATCGCCGGGCGGCCGAGGATGGTCCTCGGGGCGCAGCCGTCAGGCGTCCGGTGCTCCACGTCGATGAACTCCGCGTCGGCGGAGAACAGCGACGTGAAAGCATCCGGGTCGCGGCCGACGAGGGCATCGCGCCAGCCGTGGGCGAGTTCGAGCGGTGATCGCACGCCGGGAAGTAGACCATGGCCGATCGCTCGATGAGCTGGTCTGCTGGACCTTGTCACAGCCCGGCATCGGCCCTACGATCGGCCACGCGCTTCGAGAGGAGACCTTGATGGACGGCAGGCTGATCGTCGTGACCGGGACATCGCGGGGGATCGGCCAGGGCATCGCCCAGCTGCTCGCTCAGGAGGGTGACGACGTCGCCGGGATCGACTGGCACGACGGCGACGAGACGCGCGAGCTGGCGGGCCCGAGCTTCACGCACTTTCGTGCCGACGTCTCCAGCCCGGATGACGTGGCGCGCGTCTTCGCCGAGATCGACACGGCCTACGGCAGGCCGCCGTGGGGCCTCGTCTGCGTCGCGGGGATCGCGCCCGAGGTCGACTACCTCGACACGCCACCGGAAGTGTTCGATGCGGTCATGGCCGTGAACGTCCGCGGGCCGTTTCTGTGTGGTCAGCAGGCGGGGCGCCGGATGCGGGATGCCGGCGGTGGCCGGATCGTCAACATCGCCTCGACCGCAAGCGTCCAGTCGTGGGCGCAGCAGTCGGTTTATGGAGCGTCGAAGGGCGCAGTCCTGCTGCTGACGCGCAACATGGCGAACGAGCTCGCCCGCTTCGGGATCACCGTCAACGCCGTCGGTCCGGGCACCATTGCGACACCGCTCGCTGCGAACGTGCTGAACAACCCGGATTGGGTCGCCGCCGAGCTCGGCACGACGCCCATCAAGCGCTTCGGGACGCCGCGGGATATCGCGGTCGGTGTCCGCTTCTTCCTGCAGCGGGATGCCGAATGGGTGACCGGCCAGACGCTCTACGTCGACGGCGGCTTCCTGGCCTGCGGCGGTCCGTGGCTCGAGTCGTTCGAAGGCCACGTCTCGCTGGAGCGCTGATCAGCCAGCCACGGAACGGGCCAGCTCGAGCAGGACACGGCTCGCGGTGACGACCTCGGCCAGCGGCACGAACTCGTCGGGCTGGTGGGCGTTGGCGAGGTCTCCGGCCCCGTAGACGACGGTGGTGACGCCACGCTCGGCGTACCAGGCGGCGTCGGTCGTGGCCTGCATCCCGACTACGTCCGGTGGCTCGCCGACGACCGCTCGATGGGCGCCGGCGAGCGCGGCGCTCAGCGGGGCATCGATCGGTGTGAGGAACGGCGGCACGCGGATCTCGGTCTCGCGCGACCACGCGATCCCGGGCAGCCCGCCGAGCGTTGCGGCGACGACGGCGTCGACCTCGGCCGCCACGACGTCGGGATCGCGCCCTGGCGTGACGCGGAGGTCGACCGAGAAGCGGCACGCATCCGGCACCACCGACGTCTTCATGCCGCCGGCTATCGTCCCGATGCTGAGGGTCTCGGCGCCGATCAGCGGGTGCGCGGCCGCCGTGCGGGTTCGGCTCCAGTCCTCGAGTGCCACGATCGCCCGCGCCGCCGCGGCGACGGCGTTCCGGCCGCTCTCGGGCGTGCTGCCGTGGCCCGCCGCGCCGCGCACGGCATAGGCGACGTTGATCTGCCCGTTGCCGACGGGCACGATCGCCAGTCGCGTCGGCTCGACGATGACCGCCGCCGCGGGCAGTGGCTGCCGCGCCACCGCCTGACGGCTCCCGTTGCCGGTGGCCTCCTCGTCGACGACGATGTCGAGGCGCAGGCCCCGCGTGGGCGGCGTGCCCGACCGGTGGAGCGCGAGGGCAGCTCCCAGCATCGCGGCCAGCCCGGCCTTCATGTCGCAGGCTCCGAGCCCGGTCATGATGCCGTCGCGGACGACCGGCTGCCACGGATCGGACGTCCAGCCGTCGCCTGGCGGCATCGTGTCGGAGTGCCCGTTCAGCACGAGGGCGGGCGCCTCCCTCGGTCCGAGGTGCACATGGAGGTTCGGTCGCGACGGTGCCAGTTCGTCGGTGGTCCAGGCGATGCCGGCACGGTCGAGCAACGCCGCAATGTGGGCGACGACCCGGACCTCGTCGCCGGGCGGGTTGGGGCTCGGGATCCGGACGAGGTCGCTGAGAATCGCCTCGATCTCGACTGGGTCGATCTGCGGCTCGGTCACGCGATCTCGACCGGCCCGGCGTCGATGTCGACCCCCACCTCGGCCATGAACCTGCGGTATGCGACGGCCACGGCATCGGGCCCGCGAACATGTAACTCCGCCGTCAGGTCGAGCGGCAGCTCAGCCGGCCGTTGGCTCTCGACGACGGGACGATCCTGCTCGAGGATCAGGATGTCGGTCTCCATCCGCTCTGCCAGCTCCTCGTCCGTCAGGTAAAAGTTGCGGCAGATCACGAGGTAGACCGTGGTCTCGGCCTCGGCGCGGGGACAGGCGGTGATCAGCACGGCCTCGCACTGGCCGTCGGCGCGCTCCTTGCGCTGGTGAATACTGAACGGCCGGTGTAGGCGGTACACCCGCGCGTGGCCGATGGGGTGCATCGGGTTCGGCAGGTCGTCCCAGCGGTAGCGCAGCTCCTCGCCCACCTGTTCGATGGGAAAGACCGGCACCTCGGGATGGTCGCGCGACCCGAGGATGCCCTCGTGCAGCCATGGGAAGTGGGCCGCGTCGACGGAGTTCTCGGTCGCCCGCGCGGCGCTCGCGCGCCAGTCCTGGGGCGGCACGCAGACGGCGTGGAACGACGGGTCGCCGAACTCCGCGTACTGGGGGATGTCGACGACCGGATCGTCGGCGAGGCACACCCAGACCAGGCCGTACCGCACGTCGCACGCGAACCGTTCGATGCGGGCCCGGGCCGGGATCGGCCGATCGGTCGGCAGCGCCGGGATGTGGACGCAGCGCCCGTCCGGCGCGTACCGCCAGCCGTGGTAGGCGCACACCAGCTCGCCCTCCTCGATCCGGCCGAGCGACAGCGCCGTGGCGCGGTGAACGCACAGGTCGCGGAAGCACGAGACCTCGTCGCCGAGCCGCGCGATGACCAGGCGCTCGCCGAGGAGCCGCACCGGGTGCGGGCGGTCACCGACCTCGGACGCATAGGCGACGGGGTGCCAGTAGCGGCGCAGCGCGGGCCAGAGGTGGTGTTCGAGCCGCGTCACACGTCACCGCCGATCGTCCGCAGGTGGGGCGGTGAGAGGGTCAGCACCTCGTGACCGTCGTCCGTGACGAGCACGTTCTGCTCCGCGTGAAACAGGCCGAACGCGGTGGCGACGCCGGGCTCGATCGTGATCGTCATGCCGGGCGCCAGCATCGTCTCGTCGTCCTCGGAGATGTGCGGCGGCTCCGTCATGTCGAGACCGACGCCGTGGCCGACGCGGCCCGCCAGCGCCGAGATGTCGCTGGTGACCGGCAGGCCGATCTCGCGCACCCGCTCGTTCACGGTCGCGGCGATCTCCGCCACGGCGCGGCCGGGCCGCACCAGGCCGACGCCGAGCCCGGTGATCTCGATGATCTGCCGCTGCGCGTCGACCTGCTCCGGCGTCGGGCCGCCGACCACGCCGGCCCGTCCGAAGTCACTCCACAATCCGTCGATCGTGCAGCCCGAGTCGAGCCAGACCATGTCGCCCCGTTCGATCTCCCGGTCGCTCCCCGAGCCCATCAGGACGTCGTACCGACCGCTGCCCGAGGTGATCGCGACCCACGGCGCGCCGCCACCAGCGCGGCCGGTCTCGATCATCATCGTCAGCGCCACCTCCCGCTCGGTCGAGCCCTTGCGGACGATCGCGAACATCCGCTCGTAGGCGCCCGCGGTACACGCGCACGCCCGGCGCATCGCCGCGACGTCCCACGGCGCCTTGCGGAGGCGCAGGTTCCACAGGAGCGGCGATGCATCGACGATCTCGATCGGAGCGAGCTCCGCCTCGATCCGCCGCAGCTCGAGCACCGGGATCCCCAGGCGCTGCTCGAAGCCCAGCTCCGCGCCAATGCGGCCAGCCGACAGTCCCGCTGCCTGCACGGCCGCGCGCAGCTCGTCGACCGGCGCAACCGAGAGCTGCCGGTAGGTGCGGACGTCGCGCACCCACGACAGCGACCGGGCCTCGAACTCCCGGCCCATGTGCACGACGAGGACGGGTGGGCCGGAGCGCGGCAGCAAGAGGTAGAACGGCCGCGCGAGCGTCGGCTCGACGACCGGGTAGCCGGTCAGGAAGCAGAGGTTCGTCCCCGATGCGAGCAGCAGCGCGTCGATCCCCTCCGCCGCCATCGCCGCCCGGGCCGCCTCGATCCTCGCCGTTGCGATCCCGTCGCGATCCACCGCCGGAGAATGAACGCGCTACGGGCAGCGGGGCAAGCATCGGACCCGCGTGAGACGGACCGTCATGCGGTGATGATCCAGCCTCATCCTTGGCTCTGCTACGTTCGCGGTGTTGCCCGACAAGACGCGCACCACCACCGATGCAAGGGATCCGGCACTGCGGTGGCACGGCGTCGACCTGCGCCATCTCGGGGCGCTCCGGGCCGTCGCCGAGCATCGCTCGTTCGGCCGCGCCGCTAGGGCCCTGAACGTGACGCAGTCGGCAGTCTCGCACCAGATCGCGCAGCTCGAGGAGCGGCTCGGCGCGATCCTGGTCGACCGGCGCTCCCGCGGCGGTCCTGACCTGACGCCGGCTGGGGCCGTCGTCGCCCGCCACGCCGCCGCCGTGTTCGGTCATCTGACGGCGGCCGTCGCCGAGCTCGACTCGCTCGCCAGCGGCTCGGCCGTGGTCCGGGTCGGCGTCTTTCCGAGCGTCGGCGCCGCGATCCTGCCGCGCCTGATCCGGCTGATGCGAACGCGGAGTCCCGGGCTGAGCGTGCACCTGCACGAGGAGGCGGACGACACGGAGCTGCTGAAGCTCCTGCACGCGGCGCAGCTCGACCTCGCGTTCGTCGTGCTGCCCGTCGCGGACGACCGGTTCGCGGCGCGTGAACTCGTGGAGGACCCGTGGTGTGTCGTCGTGCCCGGCGGCGGACGGCTCGCGGCCGAGGGCACCATTACGCTCCGCGGGCTCTCGCGGCTGCCCCTGATCGGCATGCGCCACGGCTCGCCGTTGCAGCTCGGCGAGTCGCGCCTCCAGCTCGCCGGCCACACCGCCGACGTGGTCGTGCGGGCCGATGACATCGGCACCATCCAGGGTCTCGTCGCGGCCGGGCTGGGCGTCGCCATCCTGCCGCGGATGCTGCTGACCGTGCGCCATCCGGGCGTTGCGATCTGCACGTTTGCCGAGCCGGTGGAGCCCCGCCGGGTAGGCATCGCCTGGCGGGCCGAGGAGGAGCCCGCGGCCAGCCTCCGGCTGGTGGTGGAGGCGGCCGTCGAGGCGCTCGCGTCGCCGCTCACGCCGACCGGCGCCGGCGACTGATGGCCGTCGCCCTCGACGTGCTCACACGCGTGCCGGACATCCTCGGGGAGGGGCCTGTGTACGACCCCGCGACCGGCGTCCTCCACCGCATCGACATCACCGGCCGCGCGGTGCGTTCCCTGGACCTGGCCGACGGCTCCAGCCGGGAGTGGCCGTTGCCGCTCGAGCCGGGGTCACTCGCCCTCCGCGCATCGGGTGGCGCCGTCGTCGCGCTCGAGGACGGCCTGTGGTCGCTCGACCTCGCGACGGGCGCCGTCGATCGCCTGGTGGACGTCACACAGGGCGACGAGCGGGTCGCGCTCAACGACGGCCGCTGCGACGCCGCGGGCCGGTTCTGGGTGGGTTCGTACGCGCGCAACGAGCGCGACGCGATCGGCGGCGTGTACCGGATCGGCACCGACTGCATTCTCACGCAGGTCGCCGGGGGTGTCACGGTCGGAAACGGCCTCGACTGGAGCCCGGACGGCGCGACACTCTACTTCACCGACTCGGCCGGAACGATCACGGCGTTCGACATGCAGGTCGGGCTGCCGGTGCGGCCTCGGGTCTTCGCCGCCGACGACGACTGCTCGCCGGACGGCCTGGTCGTCGACGCCGAGGGCGGCGTCTGGAGCACGAAGTGGGACGGCTGGCGGATCGTCCGGTACGAGCCCGACGGACGCGTCGACCGT
>JBBQFB010000185.1:0-8035 GCA_038321545.1 Gaiellales bacterium
TCCAGGGCGCGGGTGAACTCGGTCTTGATCGCGTTCATCGAGGTGGTGTTCGCCTCGTAGGCGCGCGTCGCGGTGATCAGGTCGGTCATCTCGACGACCGTGTTCACGTTCGGCGTGCGCACGTTGCCGTTCGCGTCGGCAACGGGGTGCGACGGGTCGTGGATCAGGCCCGTGCCGTCCTTCTGCTCGACGATGCCGGCGATCTTGACGCCGCCGGAGGTGATCGAGTTGGCGAAGTCGCCGAAGGTGGAGTAGCTCGGTGCCGGGCCTACCGCGGTCGGCGACGACTCCTGCAGCACCACCTGGCGGCGCAGGTACGGGCCGGGCTGGCCGTCGGCGCGCCGGGTGGAGTTGGCGTTCGCCAGGTTCGCGGCGATCGTGTCCATCCGCAGGCGCTCGCCGGTGAGGCCGGTGGCCGCGACGTTCATCGCGTCGAACAGACCCATCAGCGCGCCCCCGTGATGATGCTGGACATGGTCGTGAGGTTCTTGGTGACGACGGCCATCAGCGCCGAGTACTGGAGCTGCGTCTGCGCCAGGTAGGTGGCCTCGCGGTCGACGTCGACGTTGTTGCCGTCGAGGCGCATGGACGAGGCGTTGTCGGTCTTCACGACCGGCGCGACTCCGCCGACGGCCGAGCTGGTGCCCGAGAACTGCAGCGCCTCGGCGAGGGCCGGGCCGAACTCCACGTCGGATCGCTTGAAGCCGGGCGTGTTCACGTTCGCGAGGTTGTTCGAGACAACCTGCTGCCGCAGCTCGGTGCCGTGAAGGGCCACCTCGAGGGACTTCTGCGTGACGTCGAAGAGCTCCATGACACCTCCTTGAAAACGCAAAAAGGACGCCCGGTGGGCGTCCTTCCGTGGATATTGGCACCACCCGCGATCCGTGCGGGCAATACCTGTATCGGGAGATGTTTATATGATCTTTAGACCATATTCCTGTGGATCGCGATCAGACCGCTCACTTGGAGCCGCTGCCGGTCAGCACCGTCGCGAACGTGCGCAGGATGATCGCCAGATCGAGCGAGAACGAGCGGTTGCGGATGTAGTACAGGTCGTACGACAGCTTCGTCTTCGTGTCGGCCAGCGACGACGCGTACCCGGCGCAGACCTGGGCCCACCCGGTGATGCCCGGCTTCGTGAAGTGCCGCGGCTTGTAGAACGGGATCTCGTCCGCCAGCCAGCGGACGTAGTCGGGCGTCTCCGGCCGCGGGCCGACCATCGTCATCTCGCCGCGCAGCACGTTCACCAGCTGCGGCAGCTCGTCGATGCGGAACCGGCGCAGGATCTTGCCGACCCCGGTGATGCGCGGGTCGTCCTCACCGGTCCACGTCGTCCCGTCGTTGCTGATGTCGTTGCGCATCGAGCGGAACTTCAGCATCGTGAACCGGCGGCCGTGCTCGCCGATCCGCGTCTGCCGGAAGATCACCGGCCCGGGACCGCCGCGCAGGCGCACCGCGATCGCCGCCGCGAAGATGATCGGCGACGCCGCGATCAGCCCGAAGCCCGCGAGCAGCAGGTCGAGCAGCCTCTTCGAGACCGACTCCTCGTCGCGCCGGTGCAGGTGCATCGTGTGCAGGAACCAGGTCGGGGTGAGGCCCTCCAGGGGGACGCGGCCGAAGGTGCGCTCGAAGAACGGCGGGAACTCCATCACCGACACGTCGAGGTGCAGCAGCTCGAGCAGGCGGCCGTACAGCGCCGGCCGGCCGGTGCGCACGCCGATCACGAACAGGTCGACACCGCCGCCGTACGCGACCCGCTCCAGGTCATCCAGCGTGCCGAGACAGGGAGCGCGCGTCGACTCGCGCGCACCGGGCTCGGCGCGGTCGTCGACCCAGCCGACCAGCTCGAACGCGCGCGCGCCGGGCGCGACGCGCTCGGTCTCCATCATCCGCACCGTCTCGGCGGGCCCGATGATCACGCACCGCAGCGGCTCGCCGAGGGCGTGATGGCCCGCGACCGCGGCCTGCCACAGGAAGGCGATCATGCCCATCGCGGCGATCGCTGAGAGCTCGGCGATGATCGGGTCGCCGGCGCCGATGATCGCGTTGCCGGCCAGGATCACCGCGCCGGCCAGCAGCGCGCCCTGCGCGGCCCGCACCACGGTGTAGGCCCAGCTCGGCGCGGCGCGCGACTCGCGCAGCAACGTCCAGCGGATCGACGCGTACCAGACGGTTGCCCACAGCACCGCCGTGATGGCACGGCCGAGGGTGGCGTCGCGCGACAGCTCGTGCGCCGAGAACCAGATCAGCGCCAGGACGGCGTGGCCCTGGCGGAGCCGAAGGATGCGGTGGGAGCGGAGCGGCGCCGAGCGATACGACGAGCGGGTCTGCCGGAGCGCGGGCGCGGTGGTCACGCTACGAGTCGTCCTGGCGGCAGATCGGGCACGACGATCGTCGCGCCAGCCCCAGCGCGTCGAGCTCCGCCACGAAGGCCGCGAAGCCCGCTGGTTCACGTCGCGCAAAGGCACCGGTGAGCTCGTCGAGCGACAGCATGCGCGCTCCGTAGGTTAGCCGCACGACCCACCAGCCAGCCCGGCCGGCCGCGATCTGGCGCGCGGCATCCCGCGCCGATCGGCAGTCCTCGAGCACGGCCTCGCCGGTCTGCGGGTCGTATCCGGCGAGCAGCGTGATCGCCCCCAGGCCGCTTCCCGCGGTGAAGCGCTTGCAGAAGAACGACGGCACCTCCGACCCCGGCATCGGGTAGAACCGGTAGCCGAGGTGGGTCAGACGGCCGTCGACGGCGACGTGGCTGCACCGCCGCGCGAGGCGCGCCGCGGAGTGCACGATATCGGTGCGGGGGGTTTCCTCGATGTCGAGGAGCCGCAGCTCCATCAGCTTGCCAACCGGAGGCCGTTGAGCTCGGCGACGGCTCGATCGCGTTCGAACTCGTCGCGCCGGCGGTCGTGCGAGAGCTGGGCGATCTGGCGCCGGAGGCGGCGCCAGGCGAGCGGCTCGGCCTGCTGGTAGACGTCGGTGTCGATGCCCCGGATCGTGAGCAGGTACTCCTCCCACGCTTCGCGCTCACGCGCGGCGAACTCTTCCACGCGGCCTGCGAACCAGGCTTCAACGTCGTTTGCGGTGCGGTACTCGGTCATCGTCGCGAACCTCCTCGAGCTGCCATCCATGGCGGGCCCGTATCCCGAAGATCGGCAGCGGGCCCGCGGAGCATGAGGGGCCGGACGGCCCGTTTTTCGCCGCACCCGATCCTCAAGACGGGGGAACGTCGCGCCGATACGGTGGTGGTGCAGAGCCGGGACGGGACCGCAGCGGTCGTCGAGGGCGCGCTCGCGATCGTGCCACCCGCGCACGATGCGCGGCGGGCCGTTCTCCGCGCGGAAGCCGGCATCGACCTGATCCTCCCCGGCCACGACGCCGGGCAGGGGCCGGTCGACGCGGCGACGACCGCCGACGTCGACGTGCGGCTGCCAGACGACGCCCCCCGGCTCGAGGTGCGGGTCGAGGTGACGCCCGACCAGCTGCTCGCCACGATGACCGTCGAGCGCGTCCCCGGTGCCCGGTACCGCCTCGAGGACCAGCCGCCCAACACCAGCATCACGCTCCGCCGTCTGGTGGCCGGCAGGATCCCCTGCCCCGAGCCGTCGCTGGACGACCTGTACGAGGTGCTCGCCGAGCACGGCGTGGTGCACGGCCTCCTTGCGGACGCGCTGCAGCGTCTCTGCCACGGTGGCTTCAAGGAGCCCGTGGCCCGCGGCACGGCGTCGATCCGTCCGCAGGACGCGACCACGCAGCTGCACGGCGTCGACGCGCGCGGCGGCGAGCGGTTCGTCCGTGCCGGCGCACTGCTCGCGCGCATCACCGGCGCGCGACCCGGCGTGGACGGCGTGACCGTCACCGGACAGGTGATCGCCGTCGGCGATCCGCGCCCGCCCGAGCTGCGCGTCGGCGCCGGTGCGATCGTCGAGTCGGACGGGCGCATCGTCGCGACGCTCGACGGTCACGCGCGCGTGGTCGACGGCGTGGTCACCGTCACGGTGGCCCACGTGCACGAGGGCGACGTGCGTGCAGCGAGCGGCGAGATCTCGAGTCCCGGCTCGATCGAGGTGACCGGCTCCGTCGAGGACGGCCTGGTGCGTGCGAAGCGGTCGGTCGTCGTCGGCGACGCCGTGCGGCGCTCGACGATCGAGGCCGGCAGCGCGCTCGACATCGCCGGTCCCGCCTTCGACTCGACCCTTCGCGTCGGCCACACCTACTTCGCGATGGAGGCCCTCCGCGCGCTGACCGCGCCGCTGGCCCGGGACGTCGCGCGCGTGCAGGGCGGCATGGCGCAGCTGACGGCCGCCACACAGGCCGCCGGCCGCGACCTGCCACCGCTGCGGATGCTGGCGATGGTGCTGGAACGCGTCGCGCCCGAGCTCGAGCAGCGCATCAGGGGCGCGCTGGCCGAGGCGGACCGCGACCGCGGCAGCGTCCCCTACGACGTGCTGTCGGCGCTCCGGGCCGCGCAGGAGGACCTCGAGGCGATCCGCGTCGGTCGGCTGCCGATGGCGCGGCTGGCGGGCGTCGCCGCCGTGTTCGAGCGCGAGACCGGGCGGCTCCGTGAGCTGACGTCGGAGCCGCCGACCTTCACGGCCGCGCTGCTCCAGAAGTGCACCGTCGACATGGTCGGCCGGCTGGTCGTGACCGGCAAGGGCATCATCGAGTCGACGCTGCGGGTGCGCGGCCGCCTCGAGCTGGCCGGCACGGGCGCGGTCATGCGCGGCGGCCACCTGGCGCTGGACGGCACCGCGTTCGTGCACGAGCTCGCGCCGGGCACCGGCTCGGGCCTCACGATCACGCTCACCCCCGGCAGCGTCCTGGAGGCCGCGGTCATGCACCCGGGCGTTCGGGTCGAGCTGCCGGGTGGCGAGGTGCGCCGGCTGGCCGAGCTGGCGACCGACGTGCGCGTCGAGGCCGACGCGATCGCGGCCTGACCCGGATCAGGCCAGCGTGCCGTCGCCCTTGATCTGCACGTCCTGCTTGACGAGGCGCTCGCGGAGCAGGAACTGGAACGTCGACCAGGCGCCGCGACGCGCGTCGAACATGCGGTAGACCTGCCACTCGGTGAGCATGTTGATGTCGGAGCGGCGCGCCTCCGCCCAGTCGGCGAACTTCGGCAGCCGGCCGAGCTGGATCGCGAGCAGCACGCCCTGGTCGAGCGCGCGATCGAGGCGCTCCTCACCCACGGCGACGTCGAAGCCGGCCTCGCGCAGGGCGGTCGTGAGCGACCCGAACGTGTGCCAGTAGAGCGACTTCGACGGCATCCGGCCGCGCCGCGCCTCGATGTCCTTGGCGGTCGGCACGCGGCCGATCTCCTCGCCGAGGCCGCGCAGCTGGTCGAGCAGCTCCTCGCGCGTCGCGAACCGGCGCGGCACGAGGCCGGCCTGCCGCTTGGCGGCGTTCCACGAGCCGAAGTGCTCGATGACGGTCTGCGGGTGCACGGTCGTCTCGGCGTCGGCCTCGAACTCGCGCATCGTCGGCGACTTGCCGAGCCGCTCGGCGCACGCGCTCAGCTGCGCGAGGATCTGCGTGTCGGAGTACCGCTTCCGCATGCCCGCCTGGAACTGCGCGAGCTGCTCCTGATCGATGTTGTCGAGCGCCGTGAAGACCGTCTTGGATCGCATCCGGGAAACCGCCTGCCTTCGTTGATACAGGACCCCGAGAAGCTCGGGCCAAGGAGATACCACCTGCCGGGAAGATCGCCAGACCCCGACGAGCGTACTGATCCTCTGATCAGTCAGCATAGAGCACTCTTGAAAAGTTGCAAGGGGACGCACCGAAAGTGGTACGCCACCTGCAACGCTACGATTCGCTCGCGTGAGCCTCTTCCCCGCCAAGACGGCCGCCGCGCGTGTACTCGGCTCGCTGTCGCGCCGGAGCGGGCGCGGCGGCGGCACCAGCCTGCCCGGCAAGGCGCTGCTGCGCCTCGCGCCCGACGCGATCGAGCGTCTCGCCGCGCGGCTCGGCGACGGCGTCGTGCTGGTATCGGCGACCAACGGCAAGACGACCACATCGGCGCTGGTGGCGGCCGCGCTGGGGCCGGAGCACGCACTCTGCCGCAACGGCGCCGGCGCCAACCTCCTGTCGGGCGTCGCCTCGGCGCTGCTGACGGCGCCGTCCGGCTCGCAGCTGGGGCTGTTCGAGGTCGACGAGTTCGCGCTGCCGGAGATCGCGTTGCGCACGCGTCCGCGCGCGCTCCTCCTGTCGAACCTGTTCCGCGACCAGCTCGACCGGTACGGCGAGCTGGAGCTCGTGGCCGAGCGGTGGCGCGGCATGGTGGCCGGCCTGCCGCCCGAGACGCTGCTGGTGCTCGCGGCGGACGACCCGGTCGTCAGTGCGCTCGGCGACGGGCGCCAGAACGTGATCCGGTACGGCCTCGACGACCCGGCGGTCGCACTCACCTCGCTGTCCGACTCGGCCGACTCGACAACCTGCGTCCGGTGCGGCCACGCCTACGGCTACGAGGCGATCTACCTCGGGCACCTCGGTGCCTACCGCTGCCCGAACTGCGGTCACGCGCGCCCACCGCTCGACGTCGCGGTCGCCGCGGTCGAGCTGCGTGGCCTCGACGGCAGCGCATTCACCGTCGGCGGCACGCGCCTCGAGCTCGGGCTGCCCGGCATCTACAACGTCTACAACGCGGCCGGCGCGTTCGCGCTCGCCACCGCGCTCGGCGTCGATCCCGAGGAGGCCGCCCGGCGGATCGGTGGCGCGCGGGCGGCGTTCGGGCGCTTCGAGCGGGTCGTGGTCGGAGACCGCGACGCCGTGCTGCTGCTGGTGAAGAACCCTGCCGGCGCCAACGAGGCGTTGCGGACGCTGGCCCCGAACATCGAGGACGCGGTGCTGTTGCTGGCGCTGAACGACCGGATCGCCGACGGCCGCGACGTGTCGTGGATCTGGGACGTCGACTTCGAGATGGCCCTCCCCCGCGCCGGCCACGTCGTCTGCAGCGGCACGCGGGCCGCCGACATCGCGCTGCGCGCCAAGTACGCGGGCGTCCCCGACGACCGCATCGAGATCGTCCCCGGCCGGGCCGAGGCGCTCGATCGCGCGCTCGACCGGGCCGGTTCCGGCGGCACCGCGTACGTGCTGCCGACGTACACCGCGATGCTCGAGCTGCAGCGGGTGGCGGCCGATCGCGGTCTCGTTCGGCCCTACTGGGAGGCGACCGCCCGGTGATCACGATCGTCCCCGTCTACCCCACGCTGCTGTCCATCTACGCCGATCGCGGCAACGTGCGCGTGCTCGAGCAGCGCTGTGCGTGGCGCGGCATCGACTATCGCGTCCAGCCGCTCGCGCTGGGCGCCGACCTCGACCCCGCGAGCGCCGACATCCTCCTGCTCGGGGGCGGGCAGGACCGCGACCAGGTGCTCGTGGCCGGCGAGCTGATCCGGCAGACCCCGCGGATCGGCGAGGCGATCGCCGACGGCGCCTGTTTGCTGGCCGTGTGCGGCGGCTACCAGCTGCTCGGCCACCGCTATCGCGGGCACCAGGGCGACGACATCCCGGGCACGGGCCTCGTCGACCTCGAGACGGTGGCCGGCGACACGCGGCTGATCGGCAACGTGCTGGTCGACTGCGGCGGCGGCCGCACGATGGTCGGGTTCGAGAACCACGCCGGCCGGACGTGGCTCGGGGGCGGCGTCGAGCCGCTCGGCCGCGTGATTGCGGGCGCCGGCAACAACGGCGAGGACCACACCGAGGGGTGCCGGGCCGAGCGCATCGTCGGCACGTACGTGCACGGCCCGTTGCTGCCGAAGAACCCGTGGATCGCCGACGAGCTGATCGGCCACGCGCTGGCCCGCCGGGGCGGCGGCCCGATGATGCCGCTGGACGACGCGCTGGAAGTGCGTACGGCCGAGGGTGCGGCGGCGATCGCCCGGGCCGAGCGCCGGTAATCTAGGGCTCGTGCAGACTTACGTCCTGCTCTCGACCCTGTCGGCGAACGGCGTCGAGACGCTCAAGAAGAACCCGAGCCGCCTCCAGCAGGTGAACGCCCAGGTCGAGTCGATGGGCGCGCGAATCGTCAGCCAGTGGG
>JBBQFB010000186.1:0-8012 GCA_038321545.1 Gaiellales bacterium
AGCCCACGCGGCGTGGGGAGGCCCGCGAGATGGTGCACCAGGTGGATCACGGTCGCCACGCCGGCCACCAGCGGCGCCAGCTCGATCCACTCGTCGGCCCGGTGGATCGCCGCCCCGCGGGTCAGCCCGAGCGTGACCGCCGGGATGCCGCGGCCGAGCGCCGCGTTCGCGTCGGTCGACGCGGAGTCCTCGCGCGCCGGGGGGAGACCAGCCCGCGTACGTGCGCGGCGCACCTCGCGCAGCAACGGGTGTGTCGCCGCGATCTGGCCCCCCGGCCGGCGGCCGGCCCGGACGATCTCAGCGTCGATCCCGCGTGGGACCGAGCCGAGCACCAGCTCGATCCGGGCGCAGGCGCGGTCGACGACGTCGTCGGTCTCGGCGCGGATGTCGATCTCCATGCGTGCCTCGCCGGCGATCGAGTTGACGGACAGGCCACCCGAGATGACCCCGATGTTGACGTGTGCCGGCGCGCCCTCCGAGACGGCCGCGCGGCCGGTGTCGAGCAGCACGTGGATCGCCGATGACCGGTCGCGGTCGCGCCACGAGTGTCCACCGGGACCGCGGTACGTGACGATGTAGCGGGCCGAGGCGATGCCGCTGGTCACGACCGAGTCGATGCCGTGCCCCTCGAGCGCGATCACCGCCGACGCCGCGTGCGCGTCGAGCACCGCCCGGATGCCACGCAGGTCGCCCAGCCCCTCCTCGCCGACGGTGGCCGCGAGCAGCACGCCGATCGCCGGCGCCTTGCGGGCCCGCGCGAGGTGCCGGCCGAGCTCGATCAGGGTCGCGACGGCCACGCAGTTGTCGCCGATGCCCGGCCCGTGCAGCCGGCCGCGTTCGCGTCGCGGCTCGAGCGGCGTCGCGGCCGGGAACACCGTGTCGATGTGGGCGGCGACGACGATCGCCGGACCCGGCGGCCCGACGCGCGCCAGCACGTTGCCCGTCTCGTCGGTGACGGGCTCGAGCCCTGCCTCCCGCAACAGGTTCGCGACGGCGACCGCGCGCCGCTCCTCCGCGAAGGTGGGCGCGGGGATGGCACACAGGGCGAGGGTGTCGCGGACGAGGTCGTCGAGCACGGCGGCGGAGGGAGCGGGGCCGCTCCGCCTCGCTACGCGGCGGACTCTAGCCGGGGTGCGGCCATGCGGGTGATCGCGGCCAGCTTGTTGGTCGCGTCGAGCGCGGCGACCTTGTACGACTCGGCCAGCGTCGGATAGTTGAAGACCGTCTCGACGAGGAAGTCGACGCTGCCGCCGAGCGCCATCACGGCCTGGCCGATGTGCACGAGCTCGGTGGCGTTCGTTCCGAACACGTGCACGCCGTGGACGCGGCGGTCCTCGGCGCCCACGAGCAGCTTCAGCATGCCGTGGTTGTCGCCGATGATCGCACCCCGTGCCAGCTCGCGATACCGGCTGAGGCCGATCTCGTACGGCACGGACGCCTCGGTCAGCTCCTCCTCCGTCTTCCCGACGAAGGAGATCTCCGGGATCGTGTAGATGCCGATCGGCAGCACGTCGGAGATCGCGCCCGCATCGATGCCGAAGGCGTGGCACGCGGCGAGACGGCCCTGCTCGCTGGACGTCGCGGCGAGGCTCGGGAAGCCGATCACGTCGCCGGTCGCGTAGATGTGCGGCGCGTCCGTGCGGTAGTGGTCGTCGACGAGGATCCGGCCGCGCGGGTCGGCCGCCAGACCGGCGTTCTCGAGCTCGAGCGTCTCGGTCGCACCGATGCGGCCGGCCGAGTACAGCACCGTGTCGGCCGCGATCCGCTTGCCGCTCTTCAGGTGCGTGATGGTGCCGTTCTCGTGCCGCTCGACGGCGACCACCTCCTCGCCGAAGCGGAAGGTCACGCCGATGTCGCGCAGGTGGTACTGCAGCGCCTCGGTGATCTGGTCGTCGCAGAAGTCGAGCAGGCGGTGGCGCTGCTCGATCACGGTCACCTTGGTGCCGAGGGCGGCGAACATCGATGCGTACTCGATGCCGATCACGCCGCCGCCGACGACGACCAGCGCCCGCGGCAGGTGGGGAAGCTTCAGGATGCCGTCCGAGTCGAGCACGGTCGAGTCGTCGAACTCGACCGTCTTCGGGCGGTTCGGGCGCGTGCCGACGGCGATCACGATGTTCTCCGCGGTGATCCGCCGCTCCTCGCTGCCGGCCGTGACGGCGACCGTGTGCGGGTCGACGAACCGCGCGCTGCCGTGCAGCATCTGCACGTGGTTGCGCGCCAGCTGGTTGCGGACGACGTCCACCTCGCGCTGGATCACGGCCTGCGTGCGCCAGAAGAGATCCTCGATCGTGATGTCGTCCTTCACCTGGTAGCTCTGTCCATACAGCTGCTTCTGGGACATGCCGGTCAGGTAGACGACGGCCTCGCGGAGCGTCTTCGACGGGAGGGTGCCCGTGTTGGTGCACACGCCGCCGACCATGTGCCGTCGCTCGATCACCGCGACGCGCTTGCCGAGCTTGGCGGCCTGGATCGCCGCTTTCTGCCCGGCGGGGCCGGAGCCGATCACCAGCAGGTCGAAGTCGCGCGGTGCGGGAGCGGGCGCCTTGGGCGCGCCGGGAGTCTGCGTCTTGGCCACGCAGAGCCTATCGGCGGAACGCTGCCGCGGGTTGACCGGTTTCGCCGGGCGGGTGCGCTAGGAGGTGCGGGCTACGGAGTGCAGCCGACGCAGCTGCCGCCGCTGCCCGGGGCGCCGGCAGCGCTGCCGCCGTCCGTGCTCGAGCTGCCGCCGACGTTCTGCGCGCCAGACGAGCCCGAGCCGCCGCGGTTGGCGTTCGTGGTCGAGCCGGTCGAGCCGCCGGTCGCGCGGGCCGGCGAACCGGCGCGCTGCGGCGTGCGCTTGGCGGCCTTGGCGTTGTTCTTCTTGGCCTTCTTCTTGTCCTTGACCGGCTTGCTGCTCGCGAGCGCGGGCTCGCCCTGCTTGACCGGCGCTGCGGCGTACGGGACGACGAGCGGAGCAGCGACCACGTTGGAGACGGCCGCGGGTGCATCGGGCCATGCGGGTTCCGCCGCCAGCGATTGCAGCAGCGGAAGCATGCCGAGGTAGCCCGCAATCATCACTCCTGCGAGCAGTACCGACGCCAGATATCCCCTCTTCGTTCTCACGTGACCACCAGGTTCAACGCATCCTGAGTCATAATCGGCAGGAGAGTATCCCGCCTTGAGCCTTAAGTATAGACTCCGAATCTTCTTTTTTCTGCTGACAGTTCTTCCGCTGCTTGCCGCTGGGTACGCAGTGCAGGAGGTGTTTCGGGAAAATCGTGCGAGCCGCGTGGACTCGAGCCTCGCCAGCGCGCTCGGGGCTTCAGTCGCATTCTACGGGGATCGGCGGGACGTTGCCATAGAACTTGCGCAGGCCCAGGCGAAGGACCAGGCTCTACAGAAAGCTGCTGCCGAACCCAACTATCTCGAAGTGGGTCAGATTCTGAGTCAGAGGCCCATTTCCTGGCTTTCTGCAGCATTTGAAGATCCCACCGGCAAGATCGTCGCAGGCAAGGCTCCCGCGAACCCCGCGTTCGTCGAGCGGGTGCCGTTGGTTTCCCCGACGGGCGCCGCGCTCGGCACGGTCCTGGTCGGGTTCAGCCTCGACCAGGCCGCCGCGAAGCAGCTGTCGCAGGGCGACGTGGCGGTCGGGTTCCGCAACGCCGGCACGCTCACGACGCAGGACGGCAACGAGCAGATCGCGCTGCCGCTGACGCGCGGCATCAAGCCGTTCGAGGCCACGTCGGGCGGCCAGCGGGTGCGCATGCTGGAGCGCGACCTGGCCGACACCGAGCCGCCCGTGGCCGTCGCGGCGATCTATCCGCAGGCCATGATCGACAAGGCCACGACCGACGTGCGCCAGAAGGTCGCGATCGTGATCGGTTTCGTGCTGCTGGCGATCCTGATCCTGTCGGAGCTGCTGGTGCGGTCGATCACGGGCGTGCTCGGCATGTTCTCGCGGAGGGCGCGCGAGATCGGAGAGGGACGGTTCAAGGGCGACCTGCCCGTGCAGGGCAACGACGAGTTCGCAACGTTCGCGCGCAGCTTCAACCAGATGGCGAGCGAGCTCGAACAGCGGATCGAGGAGCTGGACGGCGAGCGCCGGCGCGTACAGGAGGCCGTCGCGCGGTTCGGGCAGGCACTCGAGTCGACGCACGACGTGTCCGCGCTGCTCGGCATCGTGATCGAGTCGGCGATGGAGGCGGTCGGCGCGCGGGGCGGCCGCGTCGTGATCGTCGACGAGCAGACGAACACGCTGGTCGAGCATCGCCGGCTTGGCACTGCGGAGGACCTCGCCGAGGACGTGCTGCCGTCGAAGATCGTGATCGGCGAGGGCGTCGAGGGCCTCGCCGCGCAGACCGGGCATCCCGCACTGCAGAACGATCCGGTGCCGGTGCTGGCCGTGCCGCTGCAGACCACGCAGGCTGTCGTCGGGCTGCTGACGGTGACCGATCCGTCCAGGGGTACGTTCGGCGAGGAGGACGGCGGCACGCTCCAGGCGCTCGCGTCGCAGGGCGCGATCGCGATCGAGAACGCCCGTATGCACCGCCTGATCACGAAGCAGGCCTCCACCGACGGGCTGACTGGGCTGAACAACCATCGCGACTTCCACGAGCAGCTGCGCCGCGAGATCGAGCGAACCGAACGGTTCACGCTCCCGCTGGCGCTGATCATCATGGATCTCGACGACTTCAAGCTGATCAACGATCGGTTCGGGCACCTGACGGGCGACGCGGTGCTGCGCGACGTCGCGGCGACGCTCAAGGAGGGGATCCGCGAGATCGATACCGCCGCGCGGTACGGCGGCGAGGAGTTCGCGATCATCCTGCCCGGTACCACGGCCGAGGGCGCGGCGCGGCTCGCGGAGCGCCTCCGGGTGGCGATCGCCGAGCGGCCGGCGACCAACCCGGATGACCACCGCGTGAGCGTCACGGCGTCGTTCGGAATCGCCGCAATGCCAGGCGACGGCACGACGCAGGTCGAGCTGGTGGCTGCCGCCGATGAGGCGCTGTACCGCGCGAAACGAGCCGGGAAGAACCGGATCGCGATCGCCGCAGCGCACGAGCCGCAGGCGTAGTTCTGCGACCGCGTCCAAGGGGGAAGACGACGGAACCTGTCGTTTCCGACCCTTTGATTACCGGGCGCTACTGACGAATCCTCTGCAACGCAGTGGTATATTGGCGCCGCCCTGGAGGGGGCGTACCATCCAGGGAGGTGCTATGCAGACCAGCGCGAAGTCCCTGTTCGCGTCCGTCATCGAGGATCATCTGGCTCTCAAGCGCAAGAACGCCGCGCTCGAGATGTCGATGCCTCTGGATCGTTTCATCCCCGCCGATCCGTTCGACAACCACTCGCTCTTCAAGTCGGAGTACGACGCCCGGCTCGAGGAGGAGGAGACCGGTGAGCATCCTGCGATCACGCTCGAATGGAGCGGGACGTCGCAGGAGGGCGAGCTGGAAGATGTCTGGCTCGATCGCCAGCAGTGCGCGGAGTTCAACTGGGGCGACTAGCCCCTGTTCGAGCTGACCGTCGGCGAACGCGACATCGCTGAGAGATTTAGCGCCGCCCGGCAGACCGATGCCGGGCGGCGATTTCTGTCCTGGCACACTGTGGGGGAGGGGCCTTAGCTCAGCTGGGAGAGCGCCTGCCTTGCACGCAGGAGGTCACCGGTTCGATCCCGGTAGGCTCCATCGGCTCTCCCTCCAGGGAGAGGCACCACATCGCCGGTCTGCCCTCCGTCGGCGAATTCTCTGCGCCGTACGTCGCTAACTGCCTTCGCCTGAGGGCGAGGCCAGTCCTTGAAGATGGTTCGCTGGTTTCGATCGAGCAGCGGCGGGAGCAATCCCGGCCGTGATGCCACAATGTGTGGATGAGCGAGGATCTCTTCGCCGAAGCGGCGGCGACCCTCGCCAGGTGGGAGCGCGACCGGGACCTGTCCGGCTGCTGCCTGGTGACCCGCGGTGGCGACACCCTGTTCGAGGCCGCCTGGGGATTCGCGGACCTTGCCGCGCGGGTGCCGAACTCCCCGGCGACCCGGTTCGGGCTGGCGTCGGTGACCAAGATGTTCACTGCCGTCGTCGTCGCGACGCTCGTCGGCGACGGCCGGCTGGCCTTCGAAACCCCGGTCGTCGACGTCCTGCCGGCAGATCTCCGCCCGCGGACGCTCGCCGCGGCCGTTTCGGTTCACCATCTGCTCTGCCACACGTCTGGGATCGCTGACTACGCCGAGGAAGATGAGACCCTTCCCGGCTTCGTCGAGGATTATTCAGCGCTCTGGACGGAGCGGCCGAGCTACCGCATTCAGCGACCGGCCGACTTCTTGCCGCTGTTCGCGGACCTGCCGGCCTATCGCCCGCCGGGTCAGGCGTTTCACTATTCGAACGCTGGCTATATCCTGCTCGGCCTCGTCATCGAGCAGCTGACCGGCACGTCGTACCCGGCGGCGGTGCAAGCGCGCGTCTTCAAGCCGGCCGGCATGACGGAGAGCGGTTTCTTCCGGCTCGACGAGGCGGTGCCGAACGTCGCGACCGGTTACTTACCCCTCGTCGCGGCGGACGAGCCGCGGCGCACGAATATCTACGGCGTCCCGGTGGTCGGAGGTGCGGACGGCGGGGCGATGAGCACGACCGGCGACCTCGACCGGTTTCTCCACGCCTACGCCGACGGCACGCTGCTCGGTGACCTCACCGAGGTGATGCTGCGGCCGCACGCCGAGTGGTCAGACGGGCGCTTCGAGGGGTACGGCGTTCACCTCTACTCCGACGGCCGCTGGGGCCACAACGGCGGCGACCCCGGCGTCGCGGCGACCGCCAACCGCTGGCCCGACGACGACGTCCACGTCGTCGTGCTGTGCAACACCGAAGGCCCGGTCGGTGAGGTTCGCGACCTTCTGCGCGCGGCGGCTCGCTAGAGCGGTTCCTGTCACCGGTTCGATCCCGGTAGGCTCCATCGCCCCTCGTCCCCCTCGTAGAGCCACAAGCCGTTCCGTGATGAGCGAGCTCCTCCTTCGCCGACCGGGCTTTGGAAAGCGGTGTTGGGACGGACGAGAGGACGCCCGACGCCCCGCGCGCCGGAGGACGGTTACCCGTGAGCCGGCGGGTTCCCTGATTGTTCCGTTCCACCCGATGCTTTCCGCCGTACCATGGAGCCCGTGGGGGCACCCGTCGATCTCATCGGACGGAGCGGCGCAGGCGTCCGGGCCGCCGCGCGGTGCGGGTGGTGAGCGGCGGCGCGGCGCTCGCCGGGCTTGCTGTAGGGATCCCCTTCGGCGCCGTCGCAGCTCGTAGCGAGCTGTGCGCCAACTCGGCCGTTCGCGACGCGTTGTTCGGGTCGGATCGCCGAGTACTTCGGGTCTTCCTCGTCGCCGTCGGCGTGCAACTCGCACTCCTGCCCGTGGTCATCGCGCTCGGCGTCGACGTTGCGGCACCGCACCTGTACGTCGTCGCTGGGGCGATCGGCGGGTTCGCGTTCGGCGTCGGTATGGCCCTGGCAGGTGGCTGTGCGAGCGGGATCCTGTGGAGGTCGGGCACGGGTGCGGGAACGGCGCTGCTCGCAATCGCGGGCTTCGGCGCCGGGGAGCTGTTGATTCGTGGGCCGCTGATCTCGCTTCGCGAGACGCTTGACTCCGCTGGTCCGGCGCCGCGCGCTGCGACGCTCGACGACCTCACCGGGATCCCGTATGCGGTGCTCGGGGTCGCCGGCGCGGTCGTACTGGCGATCGCCTTGCGAAGGTCCGGAATCGGGGTCTGGCGCGTCGGTGTCGCGATCGGCGTGATCGGAGTTGCCGCCTGGAGCGCGGCTCAGGCGGTCGGGTACGGCTACGGCCTCGGCTTCGTCGGCACGGCTGCGAACATCGACGCGACGGCGCGCTCGGGCGACGCCTCGCAACTAACGATGGAACCGTTCCTCGCCCTCGGAGTCGTCGCCGGTGCCGCCCTTGGCGGTCGTCGTCGGCTTCGCTTCCCGAACTGGCCCCGTGCGCTTCGCGCTGCAGGTGGCGGCGTCCTGATGGGCGTCGCCGGCACGATCGC
>JBBQFB010000187.1:0-7985 GCA_038321545.1 Gaiellales bacterium
GCAACTACCCGGCGACCCCGCACGCGTTCGACAAGATCCTCGCGGTGCTCCGCAAGAAGCACCTGCGCACGGCGACGCTGCCCGAGCTCCTCGGCAGGTGACGCGCAGCGCGGTGCCGTCGTATCACGGCAGCTACCGCGAGGTGATCGCGAGCGCCTCCCGGTAGCACCGGACGACGTCGGCCTGCGTCCACGGGTTCGGCGCGACGGTGATGAAGTAGTCCTGCATGGCGTTGGCGGCCAGGCCCTCGAGCTGGTCCTCGGTGACGCCGATCGACGACAGCACGGGGAAATCCACCTCGCGCAGGATCCGGCGCACGGCGCGGACGGCGCGCGAGCCGTCAACGGTGCCGTCCTGCGGTTCGCCGAGCGCGTCGGCGATACGGTCGAACAGCTCCGGCACCGCGTGGCGTTCGTGATCCATCGACTCCGCCAGCACGAGCCCGATCGTGAGGCCGTGGGGGATGCCGTAGGCACCGCCGAGGGCCTGCGCGATCGAGTGCTCGGAGCCGCAGTCGGAGATGTTCATGACGAGGCCGCCCATCAGGCTCACGGCCGCCATCTGCTGGCGCGCCGCGTGGTTGGAGCCGTCGGCGCAGACGGCGGGCAGCGCGTCGGCGGCCAGCCGGATGGCCTCGAGGCCGATGCCGTTGCCGATCGGCGTGCGAGCGGTGACCGCGATCGCCGCGATCGCCTGAGCGAGCGCGTCGACCCCGCCGTCACGGGTCGGGGTGCGCGGCAGGCCGTAGGTGAGCGCGGGGTCGACGAGCGCGTGCTGGCCGCGCATGTTCGGCGACGCGATGCCGGCCTTGATGTGCGTCTCCTCGTTGGTGATCACGGCGCCGCCGGATACCTCGGAGCCGGTACCGGCCGTGGTCGGCAGCAGCACCAGCGGCAGCTTGGCCGGCGGGTACGAGCGCGCGCCGCCCGCCCAGACGGCGTACGGGCCGCCGTGGTCGACGCAGAGGCGCGCGGTCTTCGCCGTGTCCATCACGGACCCGCCACCGATGGCGACGATGCTGTCGGCGCCCGAAGCGCGGAGCAGCTCGGCGGCCTCGTCGACCTGGCGGTCGGTCGGCTCGCCGGGAGCCTTGTCGTAGCGGCCGGCCCACGTCACCGCCGCGATCACGCCGGCGACCGCGGGGATCGCCTCCAGCCCGCGGTCGATCAGCAGGAACGGGCGCTGGAGGCCGTCACCGGCGAGCACGTCGGGGAGCGTGGCGGCCACGCCGTCGCCGAAGCGGATGCGCACCGGGAGGTGGTTGCCGAAGGCGGCTACGGGATCGATCATGCCGCCGAGAATAGGGCCTCGCTACGCCATCGTGTCGAGGATGGCGGAGATATCCGCCTCCGTCGTGCGCGGGTTCACGATCGCGAACCGTGTCACCGTCTCGCCGTTGTGGACGGTGGGCTGCACGAATGCGAAGTTGGCCTTCATCAGGCGGTCCGACCAGTCGGCGTACTGCGCCGGCGTCCAGCCGAGGCGGCGGAAGACGACGACCGACAGGTCGGGCTCGTGCAGCAGCTCGACGTAGTCGCGGCTGCGGATGTCCTCCGTTGCGGCACGGGCCACGGCGAGCGTGTGCTCGATCGCCTCGGTGTACGCCCTGGTGCCGTGCGTTGCGAGCGAGAACCAGAACGGCAGGCCGCGCGCGCGCCGTGACAGGTTCACGGCGTAGTCGGACGGGTTCCACTCCTCCGAGTCGGCGAACATCTCGAGGTAGCCGGCCTTCTGCATGTGCGTCGCGCGGGCCAGTTCCGGCTCGCGGTAGAGCAGCGCGCAGCAGTCGAACGGCGCGTAGAACCACTTGTGCGGGTCGACGATGAACGAGTCGCAGCGCTCGATGCCGCGGAAGCAGTCACGGACGCTGGGGGCGCACAGCGCCGCGCCGCCGTAGGCGCCGTCGACGTGCAGCCAGATGTCGCGCTCGCTGCAGACGGCGGCGATCTCGTCCATACGGTCGACGATGCCGAAGTTGGTCGTCCCGGCGGTGGCCACGACCGCGAACACTCCGTCGCCGGCCGCGTCCAGCGCGACCCGGAGGGCGTCGCCGCGCATCCGGCCCTCGTCGTCGGTGGCGACGCCGACGAACTCGACATCCATCACCTCGGCCGCGTGCTTGATCGACGAGTGCGTCTCGCCGGTCGCGACGACCTTCCAGCGGCCGTGGTAGTCGGCGATGCGGCGGCTGCGGGCGGCGTGGCGGGCGGTCACGAGGGCAGACAGGTTGCCGTGGGTGCCACCCGGGACGAAGACGCCGCCGGCCCCGGCGGGAAGGCCGACCAGATCGGCGACGAACCGCAGCGCCTGGTTCTCGGCGTAGACCGCGCCGGATCCCTCGAGCCACGACCCGCCGTAGATGGACGACGCGCCGCAGACGAGGTCGAACAGCATCGACGCCTCGGTCGGGGCGGCCGGGATGAACGAAAGGAAGCGCGGATGATCGACCGAGATGCACGCCGGTGCGAGCACGTCGCCGAACAGCTGCAGTGCCGCGGCCCCGCCCATGCCCTCGGCCGTGATGGTCTGGCCGGCGAGACCTGTCAGCTCGGCACTCGACTTCGGTCCATCCAGCGGGACCGGATCCATCCGCAGCCGCCGCGTCGTGTATTCGAGGATCGCCTTGGCGAGCTCTTCGGTCTGATCGGTGTAGCGATGCACCCGCCGAGTGTAGATTGCGCATCGTTGCTTGACGACCGAACTCTCGACCGGTACGCCGGGGCCATCGTCCGGTCGTGTCTGGCGATCGGGCCCGGCGATCTGCTCGCCGTCCATGGCGAGCCGGCGCACCGGCCGCTGATCCTGGCGCTGGCCCGGGTCGCGTACGACGCGGGAGCGAGCTACGTCGACGTGGCATTCGTCGAGCCGGCGTTGCGTCGCGCGCGAGTCGACAACGCCCTGCCCGAGACGCTCGACTACCAGCCGCCGTGGGCCGAGCGGCGGATCCGCGACGTCGCCGCGGCGCACGGCGCGACGATCTCGATCAACGGCCCGTCCGACCCGCTGCTGATGAACGGTGCCGACCCCGCGCGCGCGAGCCGCGAGCGGTCGTCCCGCATCCCTGGCCAGCGCGTCTACCTGCGCGAGGTGCAGCGCAACGCGTTGCGGTTCTGCGTCGTCGCGTTCCCGGTCGAGGGCTGGTGCGCGCCGGTGTACCCGGAGCTTGACCCCGCTGCGGCGACCCGGCAGGTGGCAGCCGACCTGGCGTCGTTCTGCCGCGTCGCCGACAGCGACCCTGAGGACGCGTGGGACCGGCACGTCGCGATGCTCGCCGCGCGCGCAGTGTGGTTGAACGACCTCGCGCTCGACCGGATCGTGCTGCGCGCGCCGGGCACCGATCTCGAGGTCGGCATGGCACGTGGCGGCAGGTGGTGCGCAGCCGACGAGACGACCGTTCACGGCGACCGGTACCGCGCGAACATGCCGACCGAGGAGGTGTTCACGAGCCCCGACCCGCGGCGCACGACCGGCACGTTTCGCTGCACCCGTCCGCTGACGCTGGACGGTCGCCGGATCGACGGCATCCACGGCCGGTTCGCCGCTGGCAGGCTGGTCGAGATCGCCGCGGACAACGACGACGACCAGGCGTACCTGGCCGCCTACGTGGGCCGCGATCGCAACGCCGCGCGGCTCGGGGAGGTGGCGCTGGTCGACGCCACGTCGCGCATCGGCGCGACGGGCCGCACGTACGGCATCACGCTGCTCGACGAGAACGCCGCCAGCCACATCGCGTTCGGCTCCGGCTACGCCTCGACGCGGTATCCGGACGGCGAGCGCGTCAACAACTCGCAGATCCACATCGACGTGATGATCGGCGCGCCGGACATGGAGGTCACGGGCTACACGCGAACCGGGCAGCCAGTCCCGATCGTGCGCGACGGGTTGCTGCAGCTCTCCTAGCGGCGAAGGCGATTGCTGCACCAACGCGGCGCAGATCGCACCCCGCCAGTCCACCACGTCAACCTCGCACCGGGTCGTCACGCTCCGCGCCGTATCCGAACGCCGCGTGACAGATCGCAAAAGATGCGCGCCTTCCGGCACGTTGCGTTCTGGGGTCTGACCCCGCGGCCGGGCGTTCCGGGGTCAGACCCCAGGCGACAATCAGCACAAGCTGGCTGGCTGTCACACCGGCGCGACGCGCCAGCTCTCAGCTCAGAGCGACCCGATCCACTGGTCGGTCGGCATCACCTCGGCGAAGAACTGACCCTGCGCCACCAGCGTCGCGCGGTGCAACTCCTCACCGGTTGCCTTGCCGCCGCTGTTCTCGAGCGTCAGGGTGCCGGTCGCATCGTTGAGGATCTCGACGCCGAGCCCGCGGTGCGCTGCCTCACGCGCCGTCGTGTCGACGCACATGTGCGTCATGTAGCCCGTGATCGCGACGGTCTCGATGCCGGCCTCCGCGAGGATGTCGCCGAGCGGCGTGCCGGTGAACGAGCCCGGCAGCTCCTTGCGCACCAGGTGGTCGTGCGGTCGCGCGGCGATGTCGGGATGCAGCTCCCACGCGTGGCTGCCCTCGCTGAAGATCGGTGCGTCGGGCGCGCTGTCGGCGTGCTGGACGACGATCACCGGCACGTCCGCGGCCGTGGCCGCATCCATCGCCCGGCCGATGTTGGTGAGGCTGGTCGACGTCGGCGGGTCGCTGATCGGCAGCGCGCCGTCGAAGTACTCGTTCTGGACGTCGATCACGATCAGTGCGCGCTTCGGCATGGTGAGCTCCAGTGGGTGGGGGGTGAGATTCGGGTCAGACGGAGGTGAAGCCGCCGTCGAGCACCAGCGTCGTACCGACGGCGAACGAGCTCTCCTCGCAGGCCAGGAACAGCACGCCCTTCGCCTGCTCGGACGGATCGGACGCCCGGCCGATCGGCGCCCACTCGGCGAACTCGATCCGGGTCGCCGCCGGGTCGGGGCTGGTGGCGATCTCGGCGTCGAGGAGGGGCGTCTGGGTGATTCCGGGGCACAGGCTGTTGACGCGGATGTTGTCACGGATCAGGTCGATCGCGATGGACTTCGTGAACATGACCACACCGCCCTTGCTGGCGTTGTAGGCGGGCGCGTTGAAGTCGGCCACGAAGCTCATCTCCGACCCGATCGTGACGATCGTGCCGCCGCCCTGCCGCTTGAGGTGCGGGATGGCGGCGTGGATGACCGTGTACATGCCCTTCAGGTTGACGCCGATGATGCGGTCGAACTCCTCCTCGGTGAGGTCGGCGATGCGCGAGCGGCTCGGGATCCCGGCCGCCGTCACGACGACGTCGAGCCGGCCGAACGCCGCCGCCGTCTCGTCCACCATCCGCGCGCCGTCGGCGACGCTCGACACATCGCCCACGACCACGTGCACGGGACCGATCGCCCGCAGCTCGTCGGCCGTCGCCTGCGCCAGCGCGCCGTTCAGGTCGGCGATGCCGACCGACGCGCCCTCCTCGAGGAACAGCTTCGCGGTCGCCCTGCCGATGCCGGAGGCCGCGCCCGTCACGAGCGCGGCCTTCCCCTCCAAACGTCGTGTCATCGGTTTCAGAGGCCGATCACGACGGACTTGATCTCGGTGAACGCCTCGACGCCGATCCTGCCGTTCTCGCGGCCCCAGCCGGATTGCTTGAACCCGCCGAACGGCATGTTCGGTGCCCGGCCGCCGTTCACGCGGACCGTGCCGGCCTTGATCCGGCTGGCCATCTTGTGGGCGGTCCCGACGTCGCGCGTCCACACGTAGGCGGCGAGGCCGTACGCGGTGTTGTTCGCCTCGTGCGCGATCTTGTCGAGGTCGGCCTCGTTGAAGGACGAGCTCGAGAGGACCGGGCCGAAGATCTCCTCGCGCATGATCTGCATGTCGGACGTGGCGCCGGTGATCACGGTCGGCTCCACGAAGAAGCCCTCCGTGCCCAGGCGGCCGCCGCCGGTGACGGTGTTCGCGCCCTCGCGGACTCCCGACTCGAGCAGGCTCGAGACGCGGTCGAACTGCTCCTGCGAGACGAGCGGGCCCATCTCGGAGTCGGCGTCGACGCCCGGTCCGACCTTGATCGCCTTCGCGCGGTTGGCGATGCCCTCGACGACCTGGTCGAACACGTCCTGGTGCGCGTACAGCCGCGAGTTCGCGACACACACCTGCCCGCTGTTCGCGAAGATGCCGCCGGCCGCGCCCTCGATCGCGCGTTCGAGGTCGGCGTCGGGGAAGATCACGACCGGGGACTTTCCACCGAGCTCCAGCGTGACGCGCTTCAGGTTGCCGGCCGAGGCGCGGATGATGGCCTTGCCGACCTCGGTCGAGCCGGTGAACGACACCTTGTCGACGCCATCGTGCTCGACCAGCGCGGCGCCGGCGCCGCCGTCGCCCGTGACGATGTTGACAACGCCCTCCGGGAAGCCCACCTCGAGCAGCAGGTCGCCCAGCATCAGCGCCGTCAGCGGCGTCTGCTCGGCCGGCTTCAGCACGACGGTGCAGCCCGCGGCCAGCGCGGGCGCGACCTTCGAGACCGCGATCATGAACGGGTAGTTCCACGGCACGATCAGACCGGCGACGCCGACGGGCTCGCGCACGGTGTACGCGTGCACGTGGCCGTTCGGCACGCGCGGCGACTCGCCGGTGATCTTCGTCGCCCAGCCCGCGAACTCGCGCAGATCCTCGACCGCGCTCGCGACGTCGACGGTGAGCGCGTCGCGGAACGGCTTGCCGTTGTCCAGGGTCTCGAGCAGCGCGATCCGGTCGGCGCGCGCCTCGATCAGGTCCGCGAGGTCGAAGAGGAGCTTCGCGCGGCGGGCGTGCGAGAGGCGCGACCACGGGCCGTCCAGCGCCTTGCGAGCGGCCTGGACGGCCGCCTCGACGTCGTCGACGCCGCCCAGCGCGACGTGCGCGATCACCTCGCCCGTGGCGGGGTTGACCACCGGGAACGTCTCGCCGGAGCTCGACGCCACCCACTGGTCGCCGATCAGGTGGCGGTGTTCGCGGGATAGGAAGTCGGCGGCGAGTCGATCGACGGCGTGCGGCGCGACGGTGACGTTCATGATCATCCTCCTGGACGCGGGCGCGAAGACACGGTAATCCCAATCGGACGAATCACCGGTCCGTTGCCCGAACGGAGGAAGGCTACCGCGTCACGATGCTCTTGAACTTCCGCGTCTGCTCCGTGATCGCGCGCTCGGCCGGCAGCCGCTCCATGCTCGACGCGCCGAAGAATCCCGCCACGCCGCTCGTGCGCTGCAGGACGTAGGACGCGTCCTCCGGCTCGGCGATCGGGCCCCCGTGGCAGAGGACGAGCACGGCGGGGTTCACGGCCACGGCCGCATCCCGGATCTCCTGCACGAAGTCGACGGCGTCGTCCAGCGACATCGCCGAGGACGCGCCGATCATGCCGCTCGTGGTCGTGCCGAGGTGGGCGACCACGATGTCGGAGCCCGCATCGGTCATCGCCTCCGCGGAGGCGACGTCGAACACGTACGGCGTCGTCACGAGGTCGAGCTCGTGCGCGGCGCGGATCATCTCCACCTCGAGCGCGAAACCCATGCCGGTCTCCTCGAGGCCCTGGCGGTGCTTCCCGTCCAGCAGGCCGACGGTCGGGAAGTTCTGGACGCCGGAGAAGCCGATCTGCTTGAGCTCGGCCAGGAACTTCGGCATCAGGCGGAACGGGTCGGTGCCGCAGACACCGGCCAGCACCGGCGTGTCGGGCACGACGGGCAGCACCTCGGCCGCCATCTCGACGACGATCGCGTTCGCGTCGCCGTACGGCATCAGGCCCGCCATCGAGCCGCGCCCGGCCATCCGGAACCGGCCCGAGTTGTAGATCACGATCAGGTCGACGCCGCCGGCCGACGTGCACTTCGCCGACAACCCCGTCCCGGCGCCGGCGCCGATGATCGGCTGGCCGGCCGCGCGCGTGGCATGCAGGCGCCGCAGGACTTCCTGCCGCTCCATGGTGAACCCTCTCCTTCGCCGTCAGGGACGGACGGCCGTCCGCGGAGCTCGCGCCCCACGGACGGCCGTCGCCTTACCGCTT
>JBBQFB010000188.1:0-7906 GCA_038321545.1 Gaiellales bacterium
CATCTCCACCCCCCCCGGGCGCTAGCTGCGGACTGTTGCCTTGCCCCCCCACGGGGGGGGGTCGTCGCGCCACCACCCGCCCCGTTCGATGCGTCAGGCGTTCGCCGTCTCGGTGGCGACGCGCAGCACCGCGCGCACGAGGCCGTCGTAGCCCGTGCAGCGGCAGAGGTTGCCCGAGAGGCCGATGCGCACCTCTTCTGCCGACGGCGCCGGGTTCGCTGCGAGCAGCGCGGTCGCCGAGATCAGCATGCCCGGCGTGCAGAAGCCGCACTGCACGCCGCCCTCCTCGAGGAACGCGGCCTGCAGCGGCGACAGGTCGTCGCCGTCACCGAGGCCCTCGACGGTCGTGATCGAGACTCCGTCGGCCTGGATGGCCAGGTACGAGCACGCGTTGGTCGGGCGGCCGTCGACGAGCATCATGCACGCGCCGCACTCGGAGTCGTCACAGCCCTCCTTGGAGCCGGTCAGACCGAGCTGCTCGCGGACCGTGTTGAGCAGGTTGGCGTGCGGATCGACGTCGATCGGGTACGGGACGCCGTTGACGTTCAGAGTGATGGGGTACTTCATCCGGTGACCTCAGACGGCGGCATAGGTGGACGATGAGGCGGGGATGCCGACGTCGGCGCCCCCGGCGCGTGCGATGGCCGTCTCGATCGCGCGGCGCGCGATCACGGCCGCCATCGCACGGCGGTAGTCGGACGAGCCGCGAACGTCGGAGATCGGCGTGGACGCCGACGCCGCCGCTGCGGCGGCCGCGGTGGCCGCGGCCTTGCCGCCATCCGAGCCGACCAGGGCCGCCTCGGCCTCGGCGACCCGGTGGATGGTCGGCGCGAGCGCGGTGATGGCGACGCGGGCCGCCGTCACCTTGCCGCCCTCGATCGTGACCGCGGCTGCGGCGCCGACGATCGCGATCTCCATCTGGCGGCGGTACTCGAGCCGCACGTACGCCGACCCGGTACCCGGCGCGGGCGCCGGCAGGTCGACGGCGATCAGCAGCTCGTCGGGTGACGCGACCGTCTTGCCGGGCCCCGTGAAGAGCTCGTCGATCGCGACGGAACGGGTGCCGCCGGGGCCTTGCAGGACCACGGTCGCGCCGAGGCAGATCAGCGGCGCGCCGGTGTCCATGGCGGGCGAGGCGTTCATGACGTTTCCGCCGATGGTGCCGTTGGCCCGGGTGGCGTGCGACCCGACGATGGCCGAGGCATCGGCGAGACCGGTGAACCGCTCGCGGACGACTGCGTGCGACTCGATCTCCTCGTGCGTGGCGAGGGCGCCGAGGCGCAGGCCCGCACCAGCCGAGCTGATGCCCCGCAGCGCGTCGATGCCGTGGATGGCCACGAGCGCGTCGGGGAGGGGCTTCTTGCCCTGACGGGAGCCGACGACGATGTCCGTGCCTCCGGCGACGGGGCGAGCCCCCTCGCCGAGGGCCTTGACGGCCTCGTCGACGCTCGTAGCGGCGAGATAGGTACCGCTCACGCGCCAGCCTCCTCGGCGGTCGCCCAGACGCGCTCGGGCGTCATCGGCAGGTTGTTCACGTGCTTGCCGATGACCCGGGCGATCGCGTTCGCGACGGCGCCCGAGGTCGGCACGCTGGGCGGCTCGCCGACGCCCTTCGAGCCCTTCGGCCCGGCGTTCGGCGTGTCGACCTCGACCCAGTGGATGTCGATCTGCGGGCCGTCCGAGACGGTCATCAGCTTGTAGTCGAGCAGGTGCGGATTGCGCTGCCGGCCGTCGGCGTCGATCTGGGTGCCCTCGGTCAGCGCCTGTCCGAGGCCCATCATGACGCCGCCGTACACCTGACCGTCGGCGCCGATCTTGTTCACGATCTTGCCCGAGTCGTGGGCCGCCGCGAACCGCAGCACGCGGACGACGCCGGTCTCACGATCGACCTTCACGTGGGCTGCGTGCGTGATCAGCTGCGGTGCGAGGAACGACGAGAGACCGAGATCGCCGATGCAGTGCGACGCGATGTCCGACGGTGCGGCCTCCGGCACGTCGCCGGAGCCCTTGCCGAGCAGGGGCGTGCCCGAGCCGGCCAGGTCGACGATCGTGACCGACTTGTCGGGCGATCCCTTGACGCGGATCATGCCGTCGGCCACCTCGAGGTCGGCGCGCGCAGCCTCCAGCTCCTTCTCTGCCATGTCGAGCAGCTGCTCGCGCACCTCGGTCGCGGCGCAGATCACGGCGCGGCCGTTGTTGAAGGTGGTCTGGGAGCCGGACGAGCCCATGTCCCACGGGCCCGCGTCGGTGTCCTGGTAGAGGATCGAGAAGTCCTCCGGCTGCATGCCGAGCACCTCGGCGGCGAGGATCGGCAGGCCCATGACGGCACCGGTGCCGGACTCCATGGCGCCCGTGATGATCACGCCCGAGCCGTCGCCGTTCAGCTTCACGTACGCGCCCGAGGGCACGCCGAACGACGGCCACCAGCCACACGCGATGCCGATCGCCTCGTCGTCCGGGAGGTCCTGGCCCCAGCCGATCATCTCCGACGCCTTCTCGAGCGTCTCGCGGATGCCGATCGCCTCGTAGACCTGCCCGGTCGCGCCGGGCTGGCCCTCCTCGATCAGCGTGCGCCGCCGCAGCTCGACGGCGTCCATGCCGATCGCGGCCGCGACCTCGTCCATGTGCGACTCGACGGCCCAGCAGGCCTGCGGCGCCGTGGGGGCACGGATCGAGCTCGACGGCTGGTTGTTGGTGTAGACCAGGTGCGAGTCGATGTCGACGTTCTGGATCTTGTACGGGCCGATCGCGTGCATGGCGGCCATCTGGGCGAAGAAGCCGCCCTCGCCGCAGTACGCGCCGCCATCGATGACGAGTCGCGCGCGCCGGGCGACGATGGTGCCGTCCTTCTTCACGCCGGTCTCGAGGTCGATCACCATGCCCTCGCGCCGGTGGTCGGGCGCGATGAACTCCTCGTGGCGCGAGAAGACCAGCTTCACGGGGCGGCGCGCCGCGCGAGCGAGCGCGGCGATGTGCCCCTCGAAGTGGAAGTCGCACTTGGAGCCGAAGCCGCCGCCGAGCAGCGGCACGATGATGCGGACGTGCGACTCGGGGATCTCGAGCACGGTCGCCACGCCCGAGCGGGCCGCAAACGGCACCTGGGTGGACGACCAGACCGTGACCTTGTCGCCCTGCCACTGCGCGATGATCGCGCGCGGCTCGATCGGCACGCCCTGCGAGCAGTCGGCGACGTACCGGCCCTTGACGACCGCGTCGGCCGTGGCCATCGCCGACGCGGCGTCGCCGCGGATGATGGTCGAGTGGCCGAGCGTGTTCTTGTCGCGGCCCATCGTCTCGTCGCCGCCGTACTCGGACCACGACTCGTGGATCAGCGTCGCGTTGTCGGCGATCGCCGCCTCGATGTCGGAGTTGGCCGGCTGCGGCACGCCGTCCACCTCGATCAGCGCGCAGCCCTGCGCGGCGATCTCGGGCGTGGTGGCCGCGACGGCCGCGACGACGTCGGCCTCGAACCGCACGACGTCCTTCGCGAACATCAACCGGTCCTGCACCATCCCGCCGTAGCGCACCTCGGGCACGTCGGCGTGCGTGAGCACGACGAAGACGCCGGGAAGGGCCTTGGCCTTGGACGTATCGATGCGCGTGATCCGCGCGTGCGTGTGCTCGGCGTACTTGAACTTCGCATGGAGCTGGCCGGTCAGGTTCATGTCCGCCGTGTACCGGCCGACCCCCGTCACCTTCTCCTTGCCGTCAGGCCGGATGAAGAGTTTCTTCCGCTCCTCGACTGCCGCCAACGTGCCCTCCCTCGGGTCCTCTTGTCTGGCACGCGTAGCGTACGGCCGAACGCCTGCAAAACCAACCGGGGCAGTCCTTTTCGGCGACGATTCCGGGGGGAACGTGCGCCTTCCCTCAACCCTCTAGGCTGTCGGGGTGTCCGACGCCGACGAATTGCTCGCGCTCCCGCTCGGCGAGCTGCTTGCCCGGCTCGCCTCCGACGCGCCCGCCCCGGCAGGCGGAGCGCTCGCCGCGATCGCGGCTGCCGGTGCCGCCGCGATGGTCGAGATGGGTGCCAGCCTGACCCGCGCCCGGGAGCGGTACGCGGCCTACTGGCCGGAGATGGAGGTCACCCGGGACCGGGCGCAGCAGCTGCGTGCGGAGCTGGTCGAGCTGGTCGTCGACGACGGTCGCGCGTACGCCGGCGTGATCGCGGCGATGCGGCTGCCGCAGGACAGCGACGAGGCACGCGACCGCCGCCGGACGGCGCTGGACGACGCGACGCTGGCCGCTGCCGGGCCGCCGCGGCGCATCCTGGCGGCCGCCGCCGAGCTGGCCGAGCTCGCCGCCGCGGTCGCAGAACGCGGCAACGTCAACCTCGTCGGCGACGCGACCACGGCGGCGGTGATCGCCGAATCGGCCGGCCGGGCCGCCGCGATGCTGGTCGAGATCGACGCCGGCATGAGCCGGGCGGCGGGTGCCGCGGAGGCGCTGCAATCGGCGCGCGCCGACTCGGTGCGGGCCGCCGCGGCGCGGACGCGCGCCCTGTCGGCGGCCGACATGCGCCGTCCCCGCGGCCTCTGACCGCGAGCGCGCTCTCCGCCAGGTGCGCGTGGACCGTGACGGAACGCGCCGGGAGGCGCGAATACGGTGCCAGGCACCGTATTGTCAGGTAGTTCCCGCGCGCGACCGGGCTCGGCGGATCAGGCTCGTGCGGCGCCGCTGGAGCGGCTGCCCGTGCCGTCGTCGCCGGTCTCGATCACCGCGCACAGGGCCTCGACCACGGCCGGGTCGAAGTGCGTGCCGGCACAGCGGCGCAGCTCGCGGAGCGCGCCACCGGTGCCGCGGGAGCGGCGGAACGGCGGGTCGGACGTCATCGCCGAGAACGCGTCGGCAACGGCCACGATGCGGGCTTCCAGCGGGATCTGGTCGCCGGCCAGCGCGTCGGGGTAGCCCGCGCCATCGAACCGCTCGTGATGGTGGCGGACGGCGGAGCCGGCCGGCGCCAGGTCGGCGATACGCGTGACGATCTCCTGGCCGAGCGCTGCGTGCGTCCGCATGATCTTCCACTCGTCCTCGTCGAGCTTCTCCGGCTTCGCGAGGATGGACTCCGAGATTGCAACCTTGCCCACGTCGTGGAGCCAGCCGGCGAGCCGCGCGCGCAGGACCGCCGCCGCGTCCAGGCCGAGCGTCTCGGCGATCGCCGCCGACAGGTCGGCCACCTGCCGGTCGTGGTGCTCGGGCATGCCCTCGCGCCCGGCCGCCGAGCGTGCCAAGGCCTGCGCGATGCGGACCGCGTCGGGCTCGGGCCGGACGATGTCGGAGGCCTGCTCACCCGCGAGCACGGTGGTGTTCCGGCCGCGGCTGTGCGCCGCGGACAGCGCCTCGTCGGCCGCGGCCAGCAGCGCGAACGGCTCGTCGGCGACGGTCGAGCGCGCGGCGCCGACCGACACGGTCGGCCACAGCTCGCGGCCCTCGACGAGCACCGGCCCGGTGCAGACCACCTGGCGGATCGCGTCGGCGACGCGGAACAGCGCGTCGTCGGACGGCACGTTCGGCGTCAGCACCGCGAAGCGCTTGTTGTCGTAGCGCCCGAGCGAGTCGTAGGAGCGGAGCATCGCCTTCAGTCGCCGCGCGATCTCGACCAGCACGAGGTCGCCGGCCGTCGGCCCGTACTCCTCGTTCAGCCAGCGGAAGTCGTCGACGTCGACCAGCAGCACGGCTGCCGTGTTGTCGCCGCGGTTCGCGCGGTTCAGCTCGACCTTCAGCAGCTCGATCAGGTGGCCGCGGTTGTAGGTGTCGGTGAGCGCGTCGACCTGCGACTTGCGCTCCGCGTCAGCGCGCGCGGCGACCGCCTCGGCGTTGGCCACGCCGAGCAGGCCGAGCGCGTCGCGCAGCTCGACGGTCCGCCGGTCGACGAGGACCTCTGCGAACGTGAGCCGGCGCGAGCTCTGCTCGGCCATCAGGGCGATCAGGCCCGCGGCCATCAATCCGGCCAGCAGGACGACCCACGGCAGCGCCTGGCCGCTCGGCGACGCCGTCGACTGAACCACGATCGTCCACGCACGGCCGCCGGCGTCCAGCGATCGTGCCACGCCGCCATGCGGGAGGGTTGGTGAGCCGTAGAGCTGGGTCGTGCCGTCGGTGATGCGCACGCGCAGGTCGCCGGTGCCTCGTAGCGCCTCGGCGACCAGCTGTGACGGCTGCATGGTGCCGACGGCGATGCCGGTCAGCGCGTCGGCCCGCTCGCCGGGCGTGCCGACGGACGCACCGCGCCGGAAGGCCGGCTCGATCAGCAGGATGGCGCCGTCCGTCGCTGTCTTCGGAGGGGCCGTGACCCGGCCGGTGCCCCTCGCGATCGCGGCCTTGATGGCGTCGGCGACGACGGGGTCGGCCGAGACGTCGAGGCCGATCGCGCGGACGTTCGGGGCGGTCGGCGCGACGAAGGTGGCAGGGTAGTAGGTTGCCCGCTGGCCGGCGGTGCGCACCGTTCCCGCAGCCTGCTCGGCGATCGTGAATCCGCGCTCCTGCTCGAAGGCGGCGCGCATCGGCGCCGTGATGCGGGGCGCCCAGGCAACGGCGTCCAGCGCCGGGTTCGCGAGCGCTGGCTGGGCGAACTGTGCGAAGTCGTCGATGGCGCGCGCGGTCGAGAACACGCCGACGACGCCGCGCACATCAGCGCGCGTGGCGGCGAGCTGGCCGCGAATTGCGCCGACCGCCTGGTCAGCGGCGCGCGCCCGGTCGTCGGCGGCCTCGCGATCGGCGCCGCGCTTCGTCACTGCGAACGCCGCCAATACGAGCAGGACGAGCACGCCGAGGACGATCAGCGTGCGCGCGTGCGGCCGCAGGCCGGCGGTGGCGACCGGATCGGGTCCGTGCGCGCTCTGGTCCGGAGTTACCGGCATGACCTCGCCATCCACGTTCGCCGTATCGGCGGAACGGCCGCGATCCTTGAACGTTCGAGCCGTGCATTCACTTGCGAATTACCTTGTGTACTAAGTCGACGGGCAATTCGTGCCGATAAGTCGGCTGTGAGCTCGTTCGTCCGGTCCGTCTCCCCACGGGTACCGACGCGCCTCGGCCGCTCCGGCCGAACGGTGCGTGCTACCGCATGCGCGCTCCTCGCCGTCCTGCTCGTGATCGCCGTCCCGGTCATCGCGCACGCCGCGCCGGTGGCGACGACGGTGTCGCTGGTCGACTCGGCGGGCGCTCCGCTGGCTGGCGCCCAGATCCAGTACTTCGCCTCGGGTGGCAGCTGGCAGCCGGTGCAGGTCACGGGCAATGACGGAGCGGTGCACCTGAACCTGAATGCCGGCTCCTACACGTTCCAGGCGACCTGGAACGGCGCCTCGCAGCAGCTGCCGCTGACGGTCGATGCGACGCACACGACGCTGACCTTCCGCACGCTCGACGTCGCGGTGTCGTTGCTCGACTCGACGGGCGCCGGGATTGCCGGCGGCGTGGCGAACCACTACGGCTCGACCGGCAGCTGGGTCGGCAACCGCACGACCGGCGCGACCGGCGTCCTCCACTACGAGCTGCTGCCGGGCGGCTACCACTTCCAGGAGACGTGGAACGGCGGCTCGCAGCAGCAGGCGCTGACGGTCGACGCCATTCACAGGACGCTGACGTTCCAGACGCTCGACGCCAGCGTGTCGGTGCTCGACTCGGCCGGGTCGGGCATCGCGGGCGTGGTGCAGAACTTCTACGGGTCGACCGGCAGCTGGGTCGGCAACCGCACGACCGGCGCGACCGGCGTGCTGCACTACGAGCTGCTGCAGGGGTCTTACACGTTCAAGGCGACGTGGAACGGCGGCTCGCAGCAGCAGGCGCTGACGGTCGACGCCATTCACAGGACGCTGACGTTCCAGACGCTCGACGCCAGCGTGTCGGTGCTCGATTCGGCCGCGTCGGGTATTGCGGGTGTCGTGCAGAACTTCTACGGGTCGACGGG
>JBBQFB010000189.1:0-7822 GCA_038321545.1 Gaiellales bacterium
CGGTCCCGCCGGCGGCGGCGATGGTGCCGCGATCGAGCGCGTGCTCGACGGCCACGCCGGCCCCGGCCGTTGCGACGGCGCTGGCCACCGCGAGCGCGATGGCGACGGCGAGCGGCACCAGCACGACCAGCTCGAGGGCCGCCTGGCCGCGGGAGGTCGGCGTCATCCCGCCTCCCCCGCGACACGGACGCTGCCCCAGCCGGGCGGCGCGACCACGTCGACCCGCACGCGGCCGTCGGCCGCCACGTGCACGCGGGACGCGGGTCGCAGCGCACGCGGCAGGGCGGCGCGGGCCGTGCGGGCGGCGTCGCCCCCGACGAGCGCCGCCCGCGCGGCTGCACGGGCGGCGTCAGCCGCCTCGACCGAGGCCCAGGCCGCCGTCACCCCCTGCGCAGCGGCGAGCAGGGATGCGAGGACGAGCGGTAGGAGGACCACCGTCTCGATCGTCGCCTGTCCCCGTTCGCGTGCCACGCAGCCAGCGTCGCACCGTCCGGGCGCGCTGGACCGTGGCGGTCCGTCACGGAACGCGCGAGATCAGCGCGCGGGCAGGAACAGCCACGTATCGGTGGCGTTACTCGACCGGTCCTTGCAGATGATGTGGATGAACGTCGACCGACGGGTGACCTTCGGGAAGACCTTCTTCATCTGCATCACCGTGTGGCGTCCGAAGTCCGTCGTCGGACCGGCCGACTTCTTGCCGGCGCCGTACTGCACCGAGATCGTGCCCGGGCCACCGGTGCAGGTCGTGATCACGAACAGCCGACCACGGCGGGTCCAGCGAGCGGTCGTGTTCGCGGACAGCTTCGGCGGTATGCGATCGCGGAGCGGCGTCTTGAGGTTGTTGCTGCCGACGTTGCCCGCCCGATCGGTGAACTCCGCGAGAACGGTGCCGACCACCGCTGCAGAACTCGTGATGGGGTTCCAGTGGACGCGCACCGTCGAGCCGATCACGCAGAACTGGCCGGCGGCGGGGCGGTTGCTGTCGCCGCAGTGGGCACCGAGCGCGGCCTTCCTGAGCGTGGTCGACTTGGACCCCGCGGTCTGCGTGATCTCCAGCCTCGAGGCGACCGCTGCCTTGTCCGCCGACGCGACCTGGTACTCGAAAACGCGCTTGACGTCGGGCCTGTCCGGGAGCTCGATCGAGACAACCGGCGCCTGGACGTCGAGGATGCGCATCGAGAGGCGCAGGGCCGGCGAGCCGGCGACCGGCGGCAGGCCGCCCGCCATCAGGAAGTACCGATGGCCCAGCCTGGCCACGAACGAGACGACCGACGGGATGTTCGCCGACGGGTTGCGATCGCACGCGAGGGTGTTCATCGGCAGCACCGGAGCGGCGGAGTCGAAGGCGGGCATGCCGTCGAGGAAGACGGCCAGCCCGGACGGGAAGTTGCTCCCGCCCGTATCGATCGTCACCAGCGTCGACTGTCCGAACGGGGCGCCGGTGGCGTCCTGCGTGACCTCGTACCAGACCGTGCGCTGCGCGAACCACGCGGGGTTGGTGGGATCGCCGAGCACCTGGCTGCCGGCGAAGCAGGTCGAGGACGGCTGCAGGCCACCGGACGGCGGCGGCTGGATCAGCGGCGGATCGCCCGTATCGACGGCCGGAGCGGCCAGCGTGTCGGGATCGATGACCGTCCCGTTGACGCGCTCGGCCTTGCGCCGGACGCCCGTCAGATCGGGATCGGGCACGAACATCTTCGCCACGTTCGCCGTCACGTCGTTATCCGGCATCGCGCTCGCCGTCGACACGCCGGACGCAACGATCGCGCCAGCGAGGACGGCTACGCCCAAGACGAACCCCCGAAGCCCCATGAACCTAATAGTAGCGGCGAGAATCGTCGAGGATTCGCCAGATCAGATATCCGAGTCCCCCGACGAGGGCCAGGAACACGATCGCCGAGACGGCGTTCCACGACGGCCAGAAAAAGCTCGCGAGCAGCAGAATGCCCAGCAAAGCGGCTGCTGCGTACAGGATCGCGCGCTGCCGCTGCGGCAGCCAGGCGGTCTTGTGCTTGTTCTCCCGCCACATGATGTAGCCGAAGTAGATGAACGCCGCAATCAGCAGGATCCGCAGCACCAGCAACACGATTCCGGCGAGTGCGCCGCCACCCGCCGGCACCGCAACGACGAGCACCAGCGCGATGATGATGCAGACGTTGCGGATCGCCTCACGACTCATGGAGGGAGACTACCCGTAGCCCTTGCCCGTCATGAAGGCGCGCCCGGCGAGCAGCCCGGCGAGCACCGCGATGACGGCGAACACGAGCGTGTTGCGGCGCGTATCCTCGGTGCGGGACGAGTACGCGAACAGCACCGCGGCGGCCGGCGCGAGCCCGTACACGTAGTGCAGCTGCACGGGTGCGCGGTACCGGCTGCCGAGCAGCAGCAGCCCGATCAGCGCCTGCCCGAAGATGACGGTGTGCGACAGCGCGAGCACCTGCTCGAACACGCGGTTGGCCGTCAGCCTGCCCCGCCAGATCAGGAGGCCCCAGATCCCGGCGATCAGGTTGATCGCGACGACGAAGCCGCCGAGGGCCTGGTGGACGACCGGCACGGCGGCAAGTATGCGCGAGAATCCCCCGCATGACTGCCACCGCGGGAAAACCCGCTCCCGACTTCTCGCTGTCCGACGAGACGGGAGCGACCGTCCACCTGGCGGACCTCCGCGGCAAGCGCGTCGTCCTGTACTTCTACCCCAAGGACGACACGCCCGGCTGCACGCGCCAGGCGTGCGCGCTGCGCGACGGCTGGGGCTACGTCGCGGCCACCGGTGCGTTGCTCTACGGCGTCTCGCCCGACGACGCCGACAGCCACGCGACGTTCAAGGCCAAGTTCCGCCTCCCGTTCCCGCTGCTGGCCGACACCGACCGGTCGCTGATCGAGGCGTACGGCTTCTGGGGCGAGCGGCAGAACGGCACGATGGGCGTCGTCCGCTCCACCGTGCTGATCGGCGCCGACGGCGTCATCGAACGCGTCTGGTCGCCCGTCGACCCTGACGCGCACCTCGACATCATCCGCGAAGCGCTCGCCGCATGAGCTCGCCCCTCGCCGGGATCCGCGTCCTCGACCTGTCGCGGGTGCTGGCCGGCCCCTACTGCACGATGATGCTCTCCGATCTCGGCGCCGAGGTCGTGAAGATCGAGCGGCCCGGCATCGGCGACCAGTCGCGCGCGTGGGGTCCGCCGTTCGTGGCGGGCGAGTCGACGTACTTCATGGCCGCCAATCGCGGCAAGCGCTCCGTGGCCGTCGATGTGACCGACGCGCGCGGGCTGGCCGTCGTGCAGCGGCTCGCCGAGACCGCCGACGTGATCGTGGAGAACTTCCTCCCCGGCGCTGCCGCCAAGCTCGGCCTCGACCGCGCGTCGCTGGTCGGCGATCGTCCCGAGGTCGTCTACTGCTCGATCTCGGGCTACCCGGCCGACAGCCCCGACGCACAGCGGCCGGGGTACGACTTCGCGATCCAGGGCGACGGCGGGATCATGGCGCTGACCGGCGAGCCGGACGGCGACCCGATGAAGGTCGGCGTCGCGATCGCCGACATCACATCCGGCATGTTCGCGGCCAGCGGCATCCTTGCGGCGATCATCGAGGCGCGGGCCACGGGTCGCGCGCCGGCCGTGTCGGTGTCGCTGTTCGACGCGCAGCTGGCGTGGCTCGGCAACCGCGCGACGGAGGTGCTGATCGGCGGCGTCGCGTCGGAGCGGTTCGGCAACGCCCACCCCTCGCTGGTGCCGTACGAGACGTTCCACGCGTCGGATGGCTTCGTGAACCTGGCGGTCGGCAGCGACGTGCAGTTCCGCTCGTTCTGCATCGAGGCCGGGGCACAGGAGCTGGCCGACGACCCGCGCTACGCCAGCAACGCCGGCCGGGTCGCGGATCGCAAGGACCTCGTCCCCCGCCTGCAGGAGCTGTTCGCCACGCGCACGGTGGCGGAGTGGCTGGCGGTGTTCGAGCGCGCCCGCGTGCCCGGTGGGCCGATCCGGACGGTGCCGGAGGTGGCGGCGGCTTCCCCGTGGGCGATCGTCGACCACGAGCACGCCACGGCCGGAACGGTGCGCACGTTCCGCTCGCCGATCGTGCTGGACGGCGAGCACGGCACGGCGCGCTCCGCCCCTCCGACGCTCGGCCAGCACACGGACGAGGTGCTCCGCGAGCTCGGCTACGACGGCGACGAGCTCGCCGAGCTGCTCGCCGGCCCCTGCCGCCCGGGCTGAATCGCCCGTCCCCGGCGCGCGTTTGCCGATTTCCGGGCACCCTGTGTGGAGTGCTCGATACGTGGAAACCCGTCTCGTGGCGCGACCGTCCGGCCGCGCAGCAACCCGACTGGCCCGACCAGGCGGCGCTCGAGTCCGCCCTCGCGACGATCAGCGGCTTCCCGCCCCTGGTCTTCGCCGGTGAGGCGCGGGCGCTCACGACGGCGCTCGGCCAGGCCGCCGAAGGGCGCGCGTTCCTGATCCAGGCCGGCGACTGCGCCGAGTCATTCGACGCGTTCGCAGCGCCCAAGATCCGCGAGCAGCTGCGCGTGATCCTGCAGATGTCGGTCGTGCTGACGTACTCCTCCGGCGTGCCCGCGATCAAGGTCGGGCGCATCGCCGGGCAGTTCGCAAAGCCCCGATCGGCGCCCACCGAGCGCGTCGGCGACCTCGACCTGCCCGTGTTCCGCGGCCACATCGTGAACGGCGCCGCGCCCACGCCCGAGGCCCGCCGCCCCGATCCGGCCCGCCTGATCCAGGCCTACCACCAGTCGGCCTCCACGCTGAACCTGCTGCGGGCCTACACCAAGGGCGGTTTCGCCGACCTCTCCCGCGTCCACGCGTGGAACCAGGAGTTCGTCGCCACGAGCCGCGAGGGACAGCGCTACGAGGCCCTGGCCGAGGAGATCGAACGGGCGCTGCGGTTCATGCGCGCCTGCGGCATCGATCTCGAGGCCACCCACCAGCTGCACCAGGTCGACCTGTACACGAGCCATGAGGCGCTCATCCTCGGCTACGAGGAGGCGCTCACCCGCGTCGACTCGACCACCGGCGAGTGGTACGACTGCTCGGCGCACATGCTGTGGATCGGCGAGCGCACGCGCCAGATCGACGGCGCCCACATGGAGTTCCTGCGCGGCGTCGGCAACCCGCTCGGCGTCAAGCTCGGCCCGACGGCCACCACCGACGAGGTGCTCGCGCTGTGCGAGGCGCTCAACCCGGGCCGCGTGCCCGGCCGCCTGACGCTGATCTCGCGGATGGGCGCCGACCGCGTCGAGGACCGGCTGCGGCCGCTGCTGGCCGCCGTCCGGGCCGCCGAGCACCCGGTGCTGTGGGCCTGCGATCCCATGCACGCCAACACGTTCGTCACGGCGGCCGGCACGAAGACGCGGCACCTGGACGACATCGTGCGCGAGATCGGCGGCTTCTTCCGCGCGCACCGCGCCGAGGGCACGCAGCCGGGCGGCATCCACGTCGAGCTGACCGGCGACGACGTGACGGAGTGTCTGGGCGGCGCCGAGGAGATCCTCGACGAGCACCTCACGGAGCGCTACGAGACGGTGCTCGACCCGCGCCTGAACGGCCGCCAGTCGATCGACCTCGCGTTCCGCGTGGCCGAGCTGCTGCGCGACGGCTCCTGACGTCTGGACGAGCTAGAGCACGTCGTGCTCGCGGGCCCAGAGCGCGGCCTGCGTGCGGTCCGTGACGCCGATCTGCTGGTAGATGCGCGTCAGGTGCGCCTTCACGGTCGCCTCGGAGATGCCGAGACGGATCGCGATCACCTTGTTCGCCATCCCTGAACCCACCAGCGCCAGCACCTCGCGCTCACGCGGCGTCAGGCTGGTGGCCGGCAGCGACCGCCGCGTCAGCACCGCCCGCGCCGCCCGCGGATCGAGCGGCGCGTCGCCGGCGGCCGCGGCGCGGATGGCACGCACCACCTCGGCGCCGTCGGAGTCCTTCAGCAGGTAGCCCGCCGCGCCGGCGTCGATCGCCTCGAGCACGCGGTCGCGATCGGCGAACGACGTGAGCACGACGACGAAGGTGTCGGGAAGCTCCGCGATGATCGCCCGCGTGGCCGAGACACCGTCGAGGCGGGGCATCGAGAGGTCCATCAGGATCACGTCCGGCCGCGTGGCGCGCGCCTGCTCGAGGCCCTCCTGGCCGTCGGAGGCGACCGCGACCACCTCGATTCCGTCGGCGTTCTCCAGCAGGCGCGCGAGCCCCTCCCGGACGACCACGTGGTCGTCGCAGAGGAGCACGCGAATCGTGGCGGGCGGTGACGTCATGCGGAAACCGTACGCGGGGCCCACGCCAGGCGCGGAGGTCGTACGACCGAAGTCTGATGGAAACCTCGACATGAACCGGGGGACGCTCGGCGGGTGGAATTCCCGGTCCCGGTTCCGCGCGTGCTGCTTGCCCCCCTCATCGCCCTCGCGGTGACGCTGGTCGCCGGGCCGGCGATCGCGACGGCGGCCGATGCCTGGCAGGGCGCCGTGCGGCTCGACGTCGTGTCGTCCAAGTACCGCGGTGCGGGCGTCGGCGTCGCGCTGATCGACACCGGCGTGACGCCGTCGGCCGATCTCGGCAGCCGCCTGATCGCCCGCGTCGACCTCACGCCCGAGGGCGACGGGCTCGACCACTACGGCCACGGAACGCACATGGCGGGCCTGATCGCAGGCGACGGCACGCTCGCCGCCGGCGCCCACACCGGCGCCGCGCCGGCCGCGAACCTGGTGTCCGTGAAGGTCGCGGGCTGGGACGGCGCCACCGACGTCACGACGGTCATCGCCGGCCTCCGCTGGGCGGTCGCGAACCGCGACCGGTACGGCCTGCGCGTCGTGAACCTCTCGTACGGCACCGACGGTGACCAACCAACAGATCGCGACCCTCTCGACTACGCCGTGGAACAGGCGTGGAAGGCCGGCCTGGTCGTCGTCGTATCGGCAGGCAACGACGCCGGCGCGGTCTCGAAACCGGGGGACGATCCGTTCGTGGTCACCGTCGGCGCGGCCGATCTGCGTGACCCCGCCGACGTGTTCGACGACGCCGTAGCGCCGTTCTCGAGCGCCGGTCCGGGCAAGCCCGACCTGGTGGCGCCCGGCGTGTCGCTCGTCTCCCTGCGCGCCCCCGGCTCGACGGTCGACGCGTTCCACCCGGCGGCGCGGGTCGGCGACTCCTACTTCCGCGGATCGGGCACGTCGCAGGCCGCCGCCATCGTGACGGGCGTGATCGCCCGGATGATCAACGCCAACCCGTCGCTCACGCCCGACCAGGTCAAGGGCGCCCTGATCGCCTCCGCCGACGACCTGCTGCGCGGACCGGGCGCCGGGGCCGGCCTGCTCGACGCGGCCGGCGCGGTCAGCTGGGGCAACCCGACCAGGAAGGGCAAGGGCCCCGGCGTCGCGGTTCCCGTTGCGAACCGGCTGGCGCCCGCCTCCACCGGCCTCGGCAGCATCGCCGCCAGCCGCGGCTCCGAGACGCTCGTCGCCGACCTCGACGGCGACGGTATGCCCGAGCCGGTGACCGGTGAGGTGGACGTGCTCGGCAATGCCTGGGACGCCGCCGCCTACGCCGCCACCCCGTGGACGTCCGCGGCCTTCGCCGCCTCGCCCTGGTCGGCGATGGTCACGCAGCTCACGCCGGGCGCGACCGTCACGGACGGCGCCCTCGGCGTGCGCGTCGCCTGGGAGGCGCGGCACTGGGGTGCGAGCAACTGGGTGACCGCCGGCTGGGACGCCCAGGCGTGGGCCGCCCGGCACTGGGGCGCCCGGCACTGGGGAGCCTTCGGATGGCAGTGACCGCCGCCGTCGCCGACCGGCTGCCGGCACCTGCGCGGATGCTGATCGCAA
>JBBQFB010000190.1:0-7733 GCA_038321545.1 Gaiellales bacterium
GAGGCAGTTGGGGCAATCACCCGCCAGGCAGATCGTGCCGCCGCGGCCGGGATGGAGACCGCCGCGCAGCAGCGCCAGCGCGACCGTGTCGCCCGGCTCGAATGCCAGGGGTGTGCCGTCGACGGTCAGCTCGGGCTGCTCAGCCACCCCAGATATCCCCCAGCGTGTACCCCTCCGGAAACGGGTCGGTCGGGTCGAGCACGTACTGCGCGAAGCCGGTGATCCACGCCTGGCCGGCGATGGTGGGCACCACGGCCGTCTTGTCGCCGACCGTCGTCTCCTCCAGCAGGCGGCCCGTGAACACCGTGCCGAGGATGCCCTCGTGCAGGAACGTCTCGCCCACCTGCAGCTCGCCCTTCGCGTGCAGGCAGGCCATCGCGGCGCAGGTGCCGGTGCCGCACGGCGAGCGATCGATCGCGCCCGTCCAGGTCGCGGGCCGGTCCCAGTCCAGCTGGCCGGTCGACACGGTCACGACGTTGCGCCGCGACACGCCGGGGTTGGGCGACGGCGCGTACAGCTGGCCGATCGTGATGTCGTGGATGCCGGGGTTCTCGGGGTGCACGACGGGCAGCTGCTCGGTCGCCGCGGCCTTGATCATCTCGGTCACGCGCACGATCTCGCCGCCGTTCTGCGGCACCAGCTCGAGGTCGAGCTGACGCGCGTCGGCGATCACATAGAACATGCCGCCCCAGCCCACGTCCACCGGGACCGTGCCGAGGTGCGGCACCACGACCGGCCGGTCGAGGTACGCGGCGAACGCCGGCACGTTGCGGAACTCGACCGCCGTCACCTTGCCGTCGTCGCACGTCGCCTTCACGCCGACGAGACCGGCGGGCGTCTCGAGCGTCAGTTCGGTGACGGGCTCCCGCATCGCGATGATGCCGGTCTCGAGCAGGGTCGTGACCACGCAGATCGTGTTGGTACCGCTCATCGGCGGGTACTCGACCTGCTCCATGATCACGTACCCGGCGTCGGCCTCGGGGCGCGTCGGCGGCAGCAGCAGGTTGACGTTCGCCGCCGGGTAGCCGCGCGGCTCGCGCAGCATCATCAGGCGCACCCAGTCCTGCGAGTCGCGCAGGTAGGTCATCTTCTCGAACATGGAGGAGCCGGGCACGTCGGCCACGCCGCCGACGATCACCCGCCCGTGCTCGCCACAGGCGTGCAGGTCGACGGCGTGGATCATCTTCGAGAACCGCATGGTCCCGATTGTGGCCGATCAGCAGGCGGCGCCGCGCTCCACGCGCAGCGTGCCACCGGCCGCGAGACGGACGCGAGCCCGCAGGGCCGCCGTCCGGTACCGGTCGGATCCGGCCTCCACGCGGGTCGCGAGCCGGGTGAACGGCGCAGCGATGCGCAGGAAGCCGCCCTGCGACCGCCAGCCCGCCGAGGTGGCGACGACCCCCTCGCCACGCTCCAGCGGCACGCGACCGCCCACGATCAGGCTGCGCGCGCTCGTGACGGTGAGCAGCTCGACGACGGTGCAGCCGTCGAGGCGGATCCGCAGGGCATAGCCCGGCCCCGTCGCCAGCACCGCGTGGCCCTCCAGACGCACGTCCGTCGCCGACGACAGGTCGAAGTCGCCGGCACCGGACGGCGTCATCGCCGGCAGCAGCGGCACGCGGCCCTGCTCGGCCCGGTGGACGCCGAAGCTGGACCGGCCGTCGAGCGCGCCCGGCGGACGGCGCAGCGACATCGCCAGGAAGCCGCGCCCGTCACGAAGCGTGACCAGGGCCGGCCCGTGCGCCGCGTCGAGCCCGGTCTGGGCGAGGACGATGCCGGGCGGCGGCGGTGCCGCGGCCACCAGCGGCGGCGGTGCCATGGCGAGCAGCGCCAGCGTGAGCCCGTTGTAGACCTCGAGGTGCGCGTAGTTGTCGGTACCGTCGCGCGCGATGGTCTGCGCGAACCGCATCCGCGGCACGATCGCGAGCGGGCCGAGGATGGTCGGGTGCTCGCGGCGCAGCATCGCCAGGGCCGCGACGGCGGTGCGCTCGTAGCGCGCCGCGTTGGGCCGGTTGTAGCGCTCGCAGCGCCGCAGCGCGTAGACGGCGGCGGCCTGGGCGAACGACTCCTCGTACGATCGGCCGTACCAGGCGACGCGGCCCATCGGGCTGGTGAGGCGCACCAGCACGCGGCAGCCGCTGACGGTCGCAGAGCGCAGCTGCCTGTCCCCCGTGGCCTCCGCGACGTGCGCCAGCCAGGCCAGCCCGAACGCGTGGTAGGCGAGCGGCCACCCGCCCGGATCGCCGCCGTACCCGCTCTTGATCTTGGGCAGGTACTGGGTCTTCAGGAAGCGCACCGTCTGCACGCGGTAGCTGCCGATGCCGGCCCGGTCGGCCTCGATCGCCGCGGCGGCCGCGACCAGCGACCAGTTGTTGAGATACGTGCCGGTCAGCCAGAAGCGGACGACGTGGTCGATCCGCCGCTTCAGGACCGGATCCCAGGCGCGCGGTGCACCGGCCCCCAGCGATCGCCGCGTGCGCAGAGCCGCGAACGCGTTGAACGGCGGGTGCGGCGCCGTCGTCGGTGGGTGGTCGATCCAGTACTGGACGGCGTGCCGGGCGGCGCGGTCATGGCCGCGGAGCGCCATCGCGAGCGCCATGAAGGTGGTGCCATAGTGCGGCGCCGGGGTCGCGTCGGGGATCGCCGGGAACGCGCCCGACCGCAGCTGCTTGCCGAGCCAGTAGGAGACCGCGCGCTCACCGTACGGCGCGGCGACGGCCGGTGCCGGTACCAGCACGACGGCAAAAGCCGCCGCGAATATGATCCATCTCCGCCTCACGCCCCATGCGAAGTATGCTCCTTCGCGCATGGCCGCGGAGCCGATCACCGAGCGTGCGCAGCGGCTGTTCGCGGGCCTCGGGTCGGACTACGACCGCTGGTCGTCCTGGCTGTCGTTCGGGCAGGACCCGCGCTGGCGCCGGTTCATGGTCGACCACGTGCCCGTGCCGGCGGGCGGGCGGGTGCTCGACGTCGCGTGCGGTACGGGCCTCGTGATCCGCGAACTGCACGGTCGCTATGGCTGCCAGATCACCGCGCTCGACCAGTCGCCCGGCATGCTCGCGGGAGCCCGTGAGCGCACCGCCGCGATCGCCTCCGACGTGACGTTCGTCGAGGGTCGCGCGGAGGAGCTGCCGTTCGCCGACGCGTCGTTCGACGCGCTCACGTTCACCTACCTGCTGCGCTACGTCGACGACGTGCACGCGACCCTGACCGAGCTGGCGCGGGTCGTCCGTCCCGGCGCGCCGTTCGGCTACCTCGAGTTCTCCGTGCCGCCGGCGGGGCCGCTGCGCTGGCTGTGGCACGTCTATACCGGCGTCGGCCTGCCGGTCGCCGGCCGGCTGATCGCGCCCGCCTGGTACGACGTCGGCCGGTTCCTGCGGCCCAGCATCCTCCGCTTTCACGACCGCTACCCGCCGCCGCTGCTGGCCGCGGCGTTCGAGCGCGCCGGCTTCGTCGACGTCCGCTACCGGCGCAGGTCCTTCGGCGGCGGCATCGTCGTCTGGGGCCGCCGTGCGGGCTGAGCCTGGAACGGACCCAGGCCCACCCGCGTTCTACGCGCTCGCAGGCGGCGGCTGGCGCGACTACGTCACGCTGCTGCATCTTCCGTACACGGCCTGGCACCTGGCCTACGTGGCGATCGGAGCCGGGCTCGCGCCCGAGCTCGACGTCGGGCGGCTGGTCGCCACGATGGCCGCGTTCGGGCTGGCCGTTGGCGTCGCCGCGCACTGCCTGGACGAGCTGCACGGCCGCCCGCTGAGCACGACGATCCCGCGTGGCGCCCTGCGCGGGATGGCGACGGTCGGACTGTCCGGCGCGATCGCGCTGGGCGTCGCCGGCGTCGAGGAGCTCGGGCCGGGTCTGCTCGCCTTCATCGCCGTCGGGGCGATCGCCGTGCCGGCCTACAACCTGGAGCTGTTCGGTGGGCGCCTGCACGGCGACCACGCGTTCGCGCTGCTGTGGGGAGCGTTCCCGGTGCTGACCGGCTACTTCGCGCAGGCCGAGACGCTGGCGCCGGCGGCCTTCGCCGGCGCGGCCGCAGCCTATGCCTTCTCGCTCGCGCAGCGCCGGCTGTCGAACGAGGCGCGCGGCATCCGCCGGCGCGCCTCCAGCGTCGAGGGACGCATCGTGTGGAGCGACGGCCGCGAGGAGCGGCTCGATACGGCGCGCCTGCTGGCCCCCCACGAGGCTGCGCTGCGTGCGCTGGCGGCCGGGCACGTGCTGGTCGCGTGTGCTCTCGTGCTCGCTGGGCTACGGTGAAGGTGTTCGGGTGCCGAGGCAGAAGCCCCCTGGACTGCATGCGACGACCCCTTCTCCTCACCGTGCCGCTCTTGCTCGCGCTGGTGCCGGCCGCTCCCGCGCTCGGCGCGACGTTCACGGCCGGCGTCGCGTCCGGTGACATCACCGACACGTCGGCCGTCGTCTGGACGCGTGCGCCCAGGTCCGGCGCCGTCCGGGTGATCGTGATCGACCGCGATGCACGGGTGCCGACGGGTCGCTTCAAGAAGGTCACGGCGAAGGGCCCCGGGCACGTCGTCAAGCTCACCATCAAGGGTCTCGCGCCCGGCCACCGCCACATCTTCCGGTTCATCCAGGGCGGCCGCGTCTCCGGCGAGGGCCGCTTCGAGACCGCTCCGCGGCCGACCTCCGACCGCCAGGTGCGGTTCGTCGTCCACGGCGGTGCCACCACCGACGCCCGGCCGGCGACCAACGCCGGCGCGCTGCCGGGCGCCGACTTCCGGATCGACCTCGGCGCGACCGGCGTCGCGACCGCCACCACCGAGCAGCGTCGCGTGAACGCGACCAGGGCGCTGCGCTCGGCGGCCGGCGGCTACTACCTCTGGAACGGCGACGGCGCGGGCGGCGGGCGCGACGCCTTCCTGAGCCGCAACCCGGCCCTGACCGGCAAGATCGGCCTGTTCCGGAGCGCGCGCTGGGGCAAGAACCTCGACCTGTTCCTGCTCGACGCCCGCTCGTTCCGCTCGGCCGACGTGCGCGCCGCGTGCCCCGCCACCGGCGGCGCCGATCGCGCGCCGACGATGCCCGACGTCGCGCGCGGCACCTCCGGCATCCCGGCGCTGGCCAACCCGGTGGCCGCCGGCTGCCGCGACGCGATCGACGCGCCCGACAGGCGCATGCTCGGCAGCGCGCAGTACGACGCGCTGCTCGCAGCGCTGAAGCGGTCGGCGACCCGGTTCAAGGTGCTCGTCTCCCCCGTGCCGCTGGGCCAGTACTACGTCGACCCGTACGATCGCGCCGAGGGCTTCGGCAGCGAACGCCGCCGCCTGGTCGACGCGCTCGGCGACCCGGCCAACGGCCTCAAGAACGTCGTCGTGCTGGCCGGCGCCGCCGGCGGCACGCTGGCCGGCGAGCTGCGCCTCCAGACCCTCGAGGACGGGGGCGCGATCGGAACCGGGATCCGCGAGATCGCGACGGGCACCGGCGCCACCGGCCTGCTCGCCGCGCGGCCCGACGCCGACCGCTGGAAGCTGATCCTGCACGGCGCACTGCCGACCGGCGTCGGCCTGTCGTGCACGGCCCTCTCGGCCACGGCCTACCTGCGCGTGACGGTCACGAAGTCACTGCTCTCGGTCACGCTCCGCGACGCGAAGCGCAAGCCGCTCACCGACGATGCGTCGGGTCAGCCGTGCGTCGCGGTGACCGTGCCGTTCACTCCGTAACCGGCTCGGGCTCCGGCTGCACCGGCCGACCGGCCCGGGACCGGCGGTACGCCGTCACGCCGCCCAGCAGCAGCGCCTCGACCGCTGTCAGCAGGAGGCGGTTGAGCGCGACGACGACCAGCGCCGTGGCACCGTCCATGTACGCGAGCAGCAGCGCGTAGACGGCTCCCTCGCGCACGCCGAGACCGGACGGCGCGAACACGACCAGCACCGCCACGATCGCTCCAAGCGCGCTGGCGCCGCCCAGGTAGGCGATCGCCGACACCGGCACGTCGGCACCGAACGCGAGCGCCATCTGGCGCAGCGCGAGACCGCCCAGCAACCACGTGAAGCCGTAGAACACCAGCACGCCGAGCGTGCTGCGCAGCGGCAGCCGCGGGATCGGCTCGTCGCCGAGCCGCTTCAGCAGCCGGTCCGCCGCCGGGCCGTAGATGCGCGGGTGCAGCAGCACGACGAGCAGCGCGGCGAACCCGATGATCGTCCAGAGCGGCACGGGCAGGTCGACGCGAGGCGCGAACGGCAGCGCGAGCGCGAACACGATCACACCCGAGATGGCCGACAGGCCGGCCTCGTACCCGACCGACGCCAGCACCGGGCCTGCCGGCATGCCGATCCGCTTGGTCGCAACGACGCGCGCGGCCGGCGTCCAGACGCCGCCGGGGATGTACTTCGCAAGCATCGACAGCATCTCGGCGCCGAGCGCGTCGGCGTAGCCGATTCGCATGTCCAGCGCGCGCAGGATCAACACCCAGCCGACCACGAAGATCAGGTAGTAGCTCGCGAGGATCGCGGCCGCTGCCATCACGCGCGTGTAGTCCATCTCCTCGAGGCGCGGCTTCAGCTCGCCCCACGACGACTTCACCTCGATCGTCAGGAACACGACCATCGCCGTGAGCAGCACGACCTGGAGCAGCAGAATCAGGCGTTTGCGGCTCACGCCGTTGCCTCATTCCGCGTTTCGGACGCCGTTCGCCACCGCACGCAAGCCCGATCACTCCGCTCTCGACGTTGCATGCTCACTTCCGGACTATCGCAGCCAGAAGGAGCGGGACACGAGCACCAGCGCCGGTAGCAGCTCCAGCCGACCGGTCCACATCAGCCAGATCATCACCGTCTTGCCGGGTGTGCCATAGGCGGCGAACGACCCCATCGGGCCGCTCGCACCGAAGCCGGGCCCGACGTTGCCGAGTGCCGTGGCCGACGCCGCCAGCGCCTCATCGACCGACACCGGCAACCCCCGGGCCGCAGCATCGGAGGAGAGGAGGATGGCGCCGACGACGAAGACGACGACGTACAGGATGATGAAGCCGATCACGGCGCGGACGGCCTGCTCGTCGATGGGCCGGCCACCGACGCGCAGCGGCTGGACGAGGTCAGGGTGGGCGGCTGCACGTACCTCCCTGCGCATCACCCGCGCCGCGAGCCGGATTCGGACGATCTTGATGGCACCGCCGGTCGATCCCGAACAGCCGCCCGGGAACATCAGCAGCAGCAGCAACAGCAGCGCCGGCGCCGACCAGGCGGCAAAGTCGGCCGACGCGTAACCGGTCGTCGTGATCGTCGACACGGCCTGGAACAGCCCGTGGCGGATGCCTTCGGCCAGGTCGTAGCGATCCTCGGACACGAGGATCAAGGTGAACATCGTCGCCGCGATGGCGATCAGCGCGATGTAGCCGCGAAGCTCGTCGTTGCGCAGGAACGCGCGGCGCGACCGGAACAGACCGCGGTACCAGAGACCGAAGTTGACGCCCGCAACCGCCATCAGCGCGATGGCGATCCACTGCGCCGTGGCGCCGTAGGCCTGAAACGACTGCGGCTCCGGCGAGAAGCCGCCGGTAGCCATCGCCGCAAAGGAGTGGCAGACCGCGGAGTAGAGCCCGATCTTCGGTTCGAGGCCGACGGCGCCGGCCGACCAGAAGGCGGCGATGCCGAGTGCGGTGAAGCCGACGTAGAGACCCCACAGCCGCGCCGCGGTATCGCGGATTCGCGGTACCAGCTTGTCGAAGTCCGGCCCCGGCGACTCCCGCTCCATCAGCGCGCGACCGCCGCCCGACA
>JBBQFB010000191.1:0-7520 GCA_038321545.1 Gaiellales bacterium
TCGTGGGAGCGCTGGCGACATCGCCTGGAGTACGCCGATTACATCGTCGGGGCCGTGCTCGTCGCCGGGGCCGCCAGCTACCTCCTGCGCGCCCGCCAGGCACGCCAGACACGGGCCGGGTAGGCCGCGTCCGCGGCTCGCGGCGCGTCCCGCTCGAGCCGAAAGCGAGAGCACAACCCTGGGCCCGAAACAAGGGGATCGCTCGCCAACGACGTCCAGACCACCATCATCTCCGGCGCCGGCCACTGGGTCGCCGAGCAGAACCCTGCTGAGAATCGTGGCGGCGCTGACCGCGTTCCTGGCGCCGTACCGCGACGGATCGTCCGTGGCGGCGGCGGTGCCGCGCGAGCCCGGCCGCGGAGACGACGGCCCAGGCGGCCTCCAGGAGCAGGAAGCCCCACTGCGCCCGCAGCAACGCCTCGACTGCCAGCACCGCCAAGCCGGCGAGGTTCAGCACGAGGTAGCGGTGCGACGTCGTTCTAAGCCGTCCGGCCTGCGGGGAGGGCGAAGCCGGCCGGCTTTCACGCGGTTCGCCCCGATCGATATCGTTGGATGACGGCTCGACGACCGAGGAGGAGCGCCATGATCGTCACGACGATGAACGACCTGCCCGGCTATGACGTCGAGGAGGTGATCGGCGAGGTCTTCGGGCTCACGGTGCGAGCGCGCAACATCGGCTCGCAGATCGGCGCCTCGTTGAAATCGCTCGTCGGCGGTGAGCTCAGCGGCATGACCAAGATGCTCGCCGAGGGCCGCGACGAGGCGATCGGACGGCTGAAGGCCGAGGCCGAGTCTCGCGGCGGCAACGCCATCATCGCGATGCGGTTCGACACGTCGGAGCTCGGGACGACCTGGACGGAGATCTGCGCGTACGGCACCGCGGTGCGCGTCGTCGCGACGACCTGATCGAGGTCCGCTCGGAGGGTGTCGCGGAGCCGGCGCGTGTTCAGCGGCTCGCGCAGGTCGTCGCGCCCGAACAGAGCCCTGGTCGGCACCTGCTCACGCGAACGGTCACGCGCCTCCCGGCAGCCGGAGCGCGCAGCAAAGGGCGGAGCCGGGCCATTCTCCCCCCACGGCCAGCGGCCCGGCCCCCACCTGCTGGTGGATACGGAACGAGAGGAGGAATTGTTCACCTGGATCAGCCAGCGCCTCGAGCCGTCGCGATCAGCCGCGGCCGTCGCGCTGCGGCGGAGGGAGCGCGTCGAGCCGGTCGCGGATGGGTGCCGGTTTGCCCGACGATCAGCTGACCGGCGTCGGCGAAGCCGCGGATCGAGCGGGCGCGATCCTGCGGCGCCACAGGCCCCGCGCCGGCGACGTCGCCGGCCCGGCGCATCGGCGATACGCTGGCGACGATGGTCATCCACCTGGTCGACGGGACGTACGAGCTGTTCCGCCACTTCTACGGTCGTCGCCGCGGCGGTGCGGCCGACCGCAAGCGCTACGGCGCCGCCAGCGGCGTGCTGCACACGGTGCTGGGGATGGCCGAGGGCGGCGCGACCCATCTCGGCGTCGCGACCGACCACGTGATCGAGTCGTTCCGCAACGACCTGTGGCCCGGCTACAAGACCGGCGCCGGGGTCGATCCGGCGCTTCGCCTCCAGTTCGAACCGCTCGAGGACGCCCTCGTCGCGATGGGTGTCACCGTCTGGCCGATGGTCGAGGTGGAGGCCGATGACGCGCTCGGCGCCGCGGCCCGCATCGCCGACGAGGACCACCGCGTCGACCAGGTGCTGATCTGGACGCCGGACAAGGACCTCGCGCAGTGCGTGCGCGACGACCGCGTCGTGCAGGTCGACCGCCGCAGCGACACGGTGCGCAACGCCGAGGGCGTGCGCGCGAAGTTCGGCGTCGACCCGCCGCTGATCCCCGACTTCCTCGCGCTGGTCGGCGACTCGGCCGACGGCTATCCCGGCATGCGCGGCATCGGGGCCGTCGGTGCCGCGCGGCTGCTCAACGAGCACGGGCCGATCGAGGACTTCCCCGCCAGCGTCCTCGGCGACAACCGCGAGCAGGCGCTGCTGTTCAAGCGGCTGGCGACGCTGCGCACGGAGACCGAGCTGTTCGACGACGTCGAGTCGCTGCGGTGGGCAGGGCCGACGGCGGAGTTCGCTGCAGTCGTGGATCGGCTCGATGACTCGCGGCTCCTCAATCGCGCCACGGCCGCGGCCGCCTCGCTGTGATGCCTGTCAGACCACACCGCACGTGGCCGGTGATAGGGTTGGCGATCGCTCGCCTCGAGGCGCGCACCACAGGGTCGGGGGAACCGCCGTGCGCTACGCACAGGGCGCCAGGGTCGTGCTCGTGAAGGCCCACACGTTCGACGGCAGGATGTTTGCCACCGGTATCCGGGGGACGGTCTGCGGCCAGGAGCGACGCAAGACGCCACGCCAGCACGACGGCAGGACCGACGAGAGAGCGCACTGCGTGATGTGGGACGGCGAGACGGCAGCCGCCTGGTCGCCGGCGATCGGGCTCGTCCCGACCTTCGCCTAGCCGCTGCGTCTAGATCTGGTTCGCGGCCGCCTGCTCCACCGCGGTGAGCGGCTTCGGGTGCAGGCTCGCGACCCACGACGGCGCGAACACCTTCAGGTAGTCCGGCGACGGCTTGTGGGCGCTGGTGTCCGTCGGGCGGACCGCCCGGTCGCCTGACGTGCCGAGCCAACGGAGCGTGCCGTACGGAAGGTCCTCCCGCGGGATCTGGCTGCGGGAGGTGTCCGCGACGAACGTCGGGCCGGCGATGTCCTTCGTATAGGCGCGGCCGGCGAGGTCGGTCAGCGCCGCCTGCCAGGATGCCGTAGCGCCGGCTGCGGCCGGCATCGCGACGTCGATCACGGCCAGGCCGGCCGGCAGGACGTGCGGCGCCAGACGCTGCGCCGTCGGCCCCAGTGCGACGAGTGCGGCGATACCGGAGTTCTGCGAGCGGACGCGCCGCAGGATCTCGCGATGCACCGCCTGGACGTCGGCACGGTCGACGAGCGCGTTGCGGTCCGCCTGTGTCAGGTCGAGCGTGTCGACCGGCAGCGTGCGGACGATCAGATACCGCCGGGTCAGGCCCGCGGCGCGCAGGAAGTTCTGGAAGCACTGGCCGACCTCTCCGGTCAATGCCCGGGCCGTGAACAGGTCGTCGTCCGACGCCTGGTCGGCGAGGACCACGAGGCTGACGCCCGTGAAGCGCCCGCGGTAGATCGGACCGACGCCGAACGAGGCATCGGACGTGACGCCGGCGGCTGCGAAGTCCGGCCACGCGAACCCGGCCTCCGCGCCGAGCAGCAGCCGCGCCAGCGTCGCGGGCGGGCCTGGGTCGAAGCCGCGGGGCGCGAGCCGCGGAGGCTCGTACGGCAGGTCGCCCGTGTCGTCGTCGTAGCCGGCGGCGGTGCCGGCCGCGTTCGACGGGTCACTCAGGTGCGCGCCGGCCGCGTTGTACGCGCCATGCGCGGAGAAGAGCCGGATGCCGCGCTGCGCGTCGCTGCGGTTGCTCGACGTGCCGCCGCGCCCGAGGCGCGGACAGGTGCCGAATGGGAAGTCGCGGTACGGGATCGGATCCGAGCCGTACGTGGACGCGATGGCGAGGTCCCGGGGAACGCCCGGATCGGCCGGTAGCCACGTCGGACCGGCGGCGATCCACGTCTTGATCTGGTTGATCGCGCGCTGGAAGTCGGCCTTGATGTTCGCGGTGGAGCCACCCGCGGCCGACCCTGGATGGACAACGCCGACGAACCGCACGATGGCCGGGATGCTGCCGTTCGTCGCGGTCTCGAGATGGTGCGAGTCGGCCGTCCCGCCATGCGAGGCGATCCAGGTCGCGATCGACTCCTTCGCGGCCGTCCCGACCGCAACCACGAGGTGGGCGCCGCCATCGATGACGGCCTTGTCGAGGATCTCGTGGCGGTGCTTGACGATCGGCGAGCGCGGGTCCTGCGCCAGCGGTCGCAGCTGATCGGTGTACTGGCCGAAGATCGGGTACACGAACGAGTTCAGGAACAGGTACGAGCGGTCGATCCCCAGGTGCCGCAGGAAGTGCTGCATGCGGGCGCCGGTGCCGCCGGTGAACGACCGGTGCGACAGCGACTCGTCCTGTGCGCCCTCCTGCCCGACCAGCACGACGCGCGCACTGCCGTCGAGCCGGCCGCGATAGAACATCGGCCCGTGGTGCCAGCGGAACGCCTCCTTGTTCAGCACGGCCTTGCCCAGTCCCCGGTAGTTCGGCGTGCGGGCGAAGAGCTCGGCCCATCCGCTGGCTGCAGGTGGGCCAGGGTCGTAGTCCCAGGTGCTACCGCGCGTGACTGCCATGGGTTCCTCCCGAATCGCGTCCGATGCTACGCCGCACCTTCACGAGAGTCGAGCGGCGCGTAACTGATACCCGCCGCTGGCGTTTCAGCACATGTAGGAGCATGATGCGGGCGCGGTCGAGCGCCGAGAGGAGAGCCGGTGGCACTGATTCTCGAAGGCACGGTGGTGACCATGCACCACACCCACCCGGTGTGGCACGACGGCGCGGTGTACGTCGGCGACGACGGCCTGATCGAGGCGGTCGGCGCGGCGTCCGACCCGCCGCCGAGCGGCTTCGAGCACGCCCACCGGATCGACACCGGCGGCGTCATCTACCCCGGGCTGATCGACCTGCACTCGCACATCGGCTACAACACGCTGCCGCTCTGGACGGCGGCCAGCGCGCCGTTCAAGCACCACGACTCGTGGCCCGGCAAGGATGATTACGACACCGCCGTCACGTGGCCGTACCGCATCTTCTCGGTGGCGGCGCCCGAGGCGGTGCTGAAGTACGCCGAGGTGAAGGCGATGATCGGCGGCACCACCGCGATCCAGGGCAAGCCGCGAACGAGCCGGCCCATCGACGCGTGGCTGGTGCGCGTGATCGACGACGAGCAGTTCGGCCAGCCGGGCGACTTCGTGCACGTCGCGACGATCCCCAAGGTCGGCGACGCGCTCGACCGCGAAGCGACCCGCCTCCGCGCCGGCCACACGGTCTACATCCCGCACGTCGGCGAGGGCCTGCCAGGCACCGTCGTGCACCGCGAGGTCGACGACCTGGACGGGCACGGGTGCATCCAGGCCGGGCTGATCGGCATCCATGCCACGGCGTTCACCGCCGCTGACTTTGCGAAGGTCGGTACGGCCGGCGGCGCGATCGTCTGGTCACCGTTCTCGAACCTGTGGCTGTACCACGCCACCACCGACATCGCCGCCGCCCGCCAGCACGGCGTGCGGGTCTGCCTCGGCTCGGACTGGTCGCCGAGCGGCACCAAGCATCTGCTCGGCGAGCTGAAGGTCGCCGACCTCTGCAACAAGCAGCTCCCGAGGCCGCAGCGGCTGAGCGGGCGCGAGCTGTGCGAGCTCGTGACGGCGAATCCCGGCGACGCGCTGGCAGTCGCGTGGGGCGCGCGAATCGGCAGGATCGTCCCGGGCGCCTCGGCCGACGTCGTCGTGGTGAAGCAGCGCCGCGCCGACCACTACCAGAACCTGATCCGTGCGACCGAGCTCGACGTGCAGCTGGTCGTGATCGGCGGGCGGCCGCACTACGGCACGGCGGCGATGATGACCGCCGCCGGCGCAGCCGACGCGGAACCGATCATCGTCCGCGGCGAGCAGCGCCGCGTTCGCGTCCGCCTGGCCGGCACGAAGGATGCGGAGATGACGTGGAGCGAGACGCTCGCAGCGCTCGAGCACGTGCGCGACGACCCGACCGCGGCCTGGCAGGACGGGCAGGACGCGCTCGCCGCGTGGGGCGGCGCGCTGGACGATCCCGACGCGCCGCTCGTGCTGCTGCCGGACATGCCGGAGGGGCCGGGCATCGACGCGTTCGGCGTCGTCAGCGATCCGCCCGCCGACCTCGTGATCCCACCGCTCGATCCGCTCTGGCACGACCAGGCGTTCTTCGCCGCCGTGGCCAACGAGGCGCCGCCGACGCTCCCGGGGCTCGCGACCTACTACCCGTGACACGCCCGCTGCCCGCACCCCTGGCACTGACGGCCGGCCGGCCGCTCGACCGGTTCCTGCGCTCGGTCAAGCCGCTCGCGGCGGCCGAGCGACGCGTGCTCGTCGACCAGGCGGTGCTGCTGCTGGACGGCTTCTACGTGAACCTGCGGCTGAAGCGCGCGATCCACGCCGTCGACCCGCTCCAGCGCCTACGGCTGCTGCGGGTTCGGCTCGACACCCTGACCGACGCCGCGTTCCACGCCGAGCTGATCGGCGTGTTCAGCGACCTGCGCGACCTCCACACGCAGTACCACCTGCCCGACCCGTACCGGGGCCGGGTGGCGGCCCTCGGGTTCCTGGTCGAGCGGTACTACCCGAGCCAGCGCAGCGCGCCCCGCTACGTGATCTCGAAGCTCCATCCGCAGCTCGCGTCCGGCAGCTTCCGCGCCGGCGTGGAGCTCGTCTCATGGAACGGCGTGCCGATCCAGCGGGCGATCGAGCGGAACGCCGAACGGGCCTCGGGAAGCAACGTCGATGCGCGGGTGGCGCGTGGCCTCGAGAGCCTCGCGCTGCGGCCGCTCGCGACCGCGTTGCCGCCGGACGAGCACTTCGTCCTGATCGGGTACAAGGCCCGCAATGGCGCGATCCACGAGGCGCGCGTGCAGTGGCGCGTCCTGTCACCGACTGCGCAGGGCGCGAGCGGCGCGCAGGACGCGGTCGGGACGATCCTCAGCCATCACGCCATCGACGCGGGCGCCGAGGCGTCGCGGTTCGCGAAGCGCAACCTGTTCGCGCCGGCCTCCGCCCGCCGTGGGCCGCTGTCGGACCTGCTCCGCGCCGAGACCATCTCGACGCCCCGCCGCGGCGACGTCGGCTACCTGCGGATCTACAGCTTCAACGCCGCCAGCACGCGGGGATTCCTCGACGAGGCGAGCGCCCTGCTTCAGCAGCTCCCGACGACGGGCCTCGTGATCGACATCCGTGCGAACCCGGGCGGCAACATCCTCGCCGCGGAAGGGCTGCTGCAGCTGCTCACGGCGAATCGCATCGAGCCGGCCCGGTTTTCGCTCACGCCGACCCGCTCGACGGTGGCTCTGGCGATGGCGAACCCGGCGCTCCGCGCGTGGCTGACGAGCCTCGACAAGTCGGTCGAGACGGGCGAGGTCTTCTCACAGGCCTTCCCGCTCAGCGATCCGGTGGCGCTCGCCGGCGGCCGCGACCCGTATCCCGGCCCGCTCGTGCTGATCACCGACGCCGTCTGCTACTCGGCAGCCGACATCTTCGCGGCGGGCTTCCAGGACAACGATCTCGGCCCGATCATCGGCACGGACGGCCACACCGGCGCCGGCGGCGCCAACGTGTGGACGCACGACCTGCTGCGGATGTGGCTGCCGGACGACCTCGAACCGTTGCCCGGTCGCGCCACGTTCCGCGTCGCACTTCGCCGCGTGACCCGCACCGGAGCGCGGACCGGCATCCCGCTGGAGGACCTCGGCGTCGAGCCCGACAGCATCTACCGCCTCGGCCTGGCGGACATCACCTCGCACAACGAGCACCTGATCGCGGCAGCCGCCCGTCACCTGTGA
>JBBQFB010000192.1:0-7513 GCA_038321545.1 Gaiellales bacterium
CGGCTGGCGGCTCCCGTCCGCGAGGCGCTCGAGCACGACGCGCCGCTGCTGATGGACACCACGCTGCGGCAGGCCTCGAAGGACCTCGCGCGCATGACCGACGACCTCGACCCGCGCGCCTACTGGGCGCTCGCGGTGTGGCGTCGCGTCGTGATCATCGTCGCCGGCCCGCTCGCGAACGTGATCGCCGCCGTCGTCATCCTGGCCGGCTTCTACGTGATCGGTGAGCCGACGTTCGCGCCGAGCGTCGGCAAGGTCACGGCCAGCTCGCCCGCCGCGCAGTCCGGCCTGCTGCCGGGCGACGTGATCGTCGCGGTCGGTGACAAGACGATCGAGACGCCGAACGACGTCGCGCCCGCCACGAAGGCGACGGGCGGCAAGGCGGTCGTGATCAAGGTCAAGCGCGACGGCGGCGTGCTGGCGATCGGCCCGGTCGCGCCGCGCTTCAGCGAGAAGGACCAGCGCTACCTGTTCGGCATCCAGATCGAGCCGGTGCGGAGCGGCACGAAGCACTCCGGGCCGCTGACGGCCACGCGCCGCGCGTTCGAGGAGACCTGGCTCGTCACCAAGGGCACGGTCGCCGGGCTGAAGGGCGTCGTCACGCCGGCCGGCCGCGACCAGCTGACGACTCCGGTCGGCATCGTCGAGACCTCGTCGGACGCCGTCTCGGCCGGGTACTACCCGGGCCTGCTGGCGTTCATCTCGCTGGCGCTCGCGATCTTCAATCTGCTGCCGTTCCTGCCGCTCGACGGTGGGCACATCCTGTTCGCCCTGCTCGAGAAGGTGTATCGCCGTCCGATCCCGCGCGTGGTGTTCGAGCGCGTGTCGGTGGTGGGCATCGTGCTGATGCTGATGTTGTTCACGGTCGGCCTGAACAACGACATCGGTCGCCTCGGCGGCCCGTAGCGCGCTTCCGGCGCACAACCCGCGCGCGCTCCGCACATTCTTCGAACGCACCGTGGCACATCGCACAAGTCCTGCGCCTTCCGGCACAAAGCGTTCTGGGGTCTGACCCCCGTGGCCGGGCGTTTCGGGGTCAGACCCCCGTGCGGTTCGCCACGAGCTCGGGCCCGGCCGAGGATCTTCACCTCGAGGCCGCGCCGCTCGCCGCGGACCGTACGCGTGGCCCGAAACGCCGTCCGCGTCTGGACGGCGTGAGGATCCGCCCCGATAGACTCCCGGCGATGGCCTCCAGGCGGCAGATTCACGTCGGCGGCGTCGCGATCGGTGGCGGCGCGCCCGTTGCCGTCCAGTCGATGACGACGACGAAGACGCACGACGCCGATGCCACGCTCGGGCAGATTCGGGCCCTGGCCGACGCCGGCTGCGAGATCGTGCGCGTCGCCGTACCCGGCCTGCCCGACGCCGCGGCGCTGGTGCGGATCGTGGCCGAGAGCCCGCTGCCGGTGATCGCCGACATCCACTTCAACGCCTCGCTGGCGCTCAGGGCGATGGACGCCGGCGTCGCCGCCGTGCGCATCAACCCGGGCAACATCGGCGGCGCCGACAAGGTCGAGCAGGTCGTCCGGCGCGCCATCGAGACTACGACGCCGATGCGCATCGGCGCCAACTCCGGCTCGCTGCCCGACCACCTCCGGTGGACGGCGACGGCCGACCCGGCTGGCGCCCTCGTGAAGGCCGCGATGGAGGAGGTGGAGGTGCTCGAGCGCCTCGACTTCCACGACTTCAAGATCTCCGTCAAGTCGACCTCCGTTCCCGTGATGATGGACGCCTACCGGCGCCTCTCCGAGACGGTCGACTACCCCCTCCACCTCAGCGTCACGGAGGCCGGCACGCTGGTGACGGGCGCCGTCAAGTCGTCGATCGGCATCGGCTCGCTGCTCGCGCAGGGCATCGGCGACACGATCCGCGTGTCGCTCTCCACCGACCCGGTGGAAGAGGTGCGCGTCGGCTTCGAGATCCTGAAGGCGCTCGGCCTGCGCCAGTTCGGCCCGCAGCTGATCGCGTGCCCGTCGTGCGGCCGCACGAACGTCGAGGTGCACGAGCTGGCCGAGACGGTCGAGCGGCGCCTGCAGGCCTACCGCGAGCACTTCGAGGTGGCCGTCATGGGCTGCGCCGTGAACGGCCCCGGCGAGGCGGGCGACGCCGACTTCGGCATCGCGGGCGGCCGCGACGCGGGCCACATCTATGCGCACGGCGCGGTGCTGCGGCGGGTGCCGCAGGACCGCCTCGTCGAGGAGCTGTTCGGCGAGATCGACCGCTGGATCGCCGAGGGAATGCCGCGCCCCGAGCGCGGTCGTCGCAAGCTCGACCTTCCGGTCGTGGTGGCAGGGAGGGACGGATGAGCCCGTCGCAGCAGAAGGCGGCCATCGCGGCCGGCGTCGCGATCGTCGGCACGTCGATCCTGAAACGCTCGCGCCTCGCGCGCCTGGCGGTCGTCGGCGGGCTCGCCGCCACCGTCTACACGCGCGTGCTGGGCCGCGACCCTGAGTGGCACGACGTCGAGAGGCCGGCCGGGTGAGCGCCGCGCTCGACGCTGCCGAGGCCCGTCTCGCCCCGCTCGAGGAGGCCGCGAACACCGCCCACTGGGCGCTCGCGACCGACGCCACCGACGAGCACGCCCAGCAGGCGGCGGAGGCCCAGATCGCCTACGAGGAGGCGCTGTCCGATCCGAAGCTGCGGGCTGACGCCGCCGCCGCGGCCGCTGCGGCGGACGACCCGGTCGAGCGTCGCCGTGCCGACGTGCTGCACCTCGCCGCGACGGCGCACCAGCGCCCGGCCGCGCTGCGCGACCGCATCGTCGCGCTCGAGACCGAGCTGCAGGGCCGCTTCATGGGCCATCGCGCCGTCGTTGGCGGGCGCGAGGTGACCGACAACGAGATCGCCAAGATCCTGCTGCGCTCCAGCGACGTCGCCGAGCGCCGTGAGGCGTGGCTCGCGCAGCGCGCCGTGGGCGACGTGATCGCCGACGACCTGCTCGAGCTGATCGCGCTGCGCAACCAGGCCGCGCAGGCCCTCGGCCACCGCGACCATTACGCGTTCTCGCTGGCGATGGAGGAGCTCGACGAGACCTGGCTGTACGCGCTGCTCGACGACCTCGAGCGCGACCTGTCCGGGCTGTGGGCGACCGAGAAGGCCGCCATCGACGCCGACGTGCGCGACCGCATCGGCCTCGCCGCCGATGCCGAGCTGGCGCCGTGGCACTACGCCGACCCGTTCTTCCAGGACCCGCCGCCGCCGTCGCAGGACCCGCTGCTGGATGCCGTCGCAGGCGTTGACTCGCTCGCCACGGCCCGCGCGTACTTCGCGGCGCTGGGCCACGACGTCGACGCCATCCTCGCGCGTTCCGACCTCGAGCCGCGCGCCGGCAAGGACCAGCACGCCTTCCAGATCACGGTCGTGCGCGGCTCCGACATCCGCACGCTCTGCAACCTCGAGCCGACGCTCCGCTGGCTCGACACGCTGCTGCACGAGCTCGGGCACGCCATCTACGACGACAGCGTCGACAAGTCGTTGCCGTGGCTGCTGCGCACGCACTCGCACACGTTCACGACCGAGGCCGTCGCGATGCTGCACGGCCGCCGTGGCCGCGACCACGTGTTCCTCGAGAAGTTCGCCGGCATCGCGCCCGACATCGCGCGGCACCCGGCCAACACGGCCGTCGCGCGTCGCGACCTGCTGGTGTTCGCCGCCTGGGTACAGGTGATGGCGCGGTTCGAGCGGTCGCTCTACGCGGATCCGGGCCAGAACCTCGTCGACACGTGGTGGAGCCAGGTCGAGCGCTACCAGCGGCTGCATCGGCCGGAGGGCATCGGGCGCGGCGACTGGGCCGCCAAGATCCACCTGACGGTGGCGCCGGTCTACTACCACAACTACCTGCTCGGCCAGATGACGGCATCGCAGCTCGAGGCGATGCTCGTGCGCGAGCTCGGCACGGGCAGCCCGGCCGCCAACCCCGCAGCCGCCGGCGAGCTGCTGCGTGAGCGGTTCCTGCGCCCCGGCGCGAAGCTGCGCTGGGACGAGCACGTGCTGTCCGCCACGGGCGCGCCGCTCACGACCGCGGCGTTCGCGGCCGAGCTGACCGGCACCTGAGCGCGCTACAGGTGCAGGAGCATGCGCGTGTTGCCGAGCGTGTTCGGCTTGACGCGCTCGAGGTCGAGAAACTCGGCGACGCCCTCGTCGAACGAGCGGCGTAGCTCCGCGTACACGGCGGGCGTGACGGGTGCGCCCTCGATCGGCTCGAACCCGTGCCGCTGGAAGAACTCGACCTCGAACGTGAGCACGAAGACGCGCGCGACGCCCAGCTCGCGCGCGGTCTCCACGAGCCGTGTCACGAGCAGGTGGCCGACGCCCCGACCCTTGACCGCCGGGTCGACCGCGACGGTGCGAATCTCGGCCAGGTCCTCCCACAGCGGATGCAGCGCGCCGCAGCCCACGACGCGACCTCCGTGGTCGGCCACCCAGAAGTCCTGGATGTCCTCGTACAGCTGCACCGACTCCTTCTGGAGCAGGATCCGCGCGTCCACGTACTGGTCGACCAGGGCGCGGATCGAGCGCACGTCACGGGTGCGTGCCCGGCGGAGGGTGATGGCGTCGGCGGGCATCGGCGAGCTGCAGCTTAACGGGAATGTACCGGCAGGTTTCGGCGTTGCACAAGGTAAGGTACAAGCACCGACGAGTTCGGCTCTAGTAAAGCGATCTCGGTGTTACAAGCCTCATCACAAGCCTCATTCTAAGCAGGAAGCACGCATGACCCAGCACCCGCTCGTTCCGCTCATCACTCTCTACCACAACGACCCGCGCGACACCTACCGCCCGGAGACCGAGCGCGAGATCTTCATGCGCATCTCCCGGACGATGCAGGAGGATCGCCGCCGCGATCGCCGCAACCGCGCGTTCGCCCGCCTCCGCCGTTCCTTCCGGGGCGGCTCGAGCGTCGCTCCCGGCAGCCGGCGCGTCGCCAACACCCACTGAACCGACCCGAAGGGGCGGCACGGCATCCCGCCGTGCCGTCCCTTCGTCGTCCTGCCGTAGAATCGGCCTCGTGAAGCTGGTCCTGCTCGGCGGCGCCGGGTTCCGAACACCCGCCATGTACGAGGCCGTGCACGACGTGCGCGACCTGCTCGGCATCGACGAGCTGGTGCTCTATGACGTCGACGATGCCCGCCTCCCGCGCGTCCTGCGCGTGCTCGAGGGCATCGACCGCGAGCGCGGCAGCCGCGTCAACGTGCGCGCGACAGCAGACCTCGACGATGCGCTCGAGGGCGCCGACGTCGTCTACTCCGCGATCCGTGTCGGTGGGATCGCGAGCAGGATCATCGACGAGACCGTGCCGCTCGCCCACGGCGTGCTCGGGCAGGAGACGACCGGCCCGGGCGGGATCGCGTTCGCGCTGCGCACGATTCCCGTCATGCGGACGATCGCGGAGCGCACCGCGGAGCGTGCGCCGCGCGCCTGGTTCATGAACTTCACGAACCCGGCGGGCATGATCACCGAGGCCATCGCCGAGGTGCTGGGCGACCGCGCGTTCGGCATCTGCGACACGCCGCGCGGCATGTTCCGCCGCATCGCCGCGGCGCTCGGCCGCCCACTCGAGTCGCTCTGGTTCGACTACGCCGGCCTGAACCATCTCGGCTACATCCAGGCCGTGCTGGACGGCGGTGAGGACCTGCTGCCGGGCCTGCTCGCCGACGACGCGCTGCTCGCCACGCTCGAGGAGGGCGACATCTTCGACCGCGACTTCCTGCGGTCACTGGGGATGATCCCGAACGAGTACCTCGCGTACTACTACGGCAACGCCGACGTCGTCGGGCGCCAGCTGACGGCCGGGCGCACGCGCGGCCAGGAGATCGCCGAGACGCAGGCCGGCTACTTCGCGACCGAGCCCGAGACGCCCGAGGCGGCGCTGGGCGCCTGGCGCGCCGCGACCCGCGCCCGGTCGAGCACGTACATGGCCGAGGCCGGAGCCGTGCGCTCCGACGGCTCGCGCGCCGGGGCCGGGGTGGACGACCTCGAGGGCTACGCCGGCGTCGCGCTGCGGGCCGCGCTGGCACTGCGCTCGGGCCAGCCGACCGTGATGGTGCTGAACGCCCGCAACCGGTCAGCGCTGCCCTTCCTGCCGGCCGACGCGATCGTGGAGACGGTCTGCGTGGTCACCGGCTCCGGCGTCCGCACGGTCGCCGCGGCGCCGCTCTCGCTGCACGCGCGGGGGTTGATCGAGCAGATGAAAGAGGTCGAGCGGACGACGATCGCGGCGGCGCTGCAGGGGTCGGCGAAGCTCGCCGGACGGGCGCTCGCGCTCCACCCGCTGGTGCCGTCGGTGGCCGTCGCCGACCGGATTCTCGATGCATATCGAGCAAAGGAGCCGAACCTCGGCGCGCTGCTCCGCTGAGACGTCGCGGCGGCGGGCGCCCGCGCCGGTCGCATCCCTACAATGGGCGTCCCGTGTCGTCGCCCTTCGTCCACCTCCACTGCCACTCCGAGTACTCGATCCTCGACGGGGCGTGCCGGATCAAGGAGCTGGTCAAGCGGGCGGTCGAGCTGGAGATGCCGGCGGTCACGGTCACCGACCACGGCTCGATGGCCGGCGCGGTCGAGCTGTACCGCAACGCCACCAAGGCGGGCGTGAAGCCGATCGTCGGCTGCGAGGTCTACCTCGTCGACGACCGATTCCAGAAGGAGGCCCGCGGCGAGCGCTCGTGGGCGCACCTGACCCTGCTGGCTGAGAACACGACCGGGTACCACAACCTCGTCAAGCTCGTCACGACCGGCTACCTCGAGGGCTACCACTACAAGCCGCGCGTCGACTTCGACCTGCTGCAGCGGTACTCGGGCGGCCTGATCGCGCTCACCGGCTGCCTGTCGGGCCGGGTCTGCAAGGCGCTGCTCGACGGCGACAAGCCGCGGGCGCGCGCCGAGCTCGACCGGATGGTGCAGATCTTCGGGCGCGACCAGGTCTACATCGAGATCCAGGACGCCGGCATCGCGGCGCACCGGCAGGTCAACCCGGGCCTGCTCGAGCTGGCCGACGAGAGCGGCCTGCCAACCGTCGGCACCGGCGACGTGCACTACCTGCGCGCCGAGGACGCCGACCCGCACGAGGCGCTGCTGTGCATCCAGACCGGTGACGAGCTGTCGAACCCGAAGCGGTTCCGGTTCGAGAACAAGCAGTTCTTCTTCAAGACGTCCGAGGAGATGGGCCGCGACTTCGCGCCGTACGGCCGCGAGCTGATGCGGCCCACGCTCGAGATCGCCGAGCGCTGCAACGTCGAGATCGAGCTCGGCACGATCCGGCTGCCGCGGTTCGACGTGCCGGGCGGCGAGGACGCCTTCGCCTACCTCACGAGGCTGTGCGAGGCGGGGCTCGCCGAGCGCTACGGCAGCATCACGCCCGAGCTCGCGAACCGGCTCCAGTTCGAGCTGCAGAACCGGCTCCAGTTCGAGTTGCAGACCATCCGCGAGATGGGGTTCGCCGACTACTTCCTGATCGTCTGGGACTTCGTCCAGTTCTCGAAGTCGAACGGCATCGGCGTCGGCCCCGGCCGCGGCTCGG
>JBBQFB010000193.1:0-7413 GCA_038321545.1 Gaiellales bacterium
GAGGCCATCGACGAGGTGCTGTACGTCGAGGAGCACCACCCGGACGGGCAGATCATCGAGACGTACTCGACGAGCGGCATCCACAAGCTGTACGGCATTCGCGCCGGCGAGCCGGTTCCCGCGTGGCGGCCGTACGTGCACCCCGAGGACCGGGCCATCTCCGACGAGATGGACGCGCGCCTGCGCCAGCTGATGGCCGGCGACGTGCAGTACCGCCTGATCGGCGTCGACGGGCGGGTGCGCTGGATCCGCGACCGCGTGCGCCCGCGCCGGCGCGCTGACGGCGTCGTGATCGCCGAGGGCATCCTGGCCGACGTGACAGCCGAGAAGGAGGCGCTGCTGGCGCTCGAGGCGGCGCGGCGGGAGGCCGACCGGCTGGCCCGCGTCGATCCTCTCACCGGCGCGTTCAACCGCCGTCACTTCTCCGAGGCGCTGGAGTCCGAGCTCGCGCGCGCCGGCCGCCAGGGGACGGGCACGGGGTTGCTGGCGGTCGACATCGACCACTTCAAGGTCCTGAACGACCTCCACGGGCACTCCGTCGGCGACGAGGTGCTGGTGCACGTGGCCGGGCGGATCGCCGACGCGCTCCGCGGCTACGACACGCTGGCGCGCTGGGGTGGCGAGGAGTTCGTCGTCCTGCTGCCCGGCTTCGCCGGCCGGGACGACCTGCTGTCGGCGGGCGAACGTGTGCGCGAGGCCGTCGAGGACACGCCGGCGGTGATCCGCGGCTCGCAGTTCCCGCTCACGGTGTCGGTCGGCGCGGCGTCGAACGACCCGCGCGACGCCGACCCGGCCGGGCTGATCGAGCGCGCCGACCGCGCCCTGTATGCCGCCAAGAACGCCGGGCGCAACTGCGTCGTGCTGCATGACGATCTGGCCGGCGCGGGCGTGCTGGAGCCGGTCGCGGTGCGGCTGGCGCGCACCTTCGCGATCTCGGCCGGGGCCCGCGAGGGCATGCCGCCGAACCACCTCGAGGACGTCGCCGAGCTGTCGTCGCGGGTCGCGCTCGAGCTGCGCCTGTCGTCGATCGACGCCGTCCGCTGCCGCCTCGCCGGCTGGCTGCACGACGTCGGCAAGGTGGCCGTGCCCGACCACATCCTGAACAAGCCCGGCCCGCTCACGGAGGACGAGTGGGAGATCATGCGAGAGCACGTCGTGATCGTCGAGCACCTGGTGCGCCATGGTCCCGAGCTCGCCGATGCGGCGGCGGCGGTCCGGCATCATCACGAGCGATGGGATGGCACCGGCTACCCGGATCAGCTCAGCGGTGAGTCGATCCCGCTGCCCGCGCGGATCGTGGCGGTCGTCGACGCGTACAGCGCCATGACGTCGCCGCGCGTGTACTCCAGGGCGCGCTCGCCATTCGCCGCGGTGGCCGAGCTCGAGCGCTGTTCCGGCACGCACTTCGATCCGCTGGTCGTGAGCGCGTTCAGCCGCGTCCTCGAGCTGGCCGGGATCACCGCGTCCAGTGCCTGACCTCACCGCGCTGTCGGCGATCGAGCTGCTGGACGCGTTCGCGCGCCGCGAGCTCGACCCGGTCGAGGTGACCGAGGCGACGCTCGACCGGATCGAGCGGCTGGAACCGGACATCAACGCGTTCGTGACCGTCACGGCCGAGCGGGCGCGGGCCGACGCCCGCCGGGCGTCCGAGGCCTGGGCCGCGGGCTCGGCGCCGCCGCTCTGCGGCGTGCCGTACTCCCTGAAGGATCTGGCCGTCACGAAGGGGATCCCGACCGGGCGCGGCTCGCTCGTGTGGGGCGTCGACGACGCCGGGTTCGACGCGCCCGTCGCGGAGCGGCTGGCCGGCGCCGGCGGCGTGCTGCTGGGCAAGACGACCACGCCCGAGATGGGCTGGAAGGGTGACTCGGGAAACCGCCGTAACGGCCCGTGCCACAACCCGTGGCGGCACGGTCGCACGCCGGGTGGCTCGAGCGGCGGCACGGCCGCCGCCGCCGTGGCCGGCTACGGACCGCTGCACCAGGGCTCGGACGGCGCCGGCTCGGTGCGCATCCCGGCGAGCTTCTGCGGCGCCGTCGGACTGAAGCCGACGTACGGTCTGATCGCGCAGTATCCGGCGAGCGCGGTCGAGACGGTCTCGCACGTCGGGCCGATCACCCGGACGGTCGCCGACTGCGCCCTGATGCTCGACGCCATGGCCGGTCTCGACGAGCGTGACCGCACGTCCGTCGCCCCGCCCTGTGCCTCCTACCTGCGGGCGCTGTCGGGACCGCTCGAGCCGCTCCGGATCGCCTTCAGTCTGGACCTCGGCTTCGGCGTTGTCGAGCCGGGCGTCGCGCGCTGCGTGACGGAGGCGGCCGAGGTGCTGCGCGGGCTCGGGCATCGGATCGAGGAGGCCGATCTCCGGCTCGACGACCCGTGGTGGATCGAGGAGACCATCTGGGACACGGGCATGGCCGCCCTGCATGCCGACCGCTTCGACGAGGTGCGCGACCTGCTCGACCCCGGCCTGGTCGCCGTGATCGAGTCGGGCCGACGGCGCTCCGGGGTCGACGTGGCCCGCGCGTACCAGGCGCGCGCCGCATGGGTCGACCGGCTGCGTCTCGCGCTGCAGGGCTACGACCTGCTGGTGTGCCCGACGCTGCCCTGCGTGGCGTTCGCCGCGGGCGACGACCACCCCGGTACCGTCGCGGGGCGCGCGGTGACGTACCTCGGTTGGACAACGTTTACGTATCCGTTCAACCTTTCGGGCGGCGCCGCCCTGACCGTGCCGTGTGGCTTCGATGACGGGCTGCCGGTCGGGCTCCAGGTCGTCGGCCGCCGGTTCGCCGACGAGCAGGTGCTGCGCCTCGGCGCCGCCTACGAGGCCGCGGTGGGCCCGTTTCCGGTGCCGTCGCTGTAGCCCTTCGCAGCCCGGCGCCGTTCGGCCAGCCGGCCGATCGCCACGCCGCCGACTACGCCGAGCAGGACGCACAGCAGCATCACGGCGATCAGCGGCGTCGTGGCGTCGAACGCGACGAACGAGATCTTGACCTCGTCGGAGTTGGATACCACGAACGCGACCAGGAAGACGATGATCAGGGCCGCGATTGCGATCTGCAGGTAGATGCCCTGCTCGGACTTGCGCTCCGGCAGCTTCACCGGAGGGAGCCTACCGGCTCAGGGCGGCGGCAACGACCCGGCCCTCGGCCGTCGGTGCGACCAGCGCAGGCTGCCTCGGGGCGGTGATCCGGCCCCCTCGCATCTCCCGGAAGGTGGGACAGGGAGTGTCCGTCGCAAGGGCGCAGAGGCCCTTTCGGCGGAAGAAGCAGTCGTTACATGTCCGCGGACGGGCCAAGGCTCTCGCGTCCTCCCACAAGGTCGCGTCGGGGTGTGAGGTGGAAGCGGGGCGCACCACCTCGAACCCGGTTGAGCGTACCGGCGAAACCGGCCGAGCACCAATCCGGGTTCCGGTCGAACACCGCAATTTGCGGCTCATTTCGCGGGACGCGGCGGCAGAGCCTTCAGCTGCGCGACGGCGTCATCGAAGCTCTTGACCGGTAGCACACGGAGCGATTTCGGTGCGCCTTTGTTCGCGTCCGCGAGGTTCTCGGTGGGCACGAGGAAGATCTCCGCGCCCGATTCTGCGGCCCCGATCGCCTTCTGTTCGGCCCCGCCGATCGGCTCGACCGCTCCGCCGATCTCGAGCGCGCCCGTGACGGCCACGCGATAGCCGTGCGCGAGCGTCCGCCCGGTCAGCGCGGAGTACACCTCGAGCGCGAACGCGAGGCCGGCCGACGGGCCCTCCACGTCGCCGATCGAGTACGTGACGGGCACCGCGAGCGCGATGTCGAGATCGTCGGTGCCGCTGATGCCGAGGATCGGCCGGGCGGCGTCGTCGGGCGCGGCGCGCAGCGTGGCCCTGGTCGTGGAGGGCTTGCCGTCACGCTGGTACGCGATCGTGACGGTGTCGGTCGGCTTGAACCTGGTGAGCTCCGTTCGCAGCTGCGCCAGGGTGAGCACCGGCGTGCCGTTGACGGCCGTGATGACGTCGCCCGACGTGAGGCCTGCCGCGCGGGCCGGCGATCCGCCGGGCACCGCGGTGTCATCGATGCGGACACCGCGAGTGGTGATCTTCACGTCCTTGCCGAGCGCCTTCTGCGCGACGGCGGCGGCGGTGCGCTGCGAGTCGGTCATCGCGGCACGGTCGACCTTGTCCTGCTCCTCCGGGGTGCCGCCCTCGGGAATCAAGGCCCGCACCGGCACCAGCTCGGCGTGGTCGTCGCGCAGGAACGGGAGCCACGACTCGAGCCGTGACGCCCGCCGCTGCGTGACGGCGGTGAACAGGAAGCCGGGGCCGTCCACGGCGGGGTCAGGCGACTCGCCGGCCACCTTCACCACGGGCGCGACGGGCTGCGCGGGTGACGGCAGGAACAGGTAGTTGTCGGAGGGCGTTGCGGCGGCCAGCAACGCGAGGGTGATGCCGGCGAGCACCGCCAGCGCGCCGCCCGCGGCCGCGCCCTTGGCGAAGGCTCGTCTCACGAACCGCACGATAGCCGTCGCGCCGTGCGCGGCAATCGGCTTCAATAGCCCGGTGGCAGAGACCCGGGGCATGCGCTTCCTCCGACAACGCCGCGTGCCCTTCGAGGTGCACACCTACGAGCATCTCGAGAAGGGCGCCGAGTTCGCTGCGCTGGCGCTCGGCCTGCCGCTCGAGCGGTTCGCGAAGACGCTGGTCGTCGAGGCCGCGGGCGACCCCGTGTTCGCGTTGCTGCCGGGCGACCGCGAGCTGTCGCTGAAGAAGCTCGCGCGTGCGGCCGGCGCGAAGCAGGCGCAGCTGGCCGATCCTCGCGACGCGGAGCGCGTGACGGGCTACCAGGTCGGCGGCATCTCGCCGTTCGGGGCGCGCCGGGCCTTGCCGGCGTACCTCGAGGCGTCGCTGCTGGAGCACGAGCGGATCGCGATCAACGCCGGGCAGCGCGGCGTGATCATCGAGATGGCGAGCGCCGACGTGGCGCGGCTGCTCGACGCGACGGCGGCAGATCTCGCGGCGGGGTAGGCTGACCGCATGTACGAGCCAGCCGACTCCCTCGTCTCGCCGCGGTTCACGGGGCCGCGCACGTTCGCCCGTCTGCCGCAGGTGCAGGACCTCGCCGGCGTCGACGTCGCCCTGTTCGGCATGCCGTGGGACGGCGCGACGACGTACCGCTCGGGTACGCGATTCGGGCCCGAGGCCGTGCGCAGCGCCTCGGCGATGCTGCGGCCGTACAACCCCGAGCAGGACGTGATGGTGTTCGGCAACCTGTCGTGCGTCGACTACGGCGACGCCTCGACGGTGCCCGGGTACGTCACCGACACGCTCGACCGGATCGAGGAGTTCGTCCGCCCGGTCGCGGAGGCCGGCGTGATCGGCGTCGGCGTCGGCGGCGACCACTCGGTCACGCTCGCCGAGCTGCGCGCCGTCGCGAAGGTGCACGGCCCGCTCGGGCTGGTGCACCTGGACTCGCACGGCGACATCTGGGAGAGCTACTTCGGCCGGCCGTACAACCACGGCACCCTGTTCCGGCGCGCGCTCGAGGAGGGGCTGATCGATCCGGCCCGCTCGCTGCAGGCCGGCATGCGCGGCTCGCTGTACGGACCGGACGACCTGGCCATGCACGCGAAGCTCGGCATCGAGATGCTGACGTGGTCGCAGCTGGCGCGCCTGCAGCCCGTCGAGTACGCCGACCGCGTCCGCGCCCGGGTCGGCAGCGGCCCGGCGTTCTTCACGTTCGACATCGACTTCGTCGACCCGTCCTACGCGCCGGCGACCGGCACGCCGGAGGTCGGCGGCCCGACCAGCTTCCAGGCGCTCGAGCTCGTCCGGGCCCTCACGGGCATCGACTTCAGGGGCTTCGACGTGGTCGAGGTCGCCCCGACGTACGACGGTCCAGGCCAGGCCACGTCGCTGATCGCGGCCAACGTGATCTTCGAGATGCTCTCATTGATTGCGATTCGCCGCCGATAAGGGCCATGTGGCCCTTTACGAAGGATCGGAACGCCGCTATCACGAGAGGGTGGGGTCGGAACGCCGCTATCGCGTCGGCAGGATGCAACGCGTCTTACTTTTTGCGAGCGCTCTGCTGCTTGGCATCCCTGCCATTGCGGCAGCTGCTCCTGCGCTGACGATTCCCACGCCCACGAAGGCCGCGCACCTGACGTGGACGCTCGGAACCGGCGACTACGACGTCATCCGCGGTGACGGAGCCTGTCCGATGACGTCGCCGACGACCGCTGGAACGGTCCTCGCAGTCGACCCGGACCCGACGCACTTCACCGACCCTGCGTCGCTCGGCGACGGCACGTACTGCTATCGGATTGACGATACGGGTGCGGTCGAGAGCTCGAACGAGGTCGACGTCGTCGTCGACAACACGGCCCCGAACCCCGTCGCTCTCAGCTCTCCGCCCGCCAACGGCGCGCACGTGAACGCCGATACCAGCTTGACCGGAACTGCCTCCGACCCGAATGGCATCCAGAGCATCCAGCTCCAGGTCTTCGACGGCTCGGTCTACGTGGACACGGGCGCCGCCGACACTGGCTCGCCATACAACCTGACATTCCCGGTGGCCGGCCTCGTAGACGGGACGACCTACACCTACCGGCTCAAGGCGTCCGACGACGCCGGCAACACGGGCTTCAGCACGCCGCGGACACTCTTCTACGACGCGGTCACCAACATCTCGGTGATCACCGGTCCGCCAGACGGATCGGCTCAGCACGGCACGTTCGCGATCACCTCCTCGAATAGCGACGGTGCGGCGCCCGTCACCTCGTCGGCCCTCGCGTCGCCGCATCTCGCGAACACCTACGCAGCGCGGGCCGGACTCTCCGCCACCTCGTGGGCCTCAACTGCGGCCAACGACGGCGTCTGGGACGTCGTGCTGAGCTCGCAGGACACGCTCCTCAACCCGGCGTCGACGTCCGCGCCGATCACGATCACCATCGACAACACGCCGCCGTCCCTGTCGCCAACCTTCCCGGCCGACAACTCCTGGGTCACCGGCATCCTGAGCGTGCCGTACACGGTCTCCGACGCCACGACCTCCGTCGCCTCCGTCGCTCTCCAGTACGACCTCGTGGGCGGCAGCGTCACCTGGACGAACGCGGCCACTTCGGGCAACCCGTTCCAGTGGAACACGGCCGGCGTTGCGGACGGCAGCTACAACCTCCGTGTGATTGCGACCGACACCGAGGGCAACCAGTCGACCGAGCCGGTCAGCCCCGCGACGACCACCGTGAGGATCGACAACACCCTTCCCGCCATCCCGGTGTTCTCCGGCCTTCCGGCCAACGACGCCACCATCGGTATCGGCGAGATGGTCATCCCGTATACCGGCGGCACCGATACGAACCTCGTGAATGTCCAGCTCCAGACGCAGTCGCAGCTCCAGGTCGCCGGCAACCAGTGGACGGCTCGCACGACGGCGACCAGCA
>JBBQFB010000194.1:0-7361 GCA_038321545.1 Gaiellales bacterium
GCTCTCGTCCTGCGGCCGCGTGAGTTCGATCTGCTCCTCCTGCTCGCCCAGAACGCCGGCCGCGTCGTGCCGCGCGAGCGGATCCTCGCCGAGCTGTGGCGCGACCACTGGGGCGGAGCCTCGAAGACGCTCGACATGCACATCTCGACGCTCCGGCGTCAACTCGGCCAGCCGGAGATCATCACGACCTTCCGTGGCGTCGGCTACCGCCTCGGGGTCATGTGAGACGACGCATCGTCGGGGCGATTGTCGGCAGCGTCGTCGTGACGCTGCTGCTGTTCGGCCTGCCGCTGGCCTGGGTGGTGGCCGAGAACTACGGCGACGACCTCCGGCTGGAGCTCGAGAGCGCGGCGCTGACCGCGGCGCCGGACATGACCGAGCGAGCCGCGGACGTCCCGCCGGCCGAGCCTCCACTCCAGCCGCCAGGTGTCCGGGTCGCCTACTACGACAGCGCGGGCCGGTTCGTCTCCGGCCGCGGGCCGCGAGTCGCCGACGAGGTCGTGGTGCGCGCGGTCGGTGGACAGAACGGTCTGGCAACCCACGTGATCGCGATTCCGGTCGTCCGTGAACACAGGGTGGTCGGCATCATCCGCGCCGAGGAGGAGCCCGAACGCCTGGCAGCCCGGATTCATCGGGCGTGGTTGCTGATGGCGGCTCTGGCGCTCGGCATCATCGTCACCGTGACGGCGCTGGCCGTCGCGGTCGTGCGGCGTCTCACCGCGCCGATGCATGATCTCGCCGACGCGGCCCGCAGGCTCGAAGCCGGCGACTTCGCCGTCGCGCCCCGCCCGAGCGGAATCGAGGAGCTCGATTCCGCCGGCCTCGCGTTGGCCGCCGCGGCGCGACGCCTCGAGGGCGTGCTGGCCCGCGAACGGGCGTTGACGGCCGATGTCACACACCAGTTGAAAACGCCGCTGACCGCGCTCAGCCTCGAGCTGGACGGTGCGGAGGACCGGTCGAGCGGTCTCGACCCCGCCCGGCTGCGCGCCGAGGTCGACCGGCTGGAGTCGACGATCGCCTCGATTCTGGCCCTCGCCCGCGACGATTCATCGGCGCGCGCGCCGATCGAGCTGCATCCGGTCGTGATCGCCGCGCGGGCCGACTGGCTGCGCCGTGCCCATGCCGCCGGCCGCGCGATCGTCGCCACCGGCGAGCCCGGCACGCCGCCCGTGCGCGTCTCGGCGCGAGCCCTGCGTCAGATCCTCGACGTCCTGGTCGACAACGCGCTCGCGCACGGCACGGGCACCGTGACGGTGGCGACTCGCGGGCAGCCGGGCGGCGTCGAGATCACGGTCGGCGACGAGGGGACGGCGGTCCCGATCGACGGCATCTTCTCCCGGCGGTCGGCGAGCGCGCACGGACAGGGCATCGGCCTCGCCCTCGCCCGCTCGCTCGCGGAGGCCGAGGGTGGCCGCCTCAACCTCCTGACCGGAGAGCCTGCGACCACCTTCTCGCTGTTCTTCCTGACCGAGGGTGACGTCTGACGAGTAGTGCGGGCCGCGCAACCCGGCCCGATCCGGTGAGAAGAACGGGAAACGCGCTCGGCGCCCCGTGTGCGGGGAGGCGCCGCAGCGCCCTCCCCGCACACGGGCTCACGAGGGTCTAGCGGTGTCCGCGATGCGACCGGCCGTCGGACGACCGATCGTCCGCCGGCACGATCTCGAAGGTCACGTTGTCACCGTGCTGCTGCGTCCAGAAGACGCGCCAGCCCTTGTTCTCCCAGGGCCGCGGTGCCTTCGCGCCGAGCAGCCCCTTGACGCCCGGATCGCCGTTCGAGACGTGGAAGCCGGTGATCTCGTTGTCACCGTCGTTCTGGTAGCCAGGCGTACCCAGCAGGGCCGAGTCCATCGTCGCGGACGCATCACGTCCCTCGGCAAGCAGCCGCTTCGGAGTGGGATGCGAGCTGCGAATATCGAACGCGAACCCGCTATCGAGCGCATGCAGCTGCTCGTGCGCGGTATCGCCGTAGTCCTGCACGGCGACCAGCGTGCGGCGGGTCAGGAACTGGATGTTGTCGAAGCCGCCGGTCGCGGCCTCGGAGCGATAGAACAGGTCGAGCTTGCCGCTGTTGGCCGACGGGCCGTGCTGCGTGAGGTGGAAGATGGCACCAAAGCCGCCGTTCGCGGTACCCGCCTGGGTGGTGATGTCGGTGTCGCCCGTCGTCGTGAAGTAGAACTCGCTGAACTTGCCGTCCGGCCGGAACACGCCGTTCTCCGGGCGCTTGAACGGAGTGCCGCTCTTCGTCTTCGCGAGCGCGTTGGCGTCGAACGCCGCCGGGCCGTCGACGGCCGAGTCGTGGATCGTCACCCAGTGCGTGTCAAAGCTGAGCCCGGCGGTGTGCAATGCCGCGATGTCGGCGCCCTGGATGTCCGCGTCGGCCTGGCCCGGGTGGAACACGATCGGTGCGCCGTTGCGCATCACCTGGAGCACTTGGAGCTTGCCGCCCGCCGTCAGGTCGCGTTTGTTGGCGGGCCGGAAGCGGTAGATGAAGCTGTTCGGCTGGCGCGCCTTGGTGTTGACCGTGCCCTTGGCGCCACCGACATCCGCGACGAGCCAGATGTTGCCGTCGCTGTCGGCCTGGACGCCCTCATATCCACCGAATCCGATCGCCGCGAGCTTGTCGACCGGGCCGCCGGGGTTCGGGTTCAGCTGCCACACCCCGCCCTTGGCGTCGGAAGCCTCACCGGTCACGAGCAGCTTGCGCGAGAACGGGTACCAGGTCGAGCCGTCGACGGACGAAGCCGCACCGGTGGTGCCGAGCAGGGTCACCTTGTGCGACGCGTCGGCATCGAGGTTGACGCGGGTGATGGAGCCCGCGGGACCGCCCTCGTGACCCTGGAACAGGAAATGCGTGCCGTACTCGTAGCCCGCGTCGGCGCCTGTCAGGCCCCTCATCACGAGGTACGTGTTCTTGTCGGGCTCGGACTTCGTAGCCTCTGTCACGGTGCCCGGTGCCGGCACCGAAGCGCCATCGTTGTAGTAGCCGTACCTGGTGACGTTGCCCGACGGGTTCTCGAGCGCGTTCGATCCCTGGACGAGGATGGTCTCCGCGAGTTCCGGCGGCAGCGCGTTTGGCTGGGCGATCCCCGTGGCCTTTGTCTGCGCGTTCGGAACCGGCGTCCAGTTCGGCGACGACGCCTCGACGACCGCACCCGCAGCGAGCGTGGCCGCGGCTACCGCGACGGCCCCCAGGGCGATCCTTCTGCGAGAGATTCGCACGTGTTGTCCCCTTCTCGTAGTTGCACCCGCGACGGTAGTGCCGGGGCGACCGGTGTGGGCTGCTATGCGGAAACGACCTGGTGAAGAACTCGTCGCTCCTCGGCGGCGCTCACAGGCGGAGCTGGAGGAGTCGGGTACGTCGTCCTCTCCTGGGCGCGTCGCGGCCGCAGCGGCCGGCGTCTGACCGCTCAGCGGCGCGCGGTGATACGGCGGCCGTGGGTTTCCGCCGGGGACGGCCAGGTGACGACGCTGGCGGTCCGCGCCGGACGTCCGGCGGCCACGGTGGCCGCCGGACGTCCGAACTTGCTTCGCCTTACGGAGCGGGGACGGCGGTGCGGTTCCCCGGGACGATCTGGGGCTGGTAGCCGAACACCTCGCGCGACTTCGGGTCGACGGAGACCTTCAGCCAGTTGACGTCGTTGTTGCCGTTCTGCTGGTTGTCGCCGAACGTCTCGACCCGGCTGAAGTTCTCGATCCGCTGGCCGGCGGCGTTCTGCAGCGGCTTGTCGACGCGGAAGTAGTGGGAGTCGCCGTGGACGTACGCGACCGGCCGCCGGAAAGCGACGACCTGATCGCGCAGCACGGTCATGAACTCCTGGAAGCCGTCAGGCTGGCCATCGGTCTGGGCAAGCGTCTTCGGATCACGAAGCGGCGCGCGGGTGGCGTCCGACCCGTCGAAGCCGAGGTCGGCCTGGGCGACCAGCATGACCGCCGCGGAGTGATGGTCGGCGGCATACTGGAAGGTGCCTTTGAGCCACGCGATGTTGGCGGCGTTGCGGGCAGCCCACTCGACCGGGTCGGGAGCGACGTCGCAGAGGTTGTTGCACGATCCCTGGACGTTCAGCGTCGCGTACGTGACACCGCGGTATGCCCAGCGGCGGTTCTCGACGCACGGGGCGGGCCCGGCGACACCAAGGCAGAGCGGCGTCGACTGCACCTGCTGCCCCAGGCGATGCTGGCCCCGGGTGAACGGCGTCGAGAAGAACAGCGCACGCTCGTGGTCGAGGCGTTCGAGCGAGCTGGTGCCGGCGGTGCGGTCGCAATCCGTCCAGTCGTTGTCGCCTGGCGTGAACGCGGCCGGGGCCCGCAAGCTGTTCAGGTAGGCGAGGCCCTGCGTGTACACGGCGTCGGTGCACTCGCTCGAGCCGCTCTTGAGGTCGCCGTCGTGGATGGTGAACGCCAGCTTCTGAGAGTTCATGTCGGCGATCAGGTTCGGCACGCCGACAGTGGCCTGCAACGCGTTGTAGGGAAGATCCCCCCACAGTCCGACCGCATAGCTGGTGTCGGCGCGGCCGTGGCGCTTGCTGGAACTCGTGCCGCCGATGGCGACGGCTGTGGTAATCGCAGCCGCGAGCATGGCGGCGATCGTCGGGATGAGCAACCTGCGAATCATCCGATCCTCCTTCGGGTCGCGCCGAGCGTAGGTGCCAGTGGACTCCGGGGAGCCTTCCGCCACCGCATCCTCACCAACCGTTCACCGGGCCGCCGACTCCGCGGCCTGACCGACTACCAGTCGCGGTCGTTCGCGTAGCCCTCGGCGAGCTCCGCCGCGAGCTCCTCGACCGGTATCGGCGCCGCCGAGTGGTCCTTCCAGATCCGCGCCGGCGATGCCAGCCCGCCCAGGTCGGGCCACGACTCCGGCTTCCAGAGCTGCGATCGCAGCATCGCCGCGGCGCAGTGCAGGAAGGCTTCCTCCACCTCGACCACCACGGCCAGCTTCGGCGGCCGCGAGCCGGTGCCCTCGTGGCGCTCGAGCACGGTCGGATCGCGCGTCAGGTGCGCCCTGCCGTTGACGCGCAGCGTCTCGCCGAAGCCGGGGACGAGGAACAGGAGGCCGGCGCGGCCGGTGTCGACGATGTTGCGGAGCGAGTCGGCGAGACGGTTTCCCTTCGCGTCGCCGAGGACGAGCGTCGAGCCGTCCGCGGACACCTCGACGAACCCGGCGTTGCCGCCGCGCGGCGAGACATCCAGCCGGCCGTCGGAGCCGGACGTGCCGAGCAGCACGAACGGCGACCGGGCGATCAGGTCGCGGCAGTGCACGTCGAGCCGGCCGATGACCTTCGCCCGGACGAGCTCGCCCGGCTCGCCGAGCACGTCGACGATCTCCGCCGTGGACGTCACGCGGTAGGCGTCCAGCGTCATCGAACGAGAATATCAAGCGCCAAAGCGCTGCGACGGGGCCGCCCCTCGACGCTCGCCGCTGCCTCGTCCGCCCGAAGATCGCTTCCCAGCCGCACCTGGTTCCGACCCCGGCGCTTGGCCGCGTACAGCGCACGGTCGGCGGTGTCGATCAGCTCGCTCTGGGTGAAGCCCGGCTCCGCCAGCGCGCCGCCCACGCTGACCGTGAGCCCGAGCGCGCGCGCGGACTCGTCCCCGAACGCGATCGGCTCCACCTCGATCGCCGAGCGGAACGTCTCACCGACGGCGCGGAGGTCGTGCTCGTCGCGGATGCCGGGAGCCAGCGCACAGAACTCCTCGCCGCCCCACCGGGCCACCAGGACGTTCGAGCCGACGGCGTCGGAGAGCCGACCGGCGATCTCGACGAGAACGCGGTCCCCCGTCGGATGTCCGCACGTGTCGTTGACGAGCTTGAAGTGGTCGACGTCGATCAGCAGCAGGCCGAGCTGAGCGCCCGGACAGCTGCGCGAGAACTCCTCCACCAGCGCGCCCTCGAAGTGACGGCGGTTCGGGATCAGGGTCAGCGGGTCGACCAGCGAGCGCGCCTCCGCCTCCTCCTGGCCGCGTCGGGCGTCGGCCAGCGCGTCGCGCAGGCGAAGCTCGAGGCGCCGCTGCACCGAGATGTCGATCAGGATGCCGTCGACCAGCAGCTCACCGTCGACACAGCGCGGCGCCATGTGCTCCACGATCCACACGGCGTCGCCGTTCGCCGCCACGATGCGGTACTCGAGGCGCTGCGACTCGCCGCGCCGGAGCGCCGCGCGGTCGGCCATCAACGCGTCGCGGTCCTCGTGGTGGATGCGGCGGCGCCAGGCGTCATCGGGCTGCAGGCCGGCTGGCACGGGTGCGCCGATCAGGCGGGCGTAGGCGGCGGCCGAGAACACGCCCTCAGCCCGGCCGTCTGCGTGGATGATCGCCGTGTACGGGTACGTGCCGGTGGCGTCCAGCACCAGGTCGAGGAGGACCCTGGCGGCGCGCAGCTCTGCCGTGACGGCGCCCGCCGCATCACTGATGGGCCTGTTCGATCCCGTCGAGTCTCGCAACCGTCCTCCTCCCACTGCAGATGCCGTTTGTCGGCCCGATCGCAATGGAGAAGACGCCAGTGATCCCATCGACCCGCCCGTCCGATACCTTGAGCGGCGGCTTCGGCGTGCCGGTTAGAGGAGTTCCGCGATCAGACGCGCGGCCCGCGCGGCGCCATCGGTCGCCACGGGGCGGTAGTCGACGGTCCGGCGCGCCTCCTCGGCGAGGGCGTGTGCGATCGCATCGGCATCGGCCACGTCGTAGTCCATCCGCCGGCCCGCGCCGTAGCGCCGCAGGCGATGTTCGACGTGCCGCTGCTGCTCGAAATGGCCGCGGAGGGGGAAGTACAGGAACGGCCGCTGGTTCGCCGTCAGCTCCATGCACGTCGTGAGACCGGCCTGGACGACGGCGACATCACAGGCCGCGAGATGCCGGTAGAGGTCGTCGACATACGCGTGCACCTCGACGCCCGCGACGCGTGGCAGTGACGCCGGGTCGATGCGCGGTCCGGCCACCACGATCATGCGGAGGTTCTGGAGCAGGGCCGCGGCGGCCGGGTACGCCGAGATCACCCGTGCCAGCAGGTCGCGGCCGACGCCGGAGCCGCCGACGCTGACGATGCAGACGGTCTCGTCCTCGCGGTAGCCGAGGCTCCGCCGCAGCGCCGTCCGGTCGGTGGTCGCGGCGGCGTCGAAACCGGTCACGTACCCGGCGAAGTCGAAGTGCCGCTCCGTCCAGTCGCGGATCGCGGGCAGTCCGGGTCCGAAGGCGTCCGGGACGATGTCATCGGGGTCGCCGATGAAGATCGCCCGGTCGCGCACCCGCGGCGAGCGGGCGACGTGCTCGATCATCTCGGCATTGTAGTCGGCGGTCAGGAACGCCTCCCGCTCGCCTCCCTCCGGCAGCGGGAGGTACCCGACGAAGTCGGTCAGCCAGGCGAA
>JBBQFB010000195.1:0-7354 GCA_038321545.1 Gaiellales bacterium
TGCTCGCCGTGGCCGTCACGCTGCTGCCCGATCGCAGCCCGTCCGCGGCGGCACCTGCCCGGGCCCCCGCGGCGCCGCGGCCGGCGCGGGACGAGCCGGCGGTGGCGCCCGAGCCGGCTCCGGCGCGCGTGCGCACGCCCAAGGCCCGCGCTACGAGGGCGATCGCGAAGCCCTCCACGCCGCGCCGTCGCCACCGGCCGGCGAGGGCGAAGAAGCATCTGGCCGCGCCCGTCGCGATGCCGCGCCCGGCAAAGCGGGTGCCGGCGGCACCTGCGGACGACGCGGTGCCGGTGGCCGGCGGCGACGCGGATCCGCTGCCTGCCCTGTAGCGACCGGCCTTCTACACTCACCGCATGCGTCCGGCCACTGACGAGGAGCGCCGCCTGCACGGCATTGCCGAGACGGCCCGCGAACGCGCCTACGCGCCCTATTCGCGGTTCACGGTCGGCGCGGCCGTGGTGACGGAGTCCGGTGACGTGGTGACCGGCGGTAACGTCGAGAACGGCTCGTTCGGCATGACCATCTGCGCCGAGCGGTCCGCGATCGTGCGCGCCCTGGCCGAGGGCCACCGGAGGTTCGTTGCCGTCGTGGTCGCGGGGCCGTCCGAGAGCGTGCCGCCCTGTGGTGGGTGCCGGCAGGTGCTGGCCGAGTTCGCCGATGCCGACTGCACGATCACGTTTCCGCGGGACGGCGAGCTGATGACGTTCACGCTCGACGAGATCCTGCCGGAGCGCTTCTCGCTGTGAGCGACGCCTTCCGCTCCGGCCTGGTCGGCGTCGCCGGGCGGCCGAACGTCGGCAAGTCGACGCTCGTGAACGCGCTCTGCGGCTCGCATGTCTCGATCGTGTCCGACAAGCCGCAGACGACGCGCCGCCGCGTGGCCGGTGTGATGAACGGCGAGGACTGGCAGCTGGTGCTGCTCGACCTCCCGGGCTTCCAGACGCCGCGCGACGGGCTCACCGGGCGCATGCAGCGGACCGTCGACGAGACGCTTGCCGACGTCGACGTCGTCCTGTTCGTCCTGGACGGCACCGAGTCGCCCGGTGCGGGCGACCGCTTCATCGCGACCCGCGTGTTCGCCTCGGCCACGCCGGTCGTGATCGCCGTCAACAAGATCGACCGCCTCAGCCCGGCAGCGATCGGCGCCTCGATCGAGAAGATCGCCGCGCTGGGCGACTTCGCAGCGCTCGTACCCATCTCCGCGAAGCGCCGCGACGGCATCGACCGGATCGCCGACGAGCTGCTCACGCACGCTCCCGAAGGCCCGGCGCTGTACCCCGTGAACGCGACTTCGGGCGATCCGGTGCGGCTGCGCATCGGTGAGCTGGTGCGGGAGGCGGCGCTGAACCGCACGCACGAGGAGGTGCCGCACGCTGTCGCGGTGCTGGTCGAGGAGTACACGCCGCCGACCCGCAAGCATGCGGCGCGCATCACGTGCTCGCTGCTCTGCGATCACGAGTCGCAGAAGGGCATCCTGGTCGGCAAGAACGGCGCCATGATCCGCCAGATCGGCGCCGATGCGAGGCCGGGTATCGAGCGTCTGCTGGGCGCGAAGGTGATGCTCGAGCTGACGGTCCGCGTCCGTCGCGGCTGGCGCGACGACGACCGCGTGCTCGACCAGCTGGGCTGAAGAGCCCTAGCGGCCCGTTCGTGCCGCCCGGAGCGCGGACCGCGCATCCGAGCGTCCAGCCGTGCCAGATCGGTCAAGATGCGCGCCTTCCGTTACAAAGCGTTCTGGGGTCTGACCCCCGTGGCCGGGCGTTTCGGGGTCAGACCCCAGGCATGATTCGGGCATGTCGCTGACGGAATCTGCCTCCTGGAACGCGCTTGATGCCTCCTTCGACGAGCGGGGACCCGTACCCGTCGGGCTGCTGCTGCTGGCCACCGACCGGGCGTCCGGCAGCGACGTCGCCGCGTTCCTGCCGGACGGGATCGAGGCGTACGCCACCCGCATCCCGATGGACGTCGTCGCCACGCCCGAGACGCTCGCGCGGCTCGGCGACCACCTGACCGAGGGCGCCCGGCTGCTCGCTCCGGGCGGGCCGCTCGCCGCGATCGGGTTCTCGTGCACGTCCGGCACCGTCGCGGTCGGCGCCGAGCGGGCGCGGTCGAAGATCGCCGCCGGCCGGCCCGGCGTGCCCGTCTGCACGCCTGTCGAGGCGGCCGTGAAGGCGCTCGACGCGCTCGGCACGCGCCGCATCGCCCTGCTGACGCCCTACCTCGACGGCCCCAGCGACCTGATCGCCGGGTTCTTCGCCGCCGGCGGCATCGAGATCGTGACGCGCGCCAGCTTCAAGCTCGACGGCGACCCCGAGATGAACCGCGTCTCGCGGGCATCCCTGATCGACGCCGGGCAGCAACTCGGCTCGCACCCCGCCGCCGAGGCGCTGTTCATCTCGTGCACGGGCCTGCGCACGCGACACGTGGTCGAGCCGCTCGAGGAGCTGCTCGGCAAGCCGGTCGTCACGTCGAACCAGGCGCTGGCGTGGGATCTGGCGCGCACCGCCGGCGTGGCGGATCAGCCGCCCGGCCGCGGCCGGCTCTTCCGCGTGGCCTAGCCCGCCAGCGCCGCGCCGTCGCAACGCGGGTCGCTCGCGACGCGGAACGCACCCTCGGCGCCGATCCGGATCATCTGCGCGTGCCCGGCCTCCTCGTCGAAGTCGGCCAGTTCCCGCACCTCGAATCCGGCGGCGGCCCACGCGTCGCGCTCCTCCTGACCGCAGCGCCCCTCGGCGAGCACGATGTCCGCCTGACCGCCGACACCGAGACCGCCGACCACGAACCGCGGAGCCGAGACCGCGTCGGCGGGCGCCTCGCCGCGGGTCGTCCGCAGCATCAGCTGCGCGTGGATCTGCGCCTGCGCGCTGCCGCCCATGGTGCCGTGGACGCCGACGATCCGGTCACCGCGCCGCACGAGCACGGGCATCAGCGTGTGCGCGGGCCGCTTGCCTCCCACGACCTGGTTCGGGGACGAGGGGTCGACCGAGAAGTACGCGCCGCGGTTGTGCAGGATCACGCCGGTGGTCGGGTCGAGGATCCCAGAGCCGAACTCGTAGAAGACCGACTGGATGATCACGACGGCATTGCCGGCTGCGTCGGCGGTCACGATCGCGATCGTGTCGCCCGTGGCCTTCGGCACGGCCGGGGCGGACGCCGCTCGCGCGCCCGTCCGGCGCGCCAGCGCGGCTTCGGCCATCTCCGCCAGGTGCCCGTCGGACAGCAGCTCGGACACCGGGACGCCGGCGAACCGCGGATCGGCCAGGTGACGGTCGCGGTCGATCGTGCTGAGCCGGAACAGCTCGGCGAGCAGGTCGGCGTCGGCGCCGAGCAAGTCGACGCCGCCGAGCCGCGTGGCCGCGCCGAGGATCTCGAGCAGCAGCAGGCCCTGCGAGTTCGGAGGCGCTGTCAGCACCTCCTCGTCGCCGAACGTGCCGACCAGCGGCGCGGTCACCTCGGTCACGTGCGCGCCGAGGTCATCCATCGTGAGCGGCGATCCGAGCGCGTTCAGCCTGGCGCAGATGGCCGCGCCGACCGGTCCGCGGTACAGCGCGCCGGCACCGTTGGCCTGGAGCGCGCGCAGTGTCCGCGCCAGCGCGGGCTGCACCAGCGCGTCGCCGACGGCAAGCACCCGCCCGTTCGGCCGGAACACCTCGTTCATGCCCTCGTCAGCCTCGATCTCGCCGCGGTGCTCCGCGTCGGCGAGCGACCTCGCGAGGCTCGGCGTGACCGCGACGCCCTCCTCGGCCATCCTGGCGGCCGGCTCGAGCAGGTCGGCGAACCGCAACGTCCCGCCGATCTCGCGCAGCGTCTCCCAGGCCGCGACGGCGCCGGGAACCGTGACGGAGTGGGCGCCGCGCACGGGCATCGCACCGAACTCGGCCGCGAGCCGCTCGGACGACGCGCCGGCCGGTGCGGCACCCGAGCCGTTGACGACCCGCACGACGCCGTCGGGGGTCGCCGCGAGCGCGATGACGTCGCCGCCGACAGCGCACATGTGCGGGTAGCAGACGGTCAGCGCAGCCGCCGCCGCGAGCGCGGCGTCGAACGCGGTGCCGCCGCGGCGGAAGATGACGTCGCCGGCCGCCGACGCGGCGGCGTGGGGGCTGGCGATCGCGTGGGCCCGGCCGGCGTCGGAGAGCCGCTCAGGCATGGTCGTCGTCGAGCTCGACCTCGAGCCAGCACTCGAAGCAGTGGTTGTGCGCGAGGCTCTGGACGCCGATCGTGGCGCGCCCGCCGAGGCCGGCCTCCGGGCCGAACACGTCGCGGAGCAGGTCGGAGCAGCCCGACGAGACCAGGTGCACGTCGGTGAAGTCGGGCGCGGCCGCCACGAAGCAGAGGTTGCGGACGAGGCAGCGGACGCGGTCGAGCGAGCCGACGGCGTAGCGGATGCCGGCGAGGCAGTTGAGCCCGGTCTGGCGGGCCGCCTCGTAGCCCTGCTCGACGGTCACGTCACGGCCGAGCCGCCCGGGGTGCACGGGGCCGGCCGGCCCCTCGGGCACATGCCCCGACAGGTACAGCACGCGGTTCACGACGTGGTGGGACTTCATCGAGCCGAAGTCGCCGCCGTAGTAGCCGTCAGCATGGAAGTCGGGGATCAGGAGCCCGAGCTCCCGGGCGCGCGCCTCGCCGCCGCTCACTTCGCGGCGGGGAACTGCAGCATGTCGGGCTGGTACGCCGCCCTCGGGTTCCACAACAGGAACCCGCGCTCGGTATGGTCGCGCAGCGCCTCGACCTGTGCCATCACCTGGGTCGGGCCGTATTTGTGTTCGATCCAGTCGTACGCCTGGATCCACGGCCGCAGCTCGGCCGTGCCGCCGACGGCCTTCTTCTTCCAGTCGATCATCGTCGCCTCGACCAGGTCGTGCGGGTTGCAGACCGGGCAGGCGATGCCGTAGGAGTTGGCGGCGTACCCCTGCGGGTAGATCATCGGCGACATCACGTCGACAATGTTCTTGAGCTTGTCGGGGTTCTGGCCGATGCCGAGATCCTCGGTCGCGGCCAGGCCGAACAGGTCGGCCGAGACGCGGATCTTGAGCGGGTGCAGCGCCTCGACGGCGTTCTTGAGGTAGCCGGCGATCGCGGACTCCATCTTCGCCTTGGTGCGATCGAGCTTGACGTTCGACAGGTCGCCGTCGGTGGGGAACCTCGTGTAGTCGAACTGGATCTCGTCGAAGCCGACCTTGGCGGCCGCCTTGGCGACGTCTGCGAGGTAGGTCCAGTTCGTCTTGTTGTACGGATTGAGCCAGCCGAGCCCGGCGTGGTTCTTCCAAACGCCGCCGTCGATGGTGCGGATCGCGCGCTTGGACGCGTACTCCGCCACGACCGGATCCTCGAACGACACGACGCGGCCGATCACGTAGAACCCGGCGGCGTGCAGCTGCTCGACGATCACGCGCGGCTCGTAGATGTCCTTCGCCGCGCCCGACTTGATCGCGAGCGACGGCATGCCCTCGGTGAACGCGATGTCGCCGTTCTCGTTCTTGATGTCGAGCTCGACGGCGTTCAGGCCCGTGTCCGGGTTGTACGCGTCGATGAACTTCTTGATCGCGCTCTGGTCGTTCCCGAGGTACATCGAGAAGTGCGCCGCGCGCACCTCGGACGGGGCCGGGAACGGCTGCGAGCCCGCTGCCTCGGTCGTCGCTGCGGCGGCAGTCGTGGCTGCCGGCGCCGACGTCGTCTTGGCTACCGCCTTCTTGTTGTCCGACGGGAACTTGCCGGCAAACACGAAGCCCGCGACGGGCAGCACCAGCACGGCGACGGCGATCGCACGACGGCGCCGGAACACCTTGTGCATCTGATCGCGCTCAGCGCGGCGCGAGCGGATCTTCGCGATCTCCGCTTCGCGGTCGCGCTGGATGAAGTCGTCGAAATCCAATGGAGGAGAACGGGGTTGCATAGCATACAGGCACCGCGGGATTCACTGCGAGGCCGTGTGGTGCTGTGCGGGCTGTGGCGCGCCCGGCGGTACGATGAACCGATGGCGCCGCGCCCCGGAGAGCTTGCGAAGGCGGTGGAGTCCGTCGTGCTTCGCCCCGTTGCAACCGTACAGGACCTCGACACCGCGTGTGACGAGGCTCTGGCGGGCCACGTCGCGGCGCTCTGCGTGCTTCCCGTTCATGTCACGCACGCCGCCACGCGGCTCGCGGGCAGCGACGTGAAGGTCGTCGCGATGATCTCGTTCCCGTTCGGCGCCGACGTGGCGGAGATCAAGGCCGCCGCCGCGGAGCGCGCGCTGGCGGACGGGGCAGACGACCTCGAGGTGATGATCGGCCTGCACCGGTTCCTGTCCGGGGAGGTCAACGAGACGCGCGACGAGCTGGTCGCGATCGTCCGCGCCGTCCGTCTGCGGACGCTCTCGAACGGCCGCCGCCCGGCGCAGGTGCGGGCCGTCGTCGAGACGTCGCACCTCGACGACCGCCGGATCCGGCTGGCGGCGCGCGTGGTGCACGCGGCCGGCGTGGACATGGTCGTGACGTCGTCCGGCCTCGGCCCGCGCTCGACCACGGTGCTCGACGTCGAACTGCTGCGCGAGGAGCTGGGCGGGGCGATCGCCATCAAGGCGGCCGGCGGCATCCGCACCCACGGCGAGGCGCTGGAGCTGATCGCGGCGGGCGCCAACCGCGTCGGCGCCACGCAGATCGGCCCGCTGCTCGAGACCGGTCGCCGGTGAAGATCGACGACGTGCCGGTCGACGCGGTCGGCGTGGCCACCCGCGTGGCGTGGCTGCAGAAGCGCTCGATCAAGACCACCGCAAAGGCCGAGGGCCTGCGGCTGGCGCTCTCGATGATCGACCTCACGACGCTGGAGGGCAAGGACTCCGCCGGCAAGGTCCGGCGGCTGTGTGCGAAGGCGCTGTCGCCCGACCCCGCCGATCCGACGCTGCCGCGGTGTGCCGCGGTGTGCGTGTACCCGCCCTTCGTGCGGCTGGCGAAGGAGCTGACGCGGGGCAGCGGGGTGCGCGTCGCGTCGGTCGCCACGGCGTTCCCGTCCGGTCAGGCGCCGCTCGCGACGCGGCTCGCCGAGGTGACTGCGGCCGTCGGCGACGACGCCGACGAGATCGACATTGTGATCGACCGGGGCGCGTTCCTGTCCGGCCACTTCGACCTGGTGGCCGACGAGATCGAGCAGGTGAAGGCCGCCTGCGGCGACGCCCACCTGAAGGTGATCCTCGAGACCGGCGAGCTCGAGACGCTCGACAACGTGCGCCACGCCTCGCTGCTCGCGATGCGCCACGGCGCCGACTTCATCAAGACGTCGACGGGCAAGATCGCGCCGGCCGCCACGCCGGCCGTGATCCTCGTGATGCTCGAGGCGATCCGCGACTACGTCGAGGAGACCGGCCGGATGGTCGGGA
>JBBQFB010000196.1:0-7311 GCA_038321545.1 Gaiellales bacterium
GTGGATGCGCGCCTGCTCGGTCTCGCCGAGCGTCAGGTACTGGTCGATCGTGTCGCCCTGGAACCGCATCAGCAGCAGCTCCTGGAGCCGCTGCTGCAGATCGGCGTTGTAGCGGTCGCGCGGCAGGGCGACGGTGATCGCAACCGAGCGGTCCTCGGCGTCGCGCCGCACGAACAGCTTCACCTGGCGGCGTTCCTCGAGGTGCAGGAGGCCCATCACCTCGGCGCGCAGGTCTTCGACCGAGGCGCTGAACAGGTCGTCCTTCGGGAACGACTCGTACAGCGTGACCGCGGCCTTGTAGTCGTGCGTGCCGTCGATCAGGTCCTCGGCCTCGATGATCTGGCGCAGCTTGCGGCGCAGGATCGGCACGTGGCCGGCCGGCTCGGCGTAGGCCTTCGACGTGAACAGGCCGATCAGCCGCAGCTCGCCGCGCACGTCGCCGTCGGGATCGACCCGCTTGACGCCGACGTAGTCCATCCGCGCGTGCCGGTGGACGGTCGAGAACCGGTTCGTCTTCGACACCAGCAGCAGGTCGCCGCCGGTGATGCGCTCGCGCAGCCGCGGCTCGATCGACACCAGCGGCATCGGCTCGCGGTAGTGGCTCGAGTCCTCGTTCGCCAGGATGCCGAGGCCCGACCCCGCGCCGATCGAGACGGCACCCGCGTCGATCACGTACTCGCGGTAGCCGAGGAACAGGAAGTTGCCCTCGAACAGCCAGTCGAGGAACGCGACCGCCTCCTCGACCTCGTCCGCGGCGTAGCGCGTGGCGGCGGCCCGCGCGGCCTCGGCCATGGCCGGCACCCGCTCGCGCATGGCAGCGAAGTCGCGCACCGCGGCCTGCACGTCGCCGAGGATCGCGCGCACGCGGTCGCACAGCTCCATCAGCTCGCCGCTCTCGAGGCGGCGCTCCAGCTCGAAGTGCATGACCGACTCGCGCTGCTCGGCGTCGCGCGCGTGCAGCACCTTCGCGATCCGGCCGTTGGCGTCACGCTCGACGCCGATCACGGGGTGCATCACCTCGCGCACCTGGATGCCACGGACGTCGAGCTCGGCCGAGACGGAGTCGACCAGGAACGGCGAGTCCGGCGTGTTCGTCTCGAGCACCGAGCCCGGCAGCGCGTAACCGTCGGATTGCAGCGTCGGGTTGAACGCCCGCACCGCGAGCGGGTCGGACCCGCGGCGGTCGGCCAGGTCGAACGCGCCGACGATCTCGCCGAACAGCTCCTCGACGGACAACCCTGCGAGGGCGTCGACCGACATGCGCCGCAGGTAGGACTCGGCGAACGCGAGGAGCATCGCTGCTCGCGCCCCCGTTCGCTCGCTGATCCGGCTGTACAGCTCGCCGACGACGGGACTCTGCGTGGTGCTCACCGTGTAAGGCTATTCGACGGAGCGCCGGCCGTGTTGCCGCGTCGTGCCAGCGATCAGTGCGGGACGGCTACTGCCGTCGACACGACGTGGATCACGGGCCGACCGAAGCGCCGCTCGGCCTGCTCGACGAGCCCGTGCCGCAGCCAGCGGGAGCGCTTCTCGGGGTGGGTGGAGATGACGATGAGGTCGGCCTTGAAGTCCATCAGGGCGTCGTTGATCGCGTGCATCGGCCGCATGTCTCCGACCCGGCCGCCGGCCTTCAGGCCCTCCGTCCGGAGCGCCTCGAGGGTCGTCTCGAGCCGCTCCTCGGCGGCTTCGATCGCTCCCTCCTGCGTCCAGACAGTGCCGTGGCGCTCGTGGAGCGGGCGCGCCGGCACTATCACGTAGTAGTCGGAGGTCTTCTCGTCCTCGAGTCGCCGCAGCTCGTGCAGCAGCTCGTCGGCTCCGACGGTTTCGTTGGCGACGACCAGGACCTTGGACATCCGCACACACCTCCGTGATCGGATTTCGTCACGGATGATACAACGCACTTGGCGTCATCCAAGGTCGTGCGCCGATCGTTATGCAGGCTTAATGCTGCGGCTGGCGCTTGACGTACTGCGCCATGGCGAGGGCGGCCACGACGAAGACCAGCGAGCCGAGTACGCCGATGATGCCGAACGGCATCGCATCGACGCCCTTCGCGAGCAGCACGATCGCGTTGCAGACGATGAACGTTCCGGCGATCACGTACATGACCCGTACCGAAACCGCGGTGTGGTCGGTGATGTTGTGGCTCGACACAGATCCTCCGGACGCGTGCTCTGCGACGAAGATAGCAGGACGTGTACGCTCACCACTCCTACTCCCTGAACCCTGGAGCGGAACGTGACGCAGCGGCGCTACCTGCTCGCCGAGAGCGAGATCCCGACGCATTGGTACAACGTGATGGCGGACGTCGGCCCGCCTCCGCCTCCGCTGCATCCGGGCACCGGCGAGCCCGTCGGCCCCGACATGCTGACACCGCTGTTCCCGATGGCGCTGATCGGGCAGGAGATGTCGCCGGACCGCTGGCATCCGATCCCTGACGTCGTCCGCGATATCTACTCGATGTGGCGCCCGACACCGCTCTACCGCGCGCTCGGCCTCGAGCAGGCGCTGAACACGGACTGCAAGATCTTCTACAAGTACGAGGGCGTCTCGCCCGCCGGCTCGCACAAGCCGAACACCGCCGTCCCGCAGGCGTACTACAGCCAGCAGGAGGGCGTGAAGCGGATCGCCACCGAGACCGGCGCGGGCCAGTGGGGCTCGGCGCTGGCGTTCGCTGCGACGAAGTTCGGCATCGACGTGAAGGTCTACATGGTGCGCGTGTCCTACGACACGAAGCCGTACCGGCGCGCGATGATGGAGACGTGGGGCGCGCAGGTCGTCGCCTCGCCCTCGATGGACACGAACGCGGGGCGCAAGATCCTCGAGCAGCATCCCGACTCGACCGGCTCGCTCGGCATCGCGATCTCCGAGGGCGTCGAGGACGCCGCCACGCGCGACGACACCAAGTACGCGCTCGGCTCCGTGCTGAACCACGTGCTGATGCACCAGACGGTGATCGGCCAGGAGGCCAAGAAGCAGCTCGACCAGGCCGGCGCGTACCCCGACGTGGTCGTCGGTTGTGCCGGCGGCGGCTCGAACTTCGCCGGCATCTCGTTCCCGTTCGTGGCCGACAAGGCGGCCGGCAAGGCGCTGCGCATCGTCGCGGCCGAGCCCGCCAGCTGCCCGACACTGACGCGCGGCCACTACGGCTACGACTTCGGCGACACGGCGCAGATGACACCGCTGCTGCCCATGCACACGCTCGGGCACACGTTCATGCCGGCCGCCATCCATGCCGGCGGCCTGCGCTATCACGGCATGGCCCCGCTGGTCTCGAAGCTCGTCAACGAGGGCATCGTCGAGGCCGTCGCCTACCGCCAGAACGAGTGCTTCGCGGCCGGCGTGCGGTTCGCCGCGGCGGAGGGCATCATTCCGGCGCCCGAGGCCAACCACGCGATCCGCGCCGTCGAGGTCGAGGTCGAGGCGGCGCGCGCCGCCGGCGAGAGCCGCACGATCCTGTTCAACCTGTGCGGTCACGGGTACCTCGAGCTGGGGGCGTACCAGCAGTACCTGAACGGCGAGCTCGTCGACTTCGAGCTGCCGCAGGCCGACATCGACGCAGCCGCGGAAGTGCTCGTGGGGATGCCGTCGGCGGGATAGGTCAGGCGGGCGGCGCGATCGCGCCCGCCATGAACGCTGCGAGGTCGGCCTTGAGCGCCGCGAGCGACGGCTCGTGGATGTACATCATGTGGCCGGCCTCGTAGTACGCCGTCGTGATGTTGCCGCGCAGCGTCGCGTCGAGCGCGAGGTGGTCGATCACGATGTCGGTCGTGAAGTGCGGCGTTGCCAGGTCGAAGTAGCCGCTCGCGACGAACACCTTCAGGCCCGGGTTGCCCGATACCGTCTTGCGGAGCATCTCGCCGACGTTGACGTACTTGTTCTCGTGGTCGGCGTAGCTCCACGTCTTCCACAGGTTGGGGTGGAGGATCTCGTACGTCCGGTCGGTCTCGAAGCCGAGGTCGCCGCGGACGTAGTCGTTGAACGTCGCGGCGAACGGCGCCATCGCGGCGCCGAACGAGGCGTCGTCCTCGGGTGTCTCGCCGGCGGCGTCGCGGTCGATGCCCTTGAACCGGCTGTCGAGCCGGCCGACGGTGCGGCGCTCGTCGCGCAGCAGCTCCTTGAAGAACCGCTGGTCGCCGATCCGCAGGTCGGTGCGGTCGATGTAGTCCTCCGTGAGGCCCGTGTAGCGCGCGAGCTGCGTGACGATGTGCGCGCGCTCGTCGTCGGGCAGCCGGGCGCCCTTTGCGAGCGCGACGGCGTACTCCTCGACGGCGAACCTCTCCACCTCGGCGACGGTGGCGCGCAGATCGGCCTGCAGCTCGGGTGCCAGGCGGCCGTGGTACCAGGCGGTGGCGGCGTAGGTCGGCAGGAACCCGACGTAGGGCGCGTCGTTGCCCGGATCGAACTCGAGCAGCCCGAAGTCGAGCGCGCCGGACACCAGCATCAGGCCGTTCAGGAACAGGCCGTAGCGGTCCTGCAGGTGCGCCGCGACGCCGGCCCCACGCGTGGTGCCGTAGCTCTCGCCGATCAGGAACTTCGGCGACGGCCAGCGCCGGTTGCGGGTCGTCCACAGCCGGATCACCTCGCTGATCGACTCGATGTCCTTCTGGAAGCCGTGGAACTGCTTTGCCTTCTCGCCCACGACGGCGCGGCTGTAACCGGTCGAGACGGGATCGATGAAGACGATGTCGGAGATGTCGAGCAGCGAGTGCTCGTTGTCGACGAGGCGGAACGGGCCGGTGGTGACGCCGTCGCGCACGGGCGCGCGCCGGGGCCCGAGCAGGCCGAGGTGCAGCCACACGGACGCCGATCCGGGGCCGCCGTTGAACGCGAACGTGACGGGCCGGTCGGTGCGGTCCTCCACGCTGTCCAGCGTGTAGGCGATCACCGACACCTCGGCGCGGGGCTTGTCGCCCTCGGAGGCGCCCTCGTCGTCGCCATTCGTCTTCTCCGACTCCTCCTTCAGCACGATCGTGCCGCAGGTGACGGTGTACGCGAGCTCGCGGCCGCCGACGATGGCCGAGTGGTAGGTCTTGACGAGCCGGTCCTCGGGCGGGGGCGGGGGCGGCGGCGGAGGCGGTGCGGCGGGCTCGGTCATGCGGCGACTATTGCAAACAACGGGGCCGTCCCGCGACTCGCCGCGGTTGACCGGTTGCGCTCTCGATCCCGGGCTGTCGGTATACTCGGACTTGCCCTACGGGGGGCGTAGTTCAGTTGGTTAGAACGCCGGCCTGTCACGCCGGAGGCCGCGGGTTCGAGTCCCGTCGCTCCCGTCTGTTGGATAGAGGGGGTTTCGCGCCGTCAGGCTGCGGAGCCCCTTTCCATTGGGAACGTGGCGCGGCTCGCCGCGGCGGCCCGAGCGCCCACGCGTCCCTCCCGCGCGATGTCGTAGGCGAGGAGGATCGCGTTGGCGCCCGCTGCCGCTCCGGCGATGGTCGTCAGGATCGCGAGCATCCCGGTGATCGTGTTGAACCCGAGCCAGGCGCCGACGATCGCGCTCGCGACCGCCGCAGCGAGGCCGACACGCCGGATCTGCGCCGGCCAGTCGACGCGCACCCACGCCAGGTAGATGCCGAGACCGACGGGGACGCCGATCGACAGCACCGCCAGCAGCTCGTTGTCGAGAGGCACGCCGGGCATCGTCGTGAGCACGATCAGGGCACCGACGAACCAGCCGCCGAGGCCGAGGACGACCGGGTAGACCGACCGCAGCGTCGCGCCGGCCTTGCGCCCGAACGCCCTGCGACGGAGCACCCGGAACATCATCAGCAGCAGCGATGTGGCCGAGCCGGCGGATCGTCCCTCGGGTCGCCGCCAGCCGGAGGCGCTGCCGCTCGCGGAGCCGGCGGCCGAGTCGTTGAGTACCGGGCATCCTGGCGCGCCGTGCGAGCCGCCGCCGAGGTCGGCTCAGGCCCCCGGCGTGCGTCTTCTGTGCGTGTTCCATGCGCGGGGTCTGACCCCGAAACGCCCGGCCACGGGGGTCAGACAGTGATAGTGGCGGGTGCCGGCGTAGTCTTGTCGGTGCTGGCTGCTCCGCCGGTTCCTGACCCCGGCTCAGTCCGACCCGTGAGGTGTCTTCTGGGGACTTGTCGGTTCCGGGGGAGCAGCCAGTTTGGTGCTCGCTTTGTCGACGGTGTGACCTTATGAGAGCCTGGCCAGAGGCCTGTTCACTGTCTTGTCCGCCGCTTCGGCGAGCTGGCGCCGACCCTGCTGGTGATCGATCGAAGGGACGACGATGGTGAGCATGCCACGGACCGACCAGGGATGCGTGTTCGGCGGGATCGACACGCATAAAGAGACCCATACCGCGGCGGTGATGGGCGGCGACGGGACGCTGCTCGGGACGGCCACGTTCGCGACCACCCGGGCTGGATACCAGGCGCTCGCGGGGTGGCTTGAGCAGCACGGCTCGGTGCAGGCCGTGGGGGTCGAGCAGACCGGCTCCTACGGTGCCGGGATCACGCGGCTGTTGACGAACCGCGGGATGGTGGTGGTGGAGGTCACGCTGCCCGATCGGGCAGCGCGGCGCAGTCACGGCAAGGACGACACGCTCGATGCGATCGCGGCCGCGGAGGCCGCCTGGTCGGGCCGCCGCGTGCAGCCCGCCAAGCATCGCGATGGCGTGGTTGAGGCGCTGCGCAGCCTGCGGGTAGCGCGCACCAGCGCGGTGCAGATGCGCCGGCAGGCGCTCCAACAGCTGCACAGCCTCGTGGTGAGCGCCCCCGACGACGTCCGCGAACCACTCCGCGAGCTGTCCCGGATGACGCTGGTACGACACTGCAACGAGCTGGCGCCGAACCCGGCCGACGCCGGCCTACCAAGCGTCGCCGTGCAGCTCGCGCTGCGCAGCCTGGCCCACCGGATCCTCGACCTGGGACGCGAGATCCGGATCCTCGAGCGGCACATCGAACCACTGGTACGCACCCACGCCGCGGCGCTGCTCGACCTCCCCGGCGTCGGCATCGAGACCGCCGCACAACTGTTGATCACCGCCGGCGACAACCACGACCGGCTCCGCAGCGACGCCAGCTTCGCGAAGCTCTGCGGCGTCGCACCGCTGCCCGCCAGCAGCGGCCAAACCAACCGCCGACACCGCCTCAACCGCGGCGGCGACCGACACGCCAACAGCGCCCTGCACACGATCGCCGTCACCCGACTGCGCATCTGCCCAAAAACCCGCGCCTACGCCGACCGCCGCCGCAACGAAGGGCTCACCACCCGAGAGATCCTCCGCTGCCTAAAACGCTACATCAGCCGAGAGATCTACCACCACCTCACCGCTTGACAAACATGAGAGCGTCCCCAGAACGC
>JBBQFB010000197.1:0-7252 GCA_038321545.1 Gaiellales bacterium
AGGCGTGACGGTCCTGGCGTTGTCCGAGTAGCCACTGCATCGAACCAGGTGCCTGGCACCTGGTTGGTAGGTTCGGCGCAGCTCGGCGCGAGACGTTCCACTTCGGCCGTGAACCGCGCGTTCGCGGCGCGCGGCGCCCAACGCTCCGAGCACGAACGCGACGCCATGCATCGATCCTGGTGCCTGGCACCGCATTGGTAGGCACGGCACGACTCGGCGCGGTGCGTTTCGCTTCCGGCACGGTCCGCGCGCGACGCTGGCGTCTGTCAGTCGGGCTCGTTGGCGTCGACGCCCGGCACCGGCGTTGCCAGCGCCCAGACGGCGTACACCGCGAGCGGTGCCGACAGGCCGGCCAGCGCGGCCCTCGTGCCCACCAGGCCCGCCACCCACCCGACGATCAGGCCCGAGACGGCCATCGTACCTACCAGTGTCCAGGTACAGGGCCAGCATCCGGCCGCGCAGGTGATCCTCCGAGATCAGCTGGATCGACGCGTTCGTGGTCGCGAAGACCGCCAGCCAGCATGCGCCGGCCAGGGCGCACGGGAGCGCCGCCAGCAGCGGCGACGGAGCCAGCGCCGCGATCGCGCCGACCACCGCGTAGCCGATCATCGACGCCGAGATCACCCGGCCACGGCCGACCCGCCGCGACAGGCGCACCACGAACGCCGCGCTCACCATCGCTCCCGCGCCGAACGCCGCGAGCAGGCCACCGAGCGCGTCCGGACCGCCGCCCAGCGCGTCGGCGTAGGCGGGGGCGAGGATCGTCAGCGGCGCCGCGCAGAACGTGAAGATCGCGCAGCCCGTCAGCAGCCGGCGCAAGGGAGCCGAGCGATAGGCGTGGCCCACACCGGCGCGCACCGTGGCAGTCGCCGACCGCGCGCCGGCGCTCGCGGCCGGCAGCCGGCGGAGCACGAACAGCGGCAGCACGAACGACAGCGTGTTGGCGGCGAAGCAGACGGCGGCGCCGTGCGACACGAGTAGCAACGCGCCCGCCGCGGCAGGCCCCAGCACCCGCGCCAGGTTGAACCCGGCCGAGTTGAGCGACACCGCCGTGTGCAGCGACTCGGGCGGGACGAGCGTCGAGATCGTCGCGAGCTGCGCCGGATACTGCAGCGCCTGCGCGACACCGCCCACCCCGGACAGCGCGATCAGCACCGCCGGGCTGGCGTGCCCGGCGAGCGTGACGGCCGTCAGCCCCGCGGCCGCGACCAGCTGGCCGGCGATCGTGAACGCGAGCAGCCGCCGCCGGTCGTGCTGGTCGGCCAGCCGCCCGCCGATCGGCGTCAAGGCCAGCGACGGCCCGCGCTGCGCCAACCCCAACAGCCCCACCATGGCAGCCGAGTGCGTCGACTCGAACACCAGCCAGCCGGCCGCCACCTGCTGCATCCACGTGCCCGCGTTGGACAGCTGCAACGCCGTCCACCAGGCCCGGAAGACCGGTAGGCGCAGGGGAGCGGGGACAGCGATCGCCACCGGCCAATCATCCTGGATCCGTGCGTCGTAGGCGCAGCGCGCCCGCCAGAGCCGCTGGGGAGCGGCCTGACGGCTCCTGGCGGGATGCGATGCACCTGCGGCGCACGGATCCAGGATGTTATGTTCGGCCCTCGGAATCGACGGAGGTGCGACGGGTGGCTGCAGAGCCGACGGTGGTGTTCTTCCCCGAGGGGGCGTACGGCCCGACGAACAACTGCGTCGGGATCGGGCAGGTGCTGCAGGCCCGCGGCGTGCGCGTCGTGTTCGTCATCGAGGAGTCGTTCGCCGGCACGCTCGAGGCACGGGGATTCGAGGAGCGCCTGATGCGGCTCGGTCCGCCACCCGAGGTCGAGGAGGCGCCGGGCCAGTTCTGGAAGGACTTCATCGCCGCCACGTCGCCCGAGTTCCGCAGGCCGACCATCGAGCAGCTCGAGACGTTCATCGCGCCCACCATGGCCGCCCTCGTCGACGGCTCGCGCTACGTCGAGGAGCGGCTGTGCGAGATCATCGACGAGCTGCAGCCCGACATCGTGGTGGAGGACAACGTCTGCGCGTTTCCCGCGCTGCCGGCCAGGGCGAAGCGGTGGGCGCGCATCGTGTCGTGCAACCCGGCCGAGATCCTCGACTCGCAGGTGCCGCCGGTGTTCTCCGGCTACGCGGCCGGCGACCGCACCGGCTGGGAGGCGTTCTGGGCCGCCTACGACCAGGCCCTCGGGCCGCTCTGGACGGGCTTCAACGAGTTCTGCCGGGAGCGCGGCGCACCGTCGCTGGAGCCACGCTCGTTCATGCACGAGTCGCCCGACCTGAACCTCTACCTCTATCCGGCCGAGGCCGACTACGCCCGGCAGCGGCCGCTCGGCCGCACCTGGCAACGCATCGACACGTGCGTGCGCGAGGAGGTCGGCGAGGCGGAGGTGCCGGACGAGATCCTGCGCGGCGACGGCTCGCTGATCTACCTGTCACTCGGCTCGCTCGGCTCGGCCGACGTCGGACTCATGCAGCGCCTCTGCGACGCGCTGGCCGACACGCCGCACCGCTACATCGTCTCGAAGGGCCCGCAGGCAGACGAGATCACGCTCCGCGACCGCCAGTGGGGCGCCGAGTACCTGCCGCAGCCGATCCTGATGCCGCTCTGCGACCTCGTGATCACGCACGGCGGCAACAACACCGCCACCGAGTGCTTCCATCACGGGCTGCCGATGGTCGTGCTGCCGCTGTTCTGGGATCAGTACGACAACGCGCAGCGCGTCGAGGAGCTCGGCTTCGGGCGCCGCCTCGCGACCTACGAGTGGACGCCCGCCGAGCTCTCCGGCGCGATCGACCAAATCCTCGGCGACCATAGTATTTTGGACAGAATGCAGAAGATCTCGGCACGCGTGAAGGGGGATCCTGGCCGCGTGCGGGCTGCAGACCTGATCGAACGCGTCGCGCGTGCGTAAAGTCTGAGGGTGAGCAGCGTGACCGACGTCTCCCGCGCACTGGATGGGCTCGATCTGGCGAGGATCGAGCGCGCGCGCTGGTTCGCCGGCAAGGGCCGCGGCATCTACGCCCTGCACCTGGCCGATGCGTTGCCGATTCCCGACCTGCCCGACGCGTTCCTGCTGCTCGTCGACATCTCCTACAGCGACGACGGCCCGGGCGAGCGCTACCTGATGCCCGCCTACGTGTCGCACGCGGGGCACGTGTGGGAGCCGCGCGTCGGCGAGGGCTTCTGGGAGGCGCTGATGGCCGCCCTGCGCGCCGGCGGCGAGCTGCCCGGCATCCACGGCCTGTTCGAGCTGCGCCCCAACGCCCTGCTGACGCAGGAGCCGGCCATGTACGGCGAGCGAGCGCTCGGCGTCGACCAGTCCAACACCAGCGTCATCCTCGGCGAGCGCGTCGTGCTGAAGGCCTATCGCCTGCTCGCGACCGGCGAGCACCCGGAGGTCGAGCTGGGCCGGGCGCTGGAGCACGCGCACTACCCGCACGTGCCAGCGTTCGCCGGCTCGCTGCACCACGTGGACGGCGAGGGCCGCGAGACCGCGCTCGCGATCGTGCAGCGGTTCGTGCCCGACTCGATCGACCCGTGGGAGGGCATGGTCGCGCAGCTGGGCCGCCTGATCGCGGGCACCGAGGAGGCCGACCTGGATGCCGCGACCGACGAGATCGCCGAGATCGGCCGGATCGCCGGCGAGTTGCACGTCGCGCTGGCCCACGAGCTGGGCACGCGGCGAGCGACGGCGCAGGACCTGCACCGCTGGCGCACGGCGGCCGACCGCCAGCTCGACCTGGCGCTCGCGACGGTCGACGGCGAGGCCGGTGACGAGCTGAAGGCGCTCGAGCCGCGCATCCGCGCCGGCCTGGCGGCGTTCGAGCACGTCGAGCCGCCGCTGCTGTCGCGCACGCACGGCGACCTGCACTGGGGCCAGTTCCTGCGCTCGCCGAGCGGCGTGCACGTGGTCGACTTCGAGGGCGAGCCGACGCGCTCGATGGACGACCGGCGCCGCCCTTCGAGCCCGATGCGCGACCTCGCGTGCCTCGTCCGGTCGCTCGACCACGTCGCGCGGATGGCCGAGCTGCGAGCGGCCGGCGTCGAGACTCCCGGGCTGGACGTCGACCTGTGGATCGAGCGCGCCCAGGAACGCTGCATCGAGGCGTACACGGCCGCAATCGAGAGCTCCGACACCGGCCTCGAGTTCGACCCGGCACTGCTGCGGGCGTTCGAGCTCGAGAAGGAGACGTACGAGTTCCTGTACGCCGCCCGGTTCCTGCCGTCGTGGCTGTACGCGCCGCGGCTCGGCATGCGCTGGCTGTTCCGGCACGGATAATCCCCGGGTGCACCAACCCGGATTTCTGGCGGACATCCTGCGGGAGCCGTCCGCCCTCGCCACGCTGCTCGACCACTACACCACGCCCGGCGCGCTCGCCGACGTGCGGCTCACCGACGCGCGCCGCATCGTGCTGATCGGCATGGGCAGCTCGCAGTTCGCCGCCCAGACAGCCGCGGCGCTGCTGCGGAGCCAGGGCATCGACGCCCACGTCGAGCTCGCCTCGGCGGCCTCGCCGTTCCCGCCGTCGGGCAACACGCTGGCGATCGGCATCTCGGCGTCGGGCGGCAGCGCCGAGACCGTCGAGGCCCTCGCCCGGCACCACGGCACCAGCCGCACGATCGCGCTCACGAACTACCCGGACGGCGCGATCGCGCAGCACGCCGACGTCGTGCTGCCGATGCTGGCCGGCGTCGAGGAGGGCGGCATCGCGTGCCGCTCCTTCCAGGCCACCGTCGCGCTGCTGCACCTGATCACCGGCGTCGACAGCGACCGGCTCCGCCCGGCGGTCACGGCCGCGCAGCAGCTGCTCGATACCCGCGACACGTGGCTGAACGACCTGCTGGACGTCATCCAGGACGGTCCGGTCTCCACGATCGCGCCGTACGAGCGCCTCTCGTCAGCTCTGCAGTCGGCGCTGATGTTCCGCGAGGCGCCGCGGATCGCGGCCAACGGCTGCGAGACGGGCGACTGGCTGCACGTCGACCTGTACCTCACGAAGCACCCGGGCTACCGGGCGCTGCTGTTCACCGGCTCGCGGTACGACCCGGAGGTGATGGTCTGGGCAAAGGAACGCGCATCGACGATCGTGGCCGTCGGCAGAACGATTGAGGGGGCCGCCCTGCACATCGCTGTGCCGGACGACCCCCTCGTTGCCGTGCTGGTCGAGCCGATGGTCGCCGAGCTCGCGGCGTGCGAGCTGTGGCGTCGTCGTCTCGAAGTGGTCTAGGCGGCGAGACCCGCGAGCTCGCGGCGCTGCGCGAGCCGGCGGAGCGCGCCGGACTCGATCTGGCGGACCCGCTCGGACGTGAGGCTGAGCTGCTCGCCGATCTCCTTCAGCGTCGCGGGATCTTCTCCGTCGAGGCCGTAGCGGCGCACCAGCACGGTGCGCTCGATCTCGGTGAGCGTCTCCATCGCGTCGCGGAGAGCGTCCTTCGCGTTGGCCGCGAAGATCTCGTCGGTCGGCTCGTTCTCGTCGGTGCCGATCAGCTCGTGGGCAGCGGTGCCGCCCTCGTCGCCGACGGGCTGGTCGAGGCTCATGACGGTGCGAGCTGCCTCGCGGACGGCGCGCACCTCGTCGGTCGACAGGCGAGCCGCGGTAGCGACTTCCTGGTCGTCCGGCAGCCGGCCGAGCTTGCCCGTGAGATCGCGCTCGACGCGGCTGACGCGCCGCTCGCGCTCGATGACGTGCACGGGCAGCCGGATCGCCCGGGAGCGATTCTGGATGCCGCGGTCGACGGCCTGGCGAATCCACCACGTGGCGTACGTGGAGAACTTGTGGCCGCGCCGCCAATCGAACTTCTCGACCGCGCGGATGAGCCCGAGCATGCCCTCCTGGATGAGATCCAGGAACGACAGGTCATGGGTGCCGCGGTACTTCTTCGCGATCGACACGACGAGGCGCAGGTTGGACGTGATCATCCGCTCCTTGGCAGCCGGGTCGCCGCGCTCGATGCGCTTCGCGAGCTCGATCTCCTCGCGGGCGGTGAGCAGCGGGTAGCGGCCGATCTGCTGCAGGAACAGATCGAGCGAGTCGTCCGGAACGCCACCACCGGTCGAAGTGGGAGCGGCAACGGGCGCGACGGCTGCGGGAGCGGCCTCGACCTCTCGAATCTCGATGCCGTGCGACTCGAAGAGCGCATTCAGCTCGTCGAGGTCGCTGCGATCGAGCTCGAGGGCCTCGGTGAGCTCTCGAACCTCTTCGGCCCGCACGAACCCGTCGTCCGAGCCACGGACGAGGAGTGCGTCGAGTTGTGCAGTGGTAACCGTCTGATCTGTCATTGAGATATGCCTATTCGGCGGCAGCCCGGGGGTTCCTGGCAGCCTTGTTAATGGGTATACGCACGTTCACCCGGTCCGGTTGTACCCCCACGCCCAGACCGATTCTTCTGGAAGTTCATCCACCGCAGTCCGGGGGCTTTGCCAGTCCACCCGTATTAATGGATTCGGTTGTTCAAACGTACGGCCCGACTAAGTTGTTCCCGGTTCCGGCGGCGTTGAGGTTGCGTTAAGAACCCGGCGACGCTGGGCCGCCACATCCGTCATCCCCTCGGCGACCGGAACCGAAACGTCCGTCAGACCCGCGCTACCTCGACCCGGCAATCGTTGAACGTCGGCGCAGCGCCGAGGCGGGTGAGCAGCTGGGGTGTGGCCGCCTGAGGTGAAACGCCGTTCGCGTAATCGCTATTCCACCAGCCCATCGGCGCCACCACGACGCCCGGCCGGGCCTCGTCGGACACGACCGCGCGGCACTGGAAGGCACCGCGGTCGTTGGCGACGCGCACGTGGTCGCCGTCGGCGATCCCGCGCGCGGCCGCATCACCGTCGTTGAGGTAGACCATCGGCTCGGGCTGCGCGGCGTGCTGCCGGACGCCGTTGGCGAACGTCGAATTGAGGAACAGGTGCGTCTTCGGCGTCAGCAGCGCCAAGGGCAGGCGCAGAGCCAGATCGGCATCGGCCACCTCGGCCGGCGGGTCGTAGTGCGGCAGGGGATCGATGCCCTCGGCAACCAGCGATTCGGCGCGCAGCTCGAGCTTTCCCGACGGCGTGCGGAAGCCGCCCTCGGCGTGCGGCAGCGGTCCCTGGCCGAGGTCGATCTTGGTGAACCCGCGCGCGTGCAGGTCGGCCGCGTCGATGGACGACGGCGCGGCGGCCAGCACCTCGGCCAGCATCGCCGCATCGGTCTCACGGAAGGCCGGGTCGTCGAGCCCGAGCCGCGCGGCCAGCCGCCGGAAGATCTCGCTGTTCGGCTG
>JBBQFB010000198.1:0-7243 GCA_038321545.1 Gaiellales bacterium
CGTCTACAACGTGATCCACTCCGCCCGGTACGGCAAGATCGCCGGCGACAACCCGTGGGGCGGCATGACGCTCGAGTGGATGGTCTCCTCGCCGCCGCCGATGTTCAACTTCGACATCCCGCCGCGAGTCGTGGGCGGCCCGTATCGCTACGGCGAGCCGGGCGCGAAGCACGCCATCTTCCCTGAAGAGCCCGCCACGACAAAGCCGGAGCCGGCCCACGTATGAGTGCCCAGGCGGAACACGAGCACCACGGTCCGGCCAAGTACACCTACCAGCCGAACCCGTTCAAGCTCGACCCGACGACGCTCGGCCTGGTCATCTTCCTGACCTCGGAGATCGCGCTGTTCGGTGCGTTCTTCCTGTTCTACGGCCACACCCGGCTTATCAAGGGCCTCGAGTGGCCGCAGCCGGGCTTCGAGATCCCGGCCGACGCGACGTCGTTCAACACCGCGATTCTGGTGGCCTCGTCGTTCACGTGCGAGATGGTGCTGCTGCTGCTCGTCCGCAACATGCGCCGGGCTGCGATCGCGTGGATGGTGCTGACGATCCTGCTCGGCTCCGCGTTCCTCGGCCTGCAGGCCCGCGAGTACATGACGATCGGCTTCACGCCGGCCACGAACTCGATGGGCTCGACGTTCTTCTCGCTGACCGGGTTACATGGCGTACACGTCTTCATCGGGATAAACCTGCTCATCTACTGCCTTGTCCGGCTGATGCGCGGGCACTTCTCGAAGGACGCGATGGTCGGGCTCGTGATCACGAGCATCTACTGGCATTTCGTCGACGTCGTGTGGATCGTCCTCTACACGCTCGTCTACCTGCTGCCAACGCATGTGACGTGAGCTAGCCTGGGCCCGTGGCGATCTGGGTCCTGATCCATCTGCCGCACCTGATGCCGCCGGTTCTCGCGTTCGGGTTCCTGACCCGGCTCGGGCTGTGGGCCGCCGACCAGCCGCCGCAGCAGTACGGTGACGACGAGGTCGAGCAGTGGCGCGCGGAGCGGGACGCTCTGCGCGCCGAACGTCAGCGCCCGGTCTCGCGGCGCGCGTCTCGCCTCGGGCTGATCGCGCTGACGCCGCTGCTGGTGACGTTCGGTACCGGGATCGCGATCTACACCTTCAACCTGCGCGGCGACCGGCCGTCGTCGCCCCACATCTGGATCCACACCGGCGCGGCGGTGCTCGCCCTCGCGCTGGTGACCGTCAAGGTGGCGCGGCTCGGCTGGAGGCACATCCGGCGCGAGGTGTCCGTGCAGAAGCCGCAGCGCGCGATCTCCTCGCTGATCCTGCTCGGGCTGGGCGTGCCGCTGGCGGCGACCGGGGTGTGGCTGCTCGTGCAGCCGGACGGCACCTCGGTGCTCGATTACTTCCACCTGATCGCCTCCGCCTGGTGGACGATCCTCCTGCAGTGGCACCTGTGGCGCTACCTGGGTCGCGCGGTCAGCACGGCGGTGCGCCGGCCGAAGACCGATCCAGCTGCCGTACCGGCAGGTACGTCGACGACGTGACCGGCGCGTAGCGCAGCACCGCGCCGAGCGCCAGCGCGCGGCGTCCCTCGGCCGTGCGCGGGAGGTCGTTCAGCGCGTCGGTGATCGCCCGGTGCAGGTCGGTACCGCCCCCGAACGCGACGACCGGCGGCGCGGGCATCGGCCCGAACCGCTGTCGCCGCTCGAGGTGCGCGAACCGCGACGACCGGACGCGCTCGAGGCGGAGGACGTAGGAGTCGATCGGCGCCGCGTCGATCTCCCCCGCTTCCAGCAGCTCGAGCGACCTGCGATGGCTTCCCGTGCAGACCCACCGGAACGTGTCGGGGTCGGGGATGCCGGAGCGCGGCAGCACCCAGCCGGACAGCGAGTCGGCGCTGTTGTAGCCGATGCGGCAGGCCTCGAGTCGTGGCGCGCCGGGCCGCACCATCAGGTCGCTGAAGTAGACGGCGGCCTCGGGCGTATCCGGCTCGTCGATGACGGGTGCCGCGAGCGCCGTGACGGGGGCGGAGGCGTCGCACAGACGGACGTACGGCAGCCCGCAGAGGAACGCCAGCGCCGGTCGCGGATCGGCCACCGACTCGGCGAGGCGGTCGAGGCCCGGCTCCTCGATCTCGGGCGCGGGCTCTCCCACTGCGTGCGCCACGACCGCCGCCACCGCGGCGTAGTGCGGCCGGGCCGCGACGCCGAGGAACGACAGGGCGCGCATCAGTCGCTGGTGCCGGGCGGGGCCGGGACGAACGGCAGCGAGGTAACCGTGAGCGCTACGTCACCGCTGGGAGCGACGAGCGCGAGCTCGGTGCCCTCCTCGGAGAGCGAGCTGTCGACCACCCCGACGCCGATGATTCGGCTCAGCGTCGGGGATCGCGACACCCAGCGGGTCGCTCCGGCGGGCTCGCCGCCGTGCGTCAGCTGCCAGGTGCCGTCGGCGCGTGGCAGCACGACGTCGGGGCCGAGCAGGCCGACCGTCCTGCGCTTCAGGCCGGCGTCGCGCGCGGCGAGGAGCGCGTCGCGGCCGACGAAGTCGGCGGCCTCGAGGTCGACGAGTCGCTCGGACGCCTCGAGCGCGTTCACGCCGAGGTTGTGGAACCACGCGATGTCGGTGATGCCGCGCTCGAGCGCGCGGGGGACGTTCGGTCCCATGATCAGCAGCCCGAGCGGCGTCCCGGCCGCCTCGATGGCGTCCCACACCTCGAGCGCGCGCTCGGACCCGAGCGGGAAGATCTCATAGCCGGGTCCCCCGCTCCAGCCGGTCCGCGAGACGACGCACGGCACGCCGGCGATCTCGGCGTGCGTGAGCTTGTAGTAGCCGAGGCCGTCGAGCGCGTTGCCCACGAGCGGCTCGAGCACCGCCCGCGCGAGCGGCCCCTGCAGCTGCATGGGCGCGACGTCGGCCTCGCGCACCTGCACGTCGAGGCCCATGCCGAGCGCGACGCCCTTGGCCCACAGCAGCAGGTCGACGTTGCCGTGGGAGAGCCAGACGCGGCCGTCCTCGATGTGGAGCATGACCGGGTCGCAGATGACGATGCCGTGCTCGTCGGCGATCAGCGTGTACCGGCAGGTGCCGGGTGCGACCTGCGACAGGTCGCGCGTCGCGAGCTTGTCGGCGAACGCCAGCGCGTCGGGCCCGGACAGCTCGACCTGGCGCTCCGCACCGACGTCCCAGAGCGTGACGCCCTCGGTCAGCGCGCGGTACTCGGCGGCCGGCTGGCGACCGTAGTCCATCGCCATGTACATGTGGTTGTACGCCATGTAGGCAACGGCCCCGGCGGCCTCGGTGCGGGCGAAGTACGGCGAGCGGCGGACGTTGGCGAAAAGGGGATGGTGAGCCACGGGGGCATCATCGCAGCCCGCCCCACGTGGGCGTTTCGCGCCGCGGTGGGAGTGTTCCGGCCGACTCGTTGCGTAACGATGGGTGTGATGGCGATCCGGACCAGCGATGCTCGGCTCGTCGCAGCAGCCCTCACGGGGGACGCCGCGGCGACCTCGACGCTGTTCCGGCGACACTGGGACGCATCGTGGCGCGCGGCATCGGCTATCTGCCTGTCGCCAGCGCTCGCGGAGGAGGCGGCGCAGGAGGCCTGGGTGAAGGCCGTCCGAAGCCTCCGGGCGTACGACCCGGGACGACCGTTCGGCGCGTGGCTACGACGGATCGTCGTGCGCTCGGCGATCGACGCGCTGCGCCGCGAGCCCCACGACCTGCGCCGAATGGTCGACGGCCCCGCGGACCCGACGGTCGAGTCTGACGACGCGCTTGTCGCTGTTTCCCGGGCGCACCGTCGCAGCCGGCCCTTCGAACCAGCACGCCGGCCGCGCGAAAGGCGTTCGAACCGGAACTTCTCGTCACGGAGGAGATGCAGACCTACCAGTGAGGTGCCAGGCACCGAACTCGGAGTCTGCGATCGGCCGCGTCCCGGCTTTCGGATGCAGTCAACAGCGTTAGGTGGGTGTAGAAGATGAGTCGTTTCGGCGCTTGCGATAGGTGGCTTCTGCGTAGGAGCTGCACGCCGCCGAGTCCGCCTCGAGGGGACGGAACGTACGCTCCGCCACAGTGTCCGACGCGGGCCGAAGGAGCAGCCGTGTCGGATCGCAGAAGCGAGGCGATCGCGGGTGTAGGCGTGGCTGCGTGTAGCCCCCGTCGGAGGCCGTGACGAGCCGGAAGCGCGGAGGCTACAGGTGGACGTCTCAAATGACAGGTGATGACCCCATCCGTCTCCGGGACGAGGCCTGTCGCAGGCTTTGTGGCGGCGTGCTTCGGGCTGCGCCGGGCGAGGCTGCGACGCGCATCTCTCAGCGGTTCGTGCCAATACCCGCACGAGAGGCGCGCGAGAGTGTTACGGCGACGACGATTTGGTGCCTGGCACCAAAATGGTCGGGCGGACACAGTTCTGTGCGGGTCTCGTGCGGCTTGCGTGACGAACGCCGCCCGATCGCCGCGCGGATTGCAAGGAAATGCGTCAGAGGGCGCGCGGGGCCGTGTCGTGTTGGCCGGTCGTTGCCAGGCATCGGATCGGCGCGTGGCTGCGCCGGGCCGGCCTGCCGCTGGCCGAGGCTGCGATGGCCGCGTCCCGATTTTTGGATGCAGTCATCAGCGGTAGGTGGTGGTAGAAGATGAGTCGTTTCGGCGCTTGCGATAGCTGGCTTCTGCGTAGGAGCTACACGCATCCGGGTCCCCCTCGAGGGCACGGAACGAAGGCGCCGACCGGGTGACCTGACGTACGCTTTCCGGCGGTGCGACTCTCGACGCCACGACTGCAGATCGAGCCTCTCGCCGAGCGCGACATCGCGGCGTTCGCCGCCTACCGGGGCGACCCCGACGTTGCCCGCTACCAGTCGTGGGACGCCGACTACTCCGAGGCTGACGCCGCCGGGCTCGTGGCCGGGCAGACCGCTGCGGAGCTGCCGGCCGCCGGGGACTGGCTGCAGCTCGCGCTGCACGCCACCTGCGACGGCAGGCTCGTCGGCGACGTCGCCGTGCACCTTCGCGCCGACCAGCCCGACACGTTCGAGGTCGGCGTCACCCTCGCACCGGCCGAGCACGGCTGCGGCTTCGCTACCGAGGCCCTGCGCTCCGTCATCGATGCGCTGTTCTCCGCCCACGGCGCGCACCGCGTGATCGCCGAGTGCGACGCCCGCAACGCCGCGGTGCACGCCCTGCTCGAACGGCTCGGCATGCGCCGCGAGTCACGCCAGATCGACGCCGACTGGTTCAAGGACGAGTGGACGACGCTCGACCGCTACGCGGTGCTGGCCCGCGAGTGGGTCAGGCCGTGATCGCAGCGATACCGGTGACGGCCGCGACGACGATGCCGGCTCCCGCCCACTGGTGCGGCTTCAGCCGCTCGCCGAGGCCGATCACGCCCGCCAGCGTGCCGAACAGCGCGAACTGGGCCGCGAGCACGCCGGCCAGCGCCACCGGCCCGGACGCGGCCGCCGCGAAGTAGCAGAGGTTGCCGCCGGTATCTCCGGCCGCCCAGATCAGGATCCGCCACGGCTCGCTGCGGATGCCCGAGCGGATATCGGCACGCAGCAGGAACGGCACCATCGCCAGCGAGGCGAACGTCCGCACGATCAGGAAGCCCCAGTAGACGCCCAGCTCGTCGGTGACCGGGCCGCCGAGGAACAGGATGAAGCCCCAGAGCAGCGCTGCCACAACCGCGAACGAGACCCCCGAGCCGGAGACGCGCGCGCCCGTCCGTCCCGACGTACCGACCAGCACGACGCCGAGCACCGCGACCACCAGCAGCCCCGCCATCTCGATGCCCGGGCGCTCGCCGAACGCGATCGCGATCGCCGCGGCCGCGGCGCCCTCGCACGAGATGATCGGCGTCACGACCGAGATCGGACACCGTGCGAAGGCGTTGTAGGCGATGCCGTACGCCGCCGCCATCAGCAGACCGTCGAGAACCGCCAGCAGCAGCCCGCGCTGCGTGAAGCCGGGGAAGTCGATGAAGAACGCCACCGGCGCGATCAGGACCGTGCCGAGGATCAGCGATCCGGCGAGCACGGCGGTCGGGCCGACACGGCGCACGGCGACCGCGAGCGGGACATCGGGAAGCCCCCACAGCAGCGCGGTGCTCAGCCCGAGTACGACGGTCAGCAAATGGCTAGCCGGAGACCAGGACGCGCTGGCGGTCGCCGGCAGCGGCGAGCGCGTCGCCCACCAGCCTGCGGGCGGCGTCGCGGGACTCTTCGACGTCGCCGAGTCGCGTCAGCAGCAGCGCCCACAGCTCGTCGAACAGCGCTGGAACGCGGACTGCGGCGACCGACCGGTGCATCAGCGCCTCGCCGCTGGCGAGGCCCATGTTCCACGCCGCGATCGAGAGCACGCAGCCCTCGCCGCCGTCGCGGTCGCCCCATCCGCCGGCCAGCTTCAGCCGGTCGTCGTCGAGCGCCCGCGAGAGCGCCATCCGGGTGTCGTCATCGAGCTGCCCGATCTCGGTGCGCAGCGCGCGCAGAAGCTGTTGTTCACGATCCTGCGGATCACCGGCCGACGTCGCCACGCCCGGGATCGTACTACGCTGAGGGGGTGGCCATGGTCCTCGCACCGCCGCCCGTGCCCGCGCTGGTCAACGTCGACGATCGCACGAGGATGCGGCTTACGTCGTCGCGTCACAAGGTGACCCTCGCGAAGGGTCGCACGTCCATCGTCGTGCGGATCGAGGCGGTCAACCGGGGCGACGATCCGCATGACGTCGCGATCCGCCGCGTCGGCGGACGCCGGCTGGCGTGGACCGGCACGGTGCTGCCTGGCGGTCATACGCGCCGGTTCCGCATCCGGCTGACGCCGGGCCGCTACGTCCTGTTCTGCACGATCGCGGCCAGGACGCCGCTGTCGCACGAGCGGCTGGGCATGAAGGACGCCCTCCGCGTCGTCCGCCGCTCGTGAACGACACCCCCGGTAAACTGCCCGGGATGACGCTGCTCACGCCGCGTACGGCCGTGCTGGTGGGCGCCCTCGCTCTGCTGCTCGAGGTGCTCGCGATCATTCCGCCGATCGACGACGCCACGGCCACCAACGCCACGCTGCACTACACGCAGCACGGAGTCCTGTTCATCGGCGGCCTCCTGATGGGCGTCGCGATCCGCGATCTGCTCGTCGCCGGCCGCCGCCGATGACCGAGACGGCGATCGAGGTCGCGGGTCTGCGCAAGGCGTACGGCTCGTTCGAGGCGGTGCGCGGGATCTCGTTCTCCGTCGCGCGCGGCGAGGTGTTCGCGATCCTCGGCCCGAACGGGGCCGGCAAGACGACGACGGTC
>JBBQFB010000199.1:0-7239 GCA_038321545.1 Gaiellales bacterium
CTACGAGGCACCGGACGCGATCGTGCTGGTCGATCCCCTCGTCCCGGCGGACGCGGCCGAGGCGGCGCGCTTCTACGAGGCCCTCGACCGTGACGTCGCGCGACGCGGGCTGCCGGTCTCGATCCTCCGCACGATCCACTGGCACGAACGCTCGTGCGCGGCAATCCGCGCCCGGTACGCGACGACGGAGGAGTGGCCGGAAGGCGTCACCGCGCTCCCGCTCGGCGACGCCCACGGCGAGGTGGTGCTGTACATCGCCGAGCACGGGGCGCTGGTGCCGGGCGACATCATCCTCGGCTCCGACGCGCTCGGCACGGCGCCGGCCGGTGAGCTGATGGTGGCACCGCCGTCATGGAATCGGCAGCCGCCCGCACAGAAGGCCTGGTACGAGCGGTCGATTCCCGGCGCGCTGGAGCCGCTGGCCGCCCTCGGCGCGGAGATGGTCCTCGTCGCACACGGCACGCCGGTGTTGTCCGACGGCGCCGCGGCGCTCCGGGCGGCGCTCGATCATGTCTAGACCCTCACTCGAGAGTCAAGCGTTACCGTTCCGGCTCCCGACGAGCGCCCGGGCTCTCGTCAGCACCGTGTAGGTCATGCCCCAGACGGCGAACGGCCGGCCGTCGCCGCCCTGCCCGACGAACGCCGGCACGAGGTACGGCACCTCGGGCACTTCCACCTCGCGCTCCTCGCACTCGGAGAACGCCATCCACCAGGTGGCGGGCAGCTCGACCGACGGCTCCGGCTCCACGTCGGACGAGATCTCGACGGCGAACGTCGCGACGAACACCTGGCGGGCGCCGCCGTGCACCGTCTCGAGCGGCCCGAGCAGGTCGCCGTGGGCGAGCGGGTCGAAGCCCACCTCCTCCACCGTCTCGCGCACCGCCGCCGCCAGCGCCGGCTCGTCGGCGTGGTCGAGACGACCGCCCGGCAGGCTCATCTGTCCCGACCACGGGTCGTCGGACCGTTCCTGGCGCCGGCCGATCACGACCTCCGTGCCGCGACCGCGGTCGCGCAGGCACAGCATCACCGCCGCCCGGACGCCGACCAGCGAGTCCGGCGGACGTGCCGCGATCGCCGTTGCGAGCGCGTCGATGGGCGGGAACTCGGCCACGCCGGTACGCTACCGCGCCATGGAGCGGCTCTGGGCGCCGTGGCGGCTGCAATACGTGAAGTCCGCCTCGGGCGAGAACGAGATCGAGTGCGTGTTCTGCGCGAAGCAGGGGGTCGACGACCGCGAGGCACTGGTCGTCCACCGCGGCGAGCGCTGCTTCGCGATGCTGAACCTGTACCCGTACACGAACGGGCACCTGATGGTCGCGCCGTACCGGCACCTCGCGAAGCCGGGCGACCTCGACGCCGACGAGCGGGCCGAGCTGTGGGAGCTGCTCGCGCACTCGCTCGCGGTGCTCGACGTCACGCTGAAGCCGCACGGCGCGAATGCCGGCCTGAACCTCGGCCGTCCCGCCGGGGCCGGCGTCGAGGGGCACCTGCATCTGCACGTCGTGCCGCGCTGGAACGGCGATGTGAACTTCATGCCCGTGCTCGCCGACGTGCGGGTGATGGCACAGCACCTGGACGACACGTGGCAGCTGCTGCGGGACGCCTGGGCCAGCGTGTAGCCTGCACGCGTGACGCTCGACCCGAAGGTCTTCAAGGCGTACGACGTCCGCGGCGTGATCCCGGACGAGCTCGATGCGGACGGCGCATACCGCATCGCCCGCGCGTACGTCGACCACTTCTCCCCCGCGCGCATCGTCGTCGGCCATGACATGCGCCTGTCGTCGCCCGAGCTGTCCGAGGCCGCCATCCGCGGCGCCCTCGACGCCGGCTGCGACGTCGACGACATCGGTCTCGCCGGCACCGAGATGATGTACTACGCGGTCGGCGAGCACGGCTACGACGGCGGCATCGCCGTGACCGCGTCGCACAACCCGGCCCAGTACAACGGCATGAAGATCGTGCGACGCGGCGTGCTGCCGGTCGGCGGCGACACCGGCCTCGACAAGATGCGCACGATCGCGATCGCGGGCGACTTCAAGACGCCGGCCGCGCCCGGCAAGCGCGGCACGTTCCCGGTGCTGGACGGCTTCACCGAGAAGGTGCTGAGCATCGTCGACGTCTCCGCCATCTCGCCGCTGAAGGTCGTGCTCGACGGCGCCAGCGGCATGGCCGGGACGATGCTGTCGAAGGTGCTGCCGCGCCTGCCGATCAAGGCCATCCCGTGCTTCATGGAGCCCGACGGCACCTTCCCGCACCACCAGCCGAACCCGCTGCTGGAGGAGAACCGCGCGTTCATCATCGCCAAGGTGCGCGAGGAGGGCGCCGACCTCGGCATCGCCTGGGACGGTGACGCCGACCGCTGCTTCTTCGTCGACGAGGAGGGCGAGTTCGTCCCCGGCGACTTCATGACCGCCCTGCTCGCCGAAGTCGCGCTCGAGAAGCACCCGGGCGCGACGATCCTGTACGACCTGCGCGCCTCCCGCGCGGTGCCGGACACGATCGAGCGCTGCGGAGGCCGGCCCGTGCGATCCCGCGTCGGCCACGCGTTCATCAAGGTGCGCATGCGCGAGGAAGACGCGCAGTTCGCCGGCGAGGTGTCCGGCCACTACTACTTCCGCGACTTCTACAGCGTCGACACGGGCATCGTGCCGGCCCTCGTGCTGCTCGAGCTCGTCTCGCGCAAGGGCGGCTCGCTGGCAAACCTGATCCGGCCGCTGCGCGAGCGGTACTTCATCTCGGGGGAGATCAACACGCCGGTCCGGGACGTTGCGCTGAAGCTGCAGGAGCTGAAGGACACGTTCGGCAAGGGAGCAGAGGTATCGCACCTCGACGGCGTCTCGATCGACTTCCCCGACTGGCATTTCAACGTCCGTCCGTCCAACACCGAACCGTTGCTGCGACTCAATCTCGAGGCCTACTCGGAGGCCGAGATGGAGCGCCGGCGGGACGAGGTGCTCGCGGTCATCAACGCGTGAGTGTGACCGACCGCAAGCCGCCGTACCACTTCTCGCACACCGTGCGGGTCGGGTTCGACGAGACCGACGCCCAGGGCGTCGTCTACTACGGCCGCTACATGCCGTACTTCGACCGCGCGCGGGTCGAGTACCTCCGCCATCTCGGGCTGCTGCACACCGCACCGTCGGGTCGCGAGTTCGTGATGCGGGCGAACCGCGTCGCCTACCACGCGCCGGCCCGGTTCGACGACCTGCTCGAGGTGTTCGTCCGCGTGGAGCGCATCGGCACGTCGAGCGTCATCTTCCAGCTCGTGGCGTGCGACGAGCACGGCGACGATCTGTGCAGTGCCGAGCAGGTGGTCGTGCTGATCGACGTGACGACGCGCCGGCCGGTGACCGTCGGCGAGGAGTACCGCCGGGCGATCGACCTGCTCGAGGGCCGCACTGCCGCCGACGCGCCCGCGATGGGCCCGGTCGGCCGTCGCGGCGGGGCCGTCGAGGCAATCGAGCGGATCATCAACCGCGAGTCCGAGGCGGACGAGATCCTGCGGCAGTCGGTCGCGACGATCGCGAAGCGGTTCGAGACCTTCTGCGGCATCCGCTTCGTCGAGGACGGCGGCATGATCGACGGCCCGTCGGGCGGCGACTACGCCGAGCCGCAGTCGGTCGTGTCCATCACGTACGACGACTCGAGCATCGCCGAGATCGCCCTCGGTATGCCGCTCGAGGAAGAGGACCGCGACGCGTTCGACCGCATCGCGAAGCTGCTGTCGCCGTTCTGCCTGGTCGGGTGGGATACCGGCGGCGAGGCCTGGAACCCCTGAGCTAGACGCCGAGGTAGGCCGCGAGGTGCTGGCCGGTGAGCGTGGAGCGGTCGGCGACGAGATCGGCGGGTGGCCCCGCGAAGACGACCCGGCCGCCGTCGTGCCCGGCGCCGGGGCCGAGGTCGATGATCCAGTCGGCGTGCGCCATCACCGCCTGGTGGTGCGAGATGACGATCAGCGACTTCCCGGAGTCGACCAGCCGGTCGAGCAGGCCGAGCAGCTGCTGGACGTCGGCGAGGTGGAGGCCGCTGGTGGGCTCGTCGAGGACGTAGACGTCGCCCCGCTCGGCCATGTGGGTGGCAAGCTTGAGCCGCTGCCGCTCGCCACCGGAGAGCGTCGGGAGCGGCTGGCCGATGCGGAGATAGCCGAGCCCGACGTCGGTCAGGCGCTGCAGGATCTTGTGGGCCGCCGGCGTCCTCGCATCCCCCGCGCCGAGGAACTCCTCGGCCTCGGTCACCGACATCGCCAGCACCTCGGCAATGTTGGCGCCGCCGAACGTGTACTCGAGCACCGACGCCTCGTATCGCCTGCCCTCGCACTCCTCGCAGGTGGTGGCGACGCCGGCCATGATCCCGAGGTCGGTGTAGATGACGCCGGCGCCGTTGCAGTTCGGGCAGGCGCCCTCGGAGTTGGCGCTGAACAGTGCGGGCTTCACGTCGTTGGCCTTCGCGAACGCCTTGCGGATCGGATCGAGCAGGCCGGTGTACGTCGCCGGGTTACTGCGCCGCGAGCCCTTGATGGCCGTCTGGTCGACCGCCACGACGCCGTCCCGCCCCGCCACCGAGCTCGAGATCAGCGAGCTCTTTCCCGACCCGGCCACGCCGGTCACGACCACCAGCACGCCGAGCGGGATGTCGACATCGACGTCGCGCAGGTTGTGCCGCGACGCGCCGCGCACCTGGAGCGCGCCGGTCGGCTCCCGCGCCGTCTCCTTCAGGCCCGCCCGGTCCTCGAGATGGCGTCCGGTGACGGTGTCGCTGGCTCGCAGCCCCTGCACGCTGCCCTCGAAGCAGACGGTGCCGCCCTCCGTCCCGGCGCCGGGGCCGAGATCGACGACGTGGTCCGCGATCTCGATCGTCTCCGGCTTGTGCTCGACGACCAGCACGGTGTTGCCCTTGTCGCGCAGCTGGAGCAGCAGATCGTTCATCCGCTCGATGTCGTGCGGGTGCAGCCCGACCGTCGGCTCGTCGAACACGTAGGTCGTGTCGGTGAGCGACGACCCGAGGTGGCGGATCATCTTGGTGCGCTGTCCCTCGCCGCCGGACAGGGTGCCGGTCGGCCGGTCGAGCGAGAGGTAGCCCAGCCCGATCTCGACGAACGAGTCGAGCGTGTCCTGAAGCGCCGTCAGCAGCGGCGCCACCGACGGCTCGTCCAGCCCGCGCACCCATCCGGCGAGGTCGCTGATCTGCATCGCGCACGCGTCGGCGATGGTGAAGTTCGCGATCTTCGACGACCGGGCCGCCTCGCTGAGCCGCGTGCCATCGCACTCGGGGCAGGTGGCGAACGTCACGGCGCGCTCCACGAACGCCCGGATGTGCGGCTGCATCGCCTCGGGGTCCTTGGACAGCATCGACTTCTGGATCGTCGGGATCAGCCCCGCGTACGTGAGGTTGATGCCGTCGACCTTGATCCTGGTCGCCTCCTTGTAGAGGAGGTCCTGGAGCTCCTTCTTGGTGTACTTCGCGATCGGCTTGTCCGGGTCGAAGAAGCCGCAGCCGCGGAAGATGCGGCCGTACCACCCGTCCATGCTGTAGCCGGGGATCGTCAGCGCACCCTCGTTCAGCGCCTTTGCGTCGTCGTACAGCTGCGTGAGGTCGAAGTCGGTCACCGCGCCGCGGCCCTCGCAGCGCGGACACATGCCACCCGTGCGGGTGAAGGTCCGGTGCACGGTCCTGGCGCCGGCGCCCTTCTGAACGGTGAACGCACCGCTCGCCTTGACCGACGCGACGTTGAAGGAGTACGCGTTAGGCGAGCCGAGGTGCGGCTTCCCGAGCCGGCTGTAGAGGATCCGCAGCATCGCATTGGCGTCGGTGGCGGTGCCGACCGTCGAGCGGGGATCCACACCGATCCGCTCCTGGTCGACCAGGATTGCGGTCGTCAGTCCCTCGAGCACGTCGGCCTCGGGCCGCGCCAGCGTCGGCATGAAGCCCTGCACGAAGGCGCTGTAGGTCTCGTTGATCAGCCGCTGCGACTCCGCGGCGATCGTGCCGAACACGAGCGAGCTCTTGCCCGATCCGGACACACCGGTGAACACCGTCAGCCGGCGCTTCGGAAGCTCGACGCTGACGTCCTTCAGGTTGTTCACCCGCGCGCCGTGGACGCGGATCAGATCGTGGCTGTCGGCATCGTGCGGCGCCGGCGACATCAACGCAGCGCTAGTGCAGGCCGGACGGCATCTCGCGCGTGCGCTTGACGTACTCCTCGTCGATGCGCGTGCGGAGCGTTTCCGGGTCGTTGATGCCCATGAACTTGAAGTCCGAGTCCTCGGTGCCGGCCGTGTCGAAGTCGAGCGTGCCGACCTGGAACAGCCGGTCGAAGAACGTCTGCGTGAGGTTGACGTTCTGGACGCGGTCGATGTGCGCCGCGCGCTCCTTCCGCGACAGGATGCCCTTCCGGATGATGATCCGGCGGTCGGTGATCGTGTACAGCGTCGCGACCCGCTCCAGCCAGCCCTTCGCCAGCCCGCCGGCGAGGATGATCGCGCCGATCAGCAACGCCCACGTGGTCTGGTCGAGCAGGACGCCGACCACCACGACGACGGCCGCGAGCACGATCACCGCGAGCCAAAACGTCATCATCGCGCGCCACGACGGGCGGCCCTTCCAGAGCAGGGCCTCACCTTGCATCAAGTCCATGGGAAGAGCCTAGCCCGGATTCGTCGCGAATGGCGAACTCCGGGCGCTCCCCGGGGCCGGGCAGGACGCGGACTGTCGGTGCGGCCGCGATCAGCGGGCGGTCGGTGTCACCCGGTAGGCGTCGAACACGGACTCGATCTGGCGCAGCCCCGACAGCACCGCGCGCAGCGTGCGCACGTCGGTGATCTCGATGACGTACCAGTTGCGCGCCATGCCCTCCTGGACGTGGCCGCCGTACTCGACGACGTTGGTGCCGTTCTCGGCGAACGTCCGCCCCACGTCCTCCAGCAGGCGCGTGCGATCCCACGAGTCGACGGCGACGGTGACGCGGAACGACTGCTGCGCCTCGCCGTCCCACTCGACCGGGGTGAATCGCTCGGGGTTGCGCATCAGCGCGCGGGCGTTGGGGCAGTCGGTGCGGTGGATCGTGATGCCGCGCCCGACCGAGATGTAGCCCGTGATCTCATCGCCCGGCACGGGGGTGCAGCACTTGGCCATCCGGACCATGAGGTCGTCGAGGCCCTCGACGTGGATGCCGATCGTGTCGCGCTCGCGGTTGCGCGGACGGGGCTCCCGGGCGGTCGTCGGGAGCTGGTCGCCGTCGTC
>JBBQFB010000200.1:0-7219 GCA_038321545.1 Gaiellales bacterium
CCTACGCGCCCGAGCTGTACGGAGAGCTGTCGGCGGGCATGGAGGTCATCGTCCGCGACCTGAAGACCGAGCCCGTGGCCGGCCTGCTGGACGGGGCGGACCTGCTGATCACGTCCTCGCGGTTCTCGTCGCTGACGCGCATCGGTCTCGGCCCCGACGTGATCGCCGGACTCGATCAGCTCTGCCACGTGGCGATCGTGGGCGACGTGCGCGATGCCGAGGCGCCGGGGCACGATCTCAACTACCAGGCCAGCGCGGGACTCGTGCGGTCGGCCGAGCTTCCGCCCAGCCTACTGGCCGACATCGCAGGCGGCGAGCAGGCGGCGTTCGCGGCGATGGCGCTGCTCGCGGAGCGGGAGCGCACTGGCCGCGGCGGCACGTTCGCAATCGGCCTGGCCGAGGTCGCGGAGGGCCTCGCGGCACCGCTCCGGGCGGGCCTCACGTCGCGGGGCGGACTGCTCGGCGGCGGGAACCCGTTCTACGCCGTGTACGAGGCGTCCGACGGATCCGTCGCCGTCGGCTGCCTCGAGCAGCAGTTCGCCGACCGGCTGGCAGAGGCGCTCGAGACGCGCACCGCCGAGGGGCTCGCGGCGGCGTTCCGGACGCGGACGGCAGGCGACTGGGAGCGGTGGGCACGCGCCCACGACCTCCCGATCAACGCCGTGCGATAGCCGCTACGCGCCGACCTCGGCCGCGAACTTCGTGCGGCAACCGCCGCAGCAGAAGTAGTACACCTCGCCGTCGCGCTCGGCCGCGATCGCGTCGGGCGTGATGGCGACCTCCATTCCGCACACCGGGTCGATCGCGATCTCGGGCGCAGTGGCCATCGTGGCGGTGTCGGTCGCGAACGCGCGCGGTGACGGATGGTTGCGGACGAGCTCGGCGAGAATCGACAGGGCGACCTCGCCCGGATGACGGGCGCCGAGATCGAGCCCGGCCGGGTTGTGGATTGCGGCGACGTCGCCGGGTGCGAGCCCGGCAGCCAGCAACATCCCGCGCACCTCCTCGCCGCGCCGCCGGCTCGCGACGAGGGCGATGTACGGCGACTGCGAGCGGACGGCGATCTCGAGCGCCGGCTCGTCGTAGTGCCCCTGCGAGGCGACGACGACGCCCAGCGAGGCGCGGGCCGCCGGCGCCATGCCGGCCAGGTGCGCGCCCAGCTCCTCGAGGCTGATCGCGCCCTCGACGTCGCGCAGCTCCTCCTGCGTGACGGCCCGGACGACGCGGTACTCGAGGGTCGCCGCGAGGCGCGCGAGAGCGTCAGCCACCGGCGTCAGACCCACGATCGCGACGGTGCGGGCCTGCACGAACGGCTCGATGTACACGTCGACGGCCCCCTTCGACCCGCACGTCATCGGCACGACCAGCTCGGAGAACGTCGCCGGGCCGAGCTCGTCATCGGGGCGGATCGAGACGAGGCGCGGCTCCTCGTCGGCGAGCGCCGCGAGGGCCTGTCGCCGGACGACCTCGCGAGAGCACGAGCCGCCGACGAATCCCTCCATGACGCCGTCGCTGAAGATGATCGCCCGGTCGCCGAGGTGCGATGACACCGGGCCGCGCCGTGACACGACGGTTGCGATCGCGAACGCGGCTCCGTCGCGACGGAGCGCGGCGACCCGCTCGAAGAACTCGTCGATACCGGCCATGCCATGAATGGTACGCGGCGAGCGGGCAGCGACGGGCACGACTTGCGGCATCCAACTACGATCCGGCCGGTGCCGCCAGATGACCCTCAGGCCGCCTTCGCGGAGGCGGCGGCGCACGACGGCATCCCGCTCGGGCACACGACGTTCGACTGGCTGTGCGAGCAGGGCCATGTGGGCCTCGAGCGAGTCGCGAAGGCCCGGCGCGATGCAGCCATCGTCGCACCCGTGATCGCGGCGCTCGCCGTGCTGGGAGCCATCTACGCGCGGCTCAAGGGTGACGTGTCGGTGTTGCATGCCGCGCGCGAGAACCTGCTGCTGCCGGTCGACCTGTTCCACACGCCGACCGGGACGGTGATCCAGCTGGACGGAGCGGCGCACTTCACCTCGTTCCGGCGGGCGGCGCTCGACCTGTACCCGGCCGACACGGAGCTGGGATTCGACATCGACGAGTACCGGGAGCTGTGCCGCGCGTGGTGCGGCACGAGTGACGTGCTGGCGCGTGGGCTCCCGGCGAAGGGATTCGGGTTCGGAGGCGTCCAGCGGGAGCGCGCCTACCACGACGCGTTGCGCGACCTGGCGACGCCTGCGATGGGACACCCGCCGGTCGTGCGCATCCCGGCGCTGGACGGCGACGGCGCGGCCGCCTACGCGCGCCACCGTGGCGCGCTGTTACGGCTGGCCGTTTCCTGACGCGCGCGGCCGGCGCGGTTCTGACTCGTCGGTGACGGCGACGTTGATCGTCTTGCACGTCGCGCACTTCACGCGCACGCGCTTCGTCATGTAGGCGGCGTCCATCGACGCCGCGAGCACCGTGCCGCATTGCACGCACACGTAGTCGTCAGGCCCGTTGCCGTGGAACACCGGCCGGGCCGGGTCGTCCTGGAGCGCCGTCCCGCCGTCCTTCGGCACCTCGCCGGCGCGGGTCCGGCGCATCACGATGATCGCCACCGGGCAAGCCTCAGATCGCGCCGAGCTTGCCGCTGAAGTCGGCGATCAGCGCGTCCAGCACGCCGCTCACGACACCCTCGCCCATCGATGCCGCCTTGCCGCTGATCTGGGCCCTCGTGTGGATCGTCCCGCCGCCCTCGGTGAGCGCGAACGCGACGGTGGCATTGGCGTATCCCTGGCCGCCGGCCTCGCGCGACTTCACGGCCAGAACGATCTTGTGCGCAGCGGCGTCCCTCTCGACGATCTCCACGGTGCCCGTGAACTTCATCGACATTGCGCCCATCTTGACCTTGATCTCGGCCTTCACGGAGTCGTCGCTCGTGCGCTCCAGCACGGTTGCGCCCTCGACACACGGCACCACGCGCTCGAGGTCGAGGATGGTGGTGTAGCTATCGTCGAGCGGGCGGGCGGTGATGAAGGGATTGTCCAGCTCTACGGCCATTGTCCGCACGTCCTTGTCGGCAGCATTCGAGTCACATCGAGCGCAGGCAGTATAGGATCTGCGCGTGTCGATTCAGGCAGGGACGTACCGGCTCGGGCCCGACAACAGCACGCTCGCCGTGCGCACCGGCCGCACCGGCGCGGCGGCGATGGCCGGCCACAACCTGCTGTTCCACGTGACGGCGTGGGAGGCCACGCTGGTGGTCGGCGACTCCCCCAGTCTCGAGCTGACCGCCGACGGGGGATCGCTGCGGGTGATCGAGGGCACCGGCGGCATGCAGGCGCTCGGCGACGACGACAAGGTCGACATCCAGAAGACGATCGACGACGACGTGCTGAAGCGCCAGGGCGTCACGTTCCGGTCGACGTCGGTGCAGGCGTCCGGCGACGGGCTGTCGGCGACGGGCGACCTGACACTGCGCGGCACGACACGCCCGCTGGCGTTCGACGTTACGGAGGCCGGTGACGGCAAGCTGACCGCCAGGGCTGTGATCAAGCAGACCGACTGGAAGATCAAGCCCTACTCGGCGCTGTTCGGGGCCCTGAAGGTGGTCGACGAGGTCGAGATCTCGGTCGACGCAACGCTTCCAGCGCCCGCCTGAGACGCCCTCCACGATACGGCGCACCCGCACCATGCCCCGTCGCGCGATCCGCGCGCTAGTCGGTGTAGACGGCCTGCGCGTCGAGGCCGCCCTCGACGCCCGGCGGGAGCGCGCCCGTGCCGTGCGCGTAGAGGGCGATGTCGGCCACCGTGCGCGACTTTTCCGGATCGCTGCCGTCGCCGCTCGTCCACGCGCCGTTCGACCACTTCAGGGTCTCCGGGGCCGCCTCCAGCGCCATGCCGGCGAGCAACTGGCCCTTGTCGCGGATCTTGGCCGTCGCGCGCGAGATGGCGGCGACCGTCCCGCCGGACGGGCTGGTGTTGAACCCATGGCCCACCCCGAACCGGTCGGTATCGGCGGGCACCACCTTCACGTCGAGCGACGGGATGCCGAGATCGTCGGCGACGACCTGCGCGTACTGAGACTCGTTGCCGTCGGCATCGGTGGTCAGGCTGAGCACCATCTTGCCGGTCGGGTGCACGCGCAGGAACACCGCGCGATAAGCCGCGTTCGCCACTACTGGTCCTCCTCGGACTTGGGGTTGGCCGCCGCGAGGCGCTGACGCTCCTGGTGGGCGGAGAGCGCGGTGTGCTCTTCGAGGTCGCAGAACGCCGGCCGCGGACCGCCCTGCGGATGTGCGAGTGCGCGATCCCGGTTGCAACCCGGATAGATGCAGGTCGTGTCGTCGGTCATTGCTCGGGTGCTCCTTCCGTGACCCAGCCGGGCGTGGTGTTGCCCTTGCTCGGGCCGTGGCCGCTCGGCATCGCCACCGAGCTGCCGGGGACGGGTGTCGCGCTCGCCCACGACCCCTCGTCGACCGCCTCCGGCGCGGCGGAGATGACCGGCGCCGGCGCGTCGACGATGTCGGCGCCGATCGCATCGACCACCTCGGCGAGGGCCTCGAACGAGTGCCCGCTGACGAGCGCGTCGCAGTACGGCAGCGCCGCCACCATGCCGCCGGCTTGCGGTGAGAACCCGCTCGCGCCGACCCGCGGGTTGACCCACACGATCCGGTGTGCGAGCCGCGCCAGCCGCTCCATCTCGCGGCCTACCAGCGCCGGATCGCCGCGCTCCCAGCCGTCGGACAGGATCACGATGACCGCGCCGCGGGCCATGCCGCGCCGGCCGTGGCGGTCGTTGAACTCCTTCAGCGCATGGCCGATGCGGGTACCGCTCGACCAGTCGGGTGCCGCGGCGGCCGCGCGCTGGATGGCGCGCTCCGGCTGCCGCGACGACAGCGCCCGGGTGAGCCGCGTCAGCCGGGTCGCGAACACGAACGCCTCGGCGTTCGCACCGCTGCCCGCGGCACACGTCAGGAACTGCAGGTAGGCGCGGGCGTACGGCTCCATCGATCCCGAGATGTCGCAGAGCAGCACGAGGCGGCGCGGCACGGTCCGGCGGTGCCGGCGGGCCAGGCGAATCGGGTCGCCGCCGGTGCGGAGGCTGCCGCGCAACGTGCGGCGCATGTCGATCTGCTGCCCGCGGCGGCCCTTCTGGTACCGGCGCGTGCGCCGGAGCGGCGTCGCGAGCTGCAGCCGCGACATGAGGCGGTACAGCTGCGCCAGCTCGTGCGGCTCGAGGCCGTCGAAGCGCTTGCTCGCCAGCCGCTCCTCGTCACTCGCCGTCGCCAGCGGCACGTCCACCTCGGCGCCCTCGGAGTCGTCGGTGCCAGGCGGCGCCGACGAGACGCTCGGTGCCGCGTCGGGCCGAGCGGCATCGTCCGACGACGTCTTGTGGTCGGTGGCCGGCCGCTCGTCGGCCGGCGTCACCACCGTCCGCATGTCGTCGAGGTCGAACGGCTCGTCGCGACGGCCGTCACCGAAGATGGAGAGGAAGACGGCGTCGAACGCCTTCACCTGCGCCGGGTCGGATACCAGCACCGCGCGCGCCGTCCAGTACAGGCGACGACGGCTGATGGGCCGGACGAGCGCCAGCGCACGAGCCAGATCGGCCGCTCTGGCGGGCGTCATCGGCAGCCCGGCGGCGTGCAGGCGCCGCGCCAGCGCGCCGACCAGCGGCGGCAGGTCGAGCCGGATCGTCTCGACGCCGAAGTCAGTCACGGGCGCGGACGAGGTTCTCGAGGCCGGCGGCGCGGACGACGTCCTGGTCCTCGCCGTACTTGAGCACGGAGCCGAGCGTACGGCTGGCCGCCGCCGCGTCCAGCGTGTCGATGCCGAGCAGGTCGAGCGCCCGCAGCCAGTCGATCGCCTCGGCGATGCCGGGCGGCTTCTGCACGTCGCTCTCGCGCATCCGCGAGACGGCGTTCGCCACCTGCACGGCGAGCACCTCGGACGAGCCCTTCACACGTCGGCGCACGATCTCGACCTCACGCTCCGGGCTCGGGTAGTCGATCCAGTGATACAGGCACCGACGCTTGACCGCGTCGTGCAGGTCGCGCGTGCGGTTGGACGTCAGCACGATGATCGGCGGGTGCGTCGCGGTAATGGTGCCGATCTCGGGAATCGTCACGCTGGCCTCCGCGAGCAGCTCGAGCAGGAACGCCTCGAAGTCGTCGTCAGCACGGTCGATCTCGTCGATCAGCAGCACCGCCGGGCGCGGCCCCGGGTGCTCCAGCGCGCGCAGCAGCGGCCGCCGGATCAGGTAGCGCGACCCGAACAGGTCCTCCTCGCGCAGTTGCTCGCCCTTGGAGTCGGCGAGCCGGATGCTGAGCAGCTGCCGCGGATAGTTCCACTCGTACAGCGCCTCGGCGGCGTCGATGCCCTCGTAGCACTGCAGGCGGATCAGCGGCGTGTCGAGCACCAGTGCGAGTGCCTTCGCGGCCTCGGTCTTGCCCACACCCGCCTCGCCCTCCAGCAGCAGGGGCTGTGGCAGGCGCACGGACAGGAACATCGACGTCGCGAGGCTCTCGTCGACGAGGTAGTCGACCTCGGCGAGACGCTGCGCGAGCGTCTCGATATCGGGTGCGCGCCGGCGGACCTCGTCGGCTGCCTCGCCGGTGACGTCCAACCGACTCACTCCATCACTGCGGCGGCTCGGGGCGCCCCTGCATCGCGGCCCACACCCGCGCAGGCGTGCAGGGCATGTCGATGTGGCTGACGCCGTGCGTCTCGTACAGCGCATCGATGACGGCGTTGACGATGGCGGGCGGCGAGCCGACGTTCGGCGACTCGCCGACGCCCTTCGCGCCCAGCGGGTGGTGCGGGCACGGAGTGACGGTCTCGCCGAGCTCGAAGGTGGGGCACTCGAGCGCCGTCGGGATCAGGTAGTCCATGAACGACGAGTTGAGGCAGTTGCCCTCCTCGTCGAAGCTGATCAGCTCCATCAGTGCGATGCCGATGCCCTCGGCGAGCCCGCCGTGGATCTGTCCGTCGACGATCATCGGGTTGATGCGCACGCCGCAGTCGTCGACCGCGATGAAGCGCCGGACGGTGACCTGCGCGGTGTCGGGATCGATGTCGACCACCGCGATGTACGCGCCGTAGGGGTACGTGAGGTTCGGCGGGTCGTAGATGACCTGCGCGTCGAGGCCGCCCTCGAGCCCTTCCGGCATCGCCTCGCCGCTGTAGGCGCGCCTTGCGATGTCCTCGATCATCGCGCCCTGCTCGGGGTCGCCCTTGACGT
>JBBQFB010000201.1:0-7167 GCA_038321545.1 Gaiellales bacterium
CGTCTACAACGTGATCCACTCCGCCCGGTACGGCAAGATCGCCGGCGACAACCCGTGGGGCGGCATGACGCTCGAGTGGATGGTCTCCTCGCCGCCGCCGATGTTCAACTTCGACATCCCGCCGCGAGTCGTGGGCGGCCCTTACCGCTTTGGCGAGGTCGGCGCCCGGCACGCGATCTTCCCCGCGCCGGAGCGCCCGGTCACGAAGGAAGCGACGCCAGTCTGACCTCTCGCTCCGCCCCGACGACCCCCGACTCCAAAGGGTCATGAAGAGCAGGTCAATGCAACTCGGGTGGTCGCCGGGGCCTGACGCAAAATGGCCGGCGCCCGGGCCCCGGGGGATCAGCCGGCGCCGAGCTTCGCGGCGACCGTCGGGGGCAGCAAGACCTTGTCGATCACGTGGATGACGCCGTTTGAGGCTGCGACGTCGGCGGTCGTGACGGTCGCGTCGTTGACCGTAACGCCGCCGCTCACCGGCTTGACGTCGACGGTCTCGCCCTGGACGGTGGCCGGGGTCGACTCGGAGGTCACGTCGGCGGCCATTACCTTCGCCGGCAGCACGTGATAGGTGAGGATGCCGGCGAGGTCAGGGCTCGCGAGAAGCTCCTCCTGCGTCAGCCCGAGCGCCGTCAGGGCGGCGGCGAACGCGTCGTTCGTCGGCGCGAAGACCGTGAACGGCCCCGGGCCGGCGAGGGTCTCGGCGAGGCCGGCCTTCTGCACGGCCGCGACCAGAATCGAGAAGTCGGGGTTCGCCGCCGCGACGTCGACGATCGTGCCTGTAGCGGCCGTATCGGTCTCGGCTGCGGCCGTCGTCGCCTCGGCCACGGCGGTCGTCGCGGGGGCGGCGGCGACCGACGCTGCCGAGGTGGTCGCGTCGTCGCTGCCGCCGCAGGCAGCGATCACGAGGGCGGTCGCGGCGACCGCGAGCAACGCGACGGCGGTGCGGCGGGCACCGGAGGTGCTGGGAGTGGAGGTGCGGTTCATGCCCGGTCCTTACGGCTGGCCGGTAGGTTCGGATGACGCCGCGTCGATCGAGGCGCTCTACCGTCGTCGGCTGACACCCCTGCCGGCGCCGGCGAGCCAGGCCAGCTCAGCGAACGCCGTCGCCGGTCATCCGCTTCCTATCGGCGTGCGAAACATCGAGTGTGGGCGGCAGGTCTCAGGTGGTCGAGGACGTGCGGCGGGGGAGCGACGAGTCAGCGCTCCTGGCCGCCGTCGCCGCCGGCGATCGCGAGGCGTTCGGTGAGATCCACCGCCGCTACGCCGCGCCGATCCACGCGTACGTGCTTCGGCGCACCGGCGACCGCGGTGCCGCCGAGGACCTCGTCCAGGACGTCTTCGTCACGGTGTGGCGCACCGCCCGCGCGTACGATCCGCTCCGTGCTCCGGTCGGTGCCTGGATCACGATGATCGCCCGCAACCGCATGATCGATCGTCTGCGCCGCGCCGCGGTGCGGCCGCAGCCGGCCGCGGCCGAGGTGGACGAGTCCGGGCTCGGGACGGAGCCCTCGTTTGCCGGCCGGGTCACGGACCGGCTCGCTGTCGCAGGCGCTCTCGCCACGCTCCCCGAGCACCACCGCACCGCCGTCGAGCTCGCCTTCTACGACGGGCTGAGCTACGCCGAGATCGCCGAGCGCACCGGGACGCCGCTCGGCACCGTCAAGAGCCGCATGCTGGCTGCGATGCGCCAGCTGGCCGTGGAGCTCGCATGAACGCCACCGGCCACATCGACGAGCTGATCCCGGGCTACCTGGCCGGCGTCCTCGGCGTCGCCGAGCGCGAGGCCGTCGAGGCGCACGCCGCGACGTGCTCGTCATGCTCGCTCCTGCTGCAGGAGCTGCGCCCTGCCGCCGACGCGCTCATCGGCAGCTCGGTCGACCTCCCCGCGGGCCTGGCAGCGATCCTGGCGGAGATCGACGCCGAGTCAGCCGCGCCACCCGGCGTGCCGCTCGCCGCCCGCCGCCGCCGGCGCGGGCTGCGTTCGGGCGCCCTTGTCGCCGCCGCCGCGGCGGTCGCCGCGATCGCCTTCGGCGTTGGCCGTGCCACCGCCCCGGGTGGGGTGCCGCGCGACGGCGCACCGCTCGCCGATCTCAGCGCGCTCACCGGCGAGCGAGGCGCCGGCAACGCCATCCTCGCCTCCGAGCGCGGTGCCCCGTACGTCCGCCTGCGGCTGAGCGATCTGCCGCCGGTCGCGCTCGACGGCTACTACGAGGCGTGGCTCGGCCGTGACGACGGCGGAATGATCGCGCTGGGCACCTTCCGGCCGCACGCCGATGGCAGCGCCGACCTACTCCTGCCGCTGCCGGTCGACGCGGGAACGTTCGACTTCGTCGACGTCTCCGCCGAGGCCGGCGACGGCGATCCCGGACACTCCGCGCGATCCGTCGTGCGCGGCCCGATCCGCCACGCCTGACGCAGCGCCGATGGCTACGCGTCGATTGAGCCTCGGTCGCGATCGTCAGGCTCCGCGCCCGCTCGGAGACGGATCAGCCGGGCAACGCCTCGACCCCCGTCCGCGCCATTGAGCCGGCCGGGTGATGGCACCGACCACGGTCTCCTCTCCCGCCCGGCACCATCACGGCGCCGCCGTATGCGACAACCGAAGGACCGACAATGAAACAGAACCCTGCGGACGACCTGCGATTGAGTCGCCTGCGCCGATGGAACATCGTCGCAGGCCTGATCCTCGCTGCCCAGGCAGTCGCCATTGCGTTGCTCACGAACGGCTTCAGCCTTCCCGTGACGTCCACGTTCATGACCGGCCCGCCCGGTGAGCCGGCCAAACTCGACACGCTGTTCGACGTCCCACTCGGCTGGGGCGTCTTCGCATTCCTCGCCATCTCGGCCGCGGCGCTGCTCATCATCGCCTCACCAGGCGTGTTCGAGTGGTACACGCGCAACCTTCTCCACTCCCGCAACTACGCGCGCTGGATCGAGTACTTCTTCAGCTCGTCCGTGATGATCGTGCTGATCGCAATGATCACCGGCGTCAGTGACATCGCAGCGCTGCTCGCGATCTTCGGCGTCAACGCCAGCATGATCCTCTTCGGCCTCCTGATGGAGAAGTACGAGACGCCGGGTCGACCGAGCTGGCTCTCGTTCTGGTTCGGAACGTTCGCCGGCGTCATCCCGTGGATCATCATCGTGGTCTACGTGTGGAGCCCCGGACTCGACAGCGCTGGACCGCCCACGTTCGTGTACGCGATCATCGTCAGCCTCTTCCTCTTCTTCAACGTGTTCGCCGTCAACATGTGGCTGCAGTACAAGCAGATCGGGCCCTGGAAGGACTATCTCGTCGGCGAGAAGACCTACATCCTCCTCAGCCTGACGGCCAAGGCGCTGCTCGCGTGGCAGGTGTTCTCGGCCGTCCTCGCGAGCTCGGGTCCGTAACCCGTCGCAGACGTCGCTCCGGATCGCGGCACGGCCTCGGACACTCGGGAGGAAGCTCGTGCCGAAACATCGTCAGCCGAACTCGATATCCGGCGCCTCGCCGCGCGCGCCCATCGCCTTCAGGTGACGGAGGTGACTGCCGAGCGCGTCGCGCAGGCGCGGCGCGACGGCGTAGCTGACCCCGTGACGCGCACAGGCCGCGCGCACGATCGGCGCGATGTCCGGATAGAGCGTGTGCGGGATCCGCGGGAACAGGTGGTGTTCGATCTGAAAGTTGAGCCCGCCGAGCGACCACGTGAGGACGCGGTTGCGGGGGCAGAAGTCGACCGTGGTCTCGACCTCATGCTCCGCCCAGGCGCGAGGCTCCCCGCCGCCGAGCTCCTCGGCGGTCGCGAACGAGGCCTCCTCGACGCAGTGGGCGAGCTGGAACGTCACCGCCATCACGAGGCTGATCAGGCACGAGACGCCGACGAAGCCGACGACGACCTGCCACCACGGGTAGACGAGGAGCGGAACGACGATCGCCCACGCGATGAACATCAGCTTGCCGCCGACCAGCGCAGCCAGGTCCCAGCCGCGCGGCCAGTGCAGCTGCGAGCGGCCGATGCGGCCGCGGCAGTAGGCCCAGGCATCGTCGGCGATCTGCCAGCGCAGACCCATGAAGCAGTAGAGCGGCCACACGTAGAGGTGCTGCAGGCGATACCACGAGTGGGACGACTGGGCGGGTGCGAAGCGTGCGATCGGCGCGAGCGCGATGTCGTCGTCGAACCCCGCGACGTTCGTGTACGTGTGGTGCGCGACGTTGTGCTTCACCCGCCACGCGTGGCTGCTGACGCCGAGCATCACGTCGGCCGTCCAGCCGAGCATGTAGTTCCAGCGCCGCGCCTTGAACGTCGCGCCGTGGTTGGCGTCGTGCTGGACGCAGAACGCCGTCAGGAGACTGCCGATGGCCACGAGGGCGAGCGCCGCCAGCGCGAAGATCGGCCCGGGGCCGGCGAAGACGAGAATGGCCCACCCGCCCAGCATGGCGCCGACGCCGATCGGCGCCTTCACGAGCAGCGCGATGCGCCCGCGCCGGCGACGGCCCGGCTCAGCGAGGAAGCGTTCGACCTCGCTTCTCACGTCGAGCGCGAACGCGCCGCCATTCGTGAAGCGGACACGCGTGGCGCCCACCTCGCTGGTCATCTCGGTCATCAGGCCGCTCCTGGAATCGGTTCGCGCAGTTCCACGACGTCACCCGGAGAACGCACCGTCGAACCTTACAAGCAGCGGCCCTCGCAGACTCTGCCCGTCCCGAGCCGAGTGACCGAGGATGTCGGCGGATCTCGGCGCGAGCGCGGCCGCGAGCGTCCGGCGCGCTCGCCCGGCATGCCTGCCCGGGCCCGGAACCGGCTGCGCGTCGACCGCGATCAGGCTGCTGACGGGCGGCGTCATGCGGGCGCTCACGACACCGCGGAGGCCGCGAACTTGATGTGTCGTCGCAGCGAGAGTGCGACGTAGACGAGTCCGACGAGCACGGGCACCTCGATCAACGGGCCGACGACCCCCGCCAGCGCCTGCCCGGAGGTCGCGCCGAAGATGCCGACCGCGACCGCGATCGCGAGCTCGAAGTTGTTCGAGGCGCCGGTCAGAGCGAGGGTCGTGGTGCGCTCGTAGGAAAGGCCGATTGACCGGCCCAACCAGAACCCGAGCGTGAACATGACGGCGAAGAAGGCGAGCAGCGGCAGCGCGATGCGGGCGACGTCGAGCGGGTTGGCGGTGATCGCGTCGCCCTGGATGGCGAACAGCAGCACGATGGTGAACAGCAGGCCGTAGAGTGCGACCGGGCCGATGCGCGGCAGGAAGCGGGTGTCGTACCACTCGTGGCCGCGGCGGCGGATGGCGATGCGACGGGTCAGGTAGCCGGCGGCGAGCGGGATGCCGAGGAAGACCAGCACGGTGCGGGCCACCTCCCAGATGCCGACCTCGAACCCCTGCGTGTCGAGCCCGAGCCGGCCCGGCAGCACGGTCAGGTAGAAGTACCCAAGGAGCGAGTAGCCCGCGACCTGGATCAGTGAGTTCAGTGCGACCAGCAGCGCGGTCGCCTCCGCGTCGGCATGCGCGAGATCGCTCCAGATCAGCACCATCGCGATGCACGGTGCGAGGCCGACAATGATCAGACCGGTGCGGTACTCCGGTTGGTCGCCGAGCAACAGCCAGGCGAGCGCGAACATGACGGCCGGCCCGACGAGCCAGTTCAGCACGATCGACGCCACGAACAGCTTGCCCATGCCGTGCAAGCGGCCAAGCTCCTCGTATCGCACGCGCGCGAGGACCGGGTACATCATCACCAGCAGCCCGAGCGCGATCGGCACGCTGACGGTGCCGACTCGCAGCCTGTCGAGGCCGTCGTTCAAGCTCGGGATCAACGCTCCGAGACCGAGGCCGGCACCCATCGCGAGGCCGATCCAGAGCGGCAGGTAACGATCGAGCGTCGACAACTTGTCGACGACGGCAGCCCCGGCGGAATCATCCGGGCGGGGTGGACCAGCGCTGCTGGGTCGCGTCGGCCGGGGCGGGCACGCGTAAGCTGAACTGTCACGCCCCGCGGCGCCGGCGTCGTGGCTCGGCCGGTATCCGGGTCGGCGAGGCTCCATGCACCCAGTCTGCGACAGCGTCTTGACCGGGAAATCGGGGTCTGGGGTACGTCGTCTGCGGGTTTCCCGCGGTCGGGCATCAGGGTGACGCCGATGTGGGGCTGCCGTTGGCCGGTTAGGCTCGGGGAAAGCGAGAGGAGCTGTCATGAAGACGATCGTGATCGGGACCGACGGATCCGAGCCGGCGCTGGCAGCGCTGGCAACGGCGCTTGAGCTGGCCGCCGACACCGGGGCAGGCGTCGTATGCGTGGGCATCGACGACTCGTTCTCGAAGGACGGCATCGATCCGGCTCCGGCGGCCGCCGCGGAGGCCGCCGCCGCGCGAGCGCGCGAGCGCGGCATCGCGGCGGAGGCCATGACCCGCGTCGGACCCGCCGCGGAGCAGCTCCTCGCCGCGGCCGAGGCCTGCGACGCCGACCTGGTCGTCGTCGGATCGCGGGGGCGCGGCCGGTTGACGAGCGCCGTGCTCGGCAGCGTCGCGCACGGGTTGATCCGGCACAGCACCCGGCCGGTCCTGGTCGTCACCGCGACAGCCGATCCCGCGGCGTCCGTCGAAGCGACGGGCGCGGCCGTGGCGTCCGACGGGTAGCGCGCTGCCCTCCAAGCCATCGGGTCGGGCGCCAACGGCCCCACCCACAAACCGGGACGCGGCGGATCGGGTCATCACCTGGAACTTGAGACGTCTCCCTGTCGCCTCCGCGCATGCGGCTGTTGCGGCAGACAAGCTGGGCCGAGCGCACCGCTCCGGGCTGCGGCGAAGACCCCACTCATCGCAAGCCGGCGAACGCCTCACCAGCGCTCCACCCAGAACCGAATACCCCACCCAAAATCCGCGGCACCCAACGCAGCCTCGCCCGGCGCAGCCCGAAGCAGCTCAGCCCGAAGGCCGCGATCGGCCTCGTCCCGGAGCCGGATGGGGTCATCACCTGGCATTTGAGGCGTCTCCCTGTCGCCTCCGCGCTTTGCGGCTGTTGCGGCAGACAAGCCAGGCCCGGCGCAGGCTCCGGGCTGCGGCGCAGACCCCACTCATCGCAAGCCGGCGAACGCCTCACCAGCGCTCCACCCAGTACCGAATACCCCATCCAAAATCCGCGGCACCAAGCGCAGACCCGCCCAGCACGGCCCGAAGCTGCTGGGCCTC
>JBBQFB010000202.1:0-7147 GCA_038321545.1 Gaiellales bacterium
CACAGGAGCCCTTCGATTTCATGAGCCGTCTCGCCACCCGCACCGCCGCCGTCATCGGCGCCGCCACCTGCCTCGTCGCCGGTGGCCTGTTCGCGGTCCGCGGCGGCGACTCGGCGCAGACGGAGACGCCGATCGCTACCGCCCCCGCGGTGCGCGCGAACGTCGATCCGCTGACGACCGTGATCGGCGCGGCCGGCCAGGTGGCCGAGCTGCAGCAGTCGGTCAAGGTGCGGCCGGACGACCCGACGCTGGTCGCCCGGCTCGGTCTCGCCTACCTGCAGCAGGCCCGCGAGAGCGGCGATCCCAGCTACTACACGAAGGCCGACGAGCTGCTGCGGAAGGCCCGCACGCTCCAGCCGGCCAGCCTCGACGCCGTCGTCGGGCTCGGCTCGCTGGCGCTGTCGCGCCACGAGTTCGCCGACGCGCTCCAGCTCGGCCAGCAGGCGGTCGGTCTCACCGGCGGCTACTCGCCGGCCGCGAAGGCGATCGTCGGCGACGCCGAGATCGAGCTGGGCCGGTACCCGCAGGCCTTCAAGACCATCGACGAGCTGGGAGAGCAGCGCCCGTCGCTCGTCTCCTACGCGCGTCAGTCGTACGCGCTCGAGCTGCAGGGCGACCTGCCCGGCGCAGCCGACCTGATGGCCGACGCGGTGGCCGGCGGTGCCGGCGGCGGCGAGGGAACGCAGTGGACGCGCGTGCAGCACGCCGCGCTGCTGATCAAGCTCGGCCGGCTCGACGACGCCGAGCAGGAGCTGCAGCACGCGCTCGCCGCGCTGCCCAACTACGCCCGTGCCGAGGCGGGTCTCGGCGCCGTCGCCGTCGGCCGCGGCGATCTGGCGACGGCCGAGCGCTGGTACCGGCAGGCCGCGGGCCACCTGCCGCTGGCCGAGATCCTGGTGGCGCTCGGCGACGTCCAGACCGCCCGCGGCGAGACGGCTGCGGCGAAGAACAGCTACGCGCTGGTGAGCGCCGAGCAGGACCTCTTCCGCGCCGCCGGCGGGAACGCCGACCTCGAGCTGGCGTTGTTCGACGCCGACCACGGCGACCGCACCGAGGCCGTGCGGCTGGGCCGCATCGCGGTCAAGGAGCGGCCGTCCGTGTACGCGCACGACGCCCTCGCCTGGGCGCTCTTCCGGTCCGGCGACTGCCGCGCCGCACTGACGGAGGCACGCGCCGCGAACCGCCTCGAGAGTGCCGATCCGATCCTCGCCTACCACCTCGGCGCGATCGCGGCCTGTGCCGGCGAACGCAGCGAGGCGGTCACCGCGCTGCACCGCGCGCAGGGTCGCAACCCGCGCTTCCACGCGCTGTTCGGGCCCGATGCGGCGCGACTGCTGGCGAAGCTTGGGGCGCCGGCGGCATGAGGCGCCTGCTGCTCGCACTCGCGCTCGCCCTGGTCGCCGTGCCCGCCGCCGGCGCTCACCCCCTGGGCAATTTCACGGTCAACCAGTACGCACGCATCCAGGTCGAGAAGTCGGGCGTGCAGGTGCACTTCGTGCTCGACCAGGCGGAGATCCCGACGCTGCAGATGATCCAGGCCAACGACGCCGACGGCTCCGGCAAGATCGACGGCGCCGAGATCGCCACAGTGCGTGACGCGCTGGTGCGCGACATCTCCGGCAAGATCGCGCTGACCGTCGACGGGCGACCGGCCTCGCTGGTCTCCGAGGGGGCGACGCTCGGGTTCCCGAAGGGGCAGGGCGGGCTCGCGACCACGCGGCTCGACCTCGACCTGCGGGCCGACGGCGTCGCGCTGTCCAAGGCGCCCGCGCGCATCGCCTACACGTCGACCTACGCGACCGACCGTGTCGGCTGGAAGGAGGTCGTCGTGGCCCGCGGTGCGGGTGCCGCCGTGACGGCCACCACCGCCGCGACGGTCGACCGGACGAACGGCCTGCGGTCGTACCCGAAGGACGTGCTGGCCTCGCCGGCGTCGCAGCTCGACGCCACCGTCGAAGCGCGGCTCGGCGACGGCGGGATCGCCGTCGGCAGCGTGCGGACCGCCGGCAACGTCGCGGCCACGGAAGCCGGCCGCGACCGGCCGGGCCGGCTCGAGTCGCTGGTCGATCCGAACCAGCCGCTGACGATCGGATTCGTGCTGGTGGCGCTGTTGGTCGCGATGGGCTGGGGTGCGCTCCACGCGCTCACACCCGGGCACGGCAAGACGATGGTGGCGGCCTACCTGGCCGGCACGCGCGGCACGGCCCGGCACGCCTTCGCGCTCGGCGCGACGGTCACGATCGCGCACACGGCCACGGTGTTCGCGCTCGGGTTCGTGACGCTGACGCTGTCGGAGTTCATCCTGCCGGAGCAGCTGTTCCCCTGGCTGAACCTCGTGTCGGGCGTGCTGGTGCTGTCGCTCGGGCTGGCGGCGATCCGCCAGCGCTGGCGCGGGTACGTGCGCAGTCGGGCCGCGGCCCGCGCGGCCGCCGCCCGGGAGCACGGCCACTCGCACGACCACGGCCACTCCCACGACCACGGCCACGCGCACGACCATGGGCACGACCATGGCGAGCACGGGCACTCGCACGATCCGCCCGACACGCTGTCGTGGCGGTCGCTGCTGGCACTCGGCGTGTCCGGCGGGATGATCCCGTGCCCGAGCGCCCTCGTGCTGCTGCTCGGTGCGATCGCCCTCGACCGGACGGCCTTCGGGGTTGTGCTGGTGTGCGCGTTCTCGCTGGGTCTCGCCGGCGTCGTGTCGGGGATCGGACTGACGGTGCTCTACACGCGGCGGCTGTTCGCCCGCATCCCGTCGTCGGGCCGTGCGATCCGCGGCCTGCCGGTGGCGAGCGCCGCGGTGATCACGGTGCTCGGCCTCGTGCTCACCCTCCGGGCGCTGCCCGGCCTCGGCTGATCCGCCGGGCGACCTGCACGGCGGCGTCGCTCCCGCGCGTGACGCCTGTCAGCGAGGCGGCATCCGTCCCGGCCGCGACGGTGATCGCCGTGCCATCACGCTGTGCTCGCCGATCGAGCGGCGAGGAGATCAGCGCGACCCGGCCGCCCCGTCCCAGGAACGCGCGCAGGCGGTCGCGGAGGCCGGCCGACCAGACCTGCATCCCGGGCACGAGCAGCAGGCGGACGGCCTTCGGGATGCCCTCGTCCTCGATCCGCTGGTCGGTGATCGCGCCCGTGCGGCCTGCGGCGGCCATGGCGGGACCGGCGAGCCGCAGCAGCTCGGAGAGGCCGACCCGCGCGCCGTCGCCGAGCGGGCGATCCAGGCCCTGCGTGGCCGGTGCCACGTCGGGGAACCCGTCGCTGTCGGCGTCGTACGGGTTCGTCAGCTGCCACGTGTAGGTCGGCAGCACGACCAGCGTCACGGCGCGGCCGGCGACGGGCTGCCAGCCCCACACGGTGGTGCGTGAGCCGGAGACGCGGAGGCCGTACAGCCCGGCCCGCGTCGGCGCCCGCGGTACCGCCGTTGCGGGCGGGCCGGTGCGATCGCCGACCTGCACGCCGGGCAGGCCGTCGGCCAGCTGTTGCTGCGCGACCTGGACCTGCGCGTCGAGCGTGCGCACCTTCCGCAGCGGCGTGATCTCGACCGACCGCACCCGCACGACGGCTGCGCTGCCGGTGTCGCCGGGCCGGAAGGCGGCCGGGCTGCGGACGATGTTCCCGGCCGCGTCCTCGACCTCGTACCCCACCAGGTAGGTGCCGTCGTCGGCGGGGCGGTCGGCCGTGCGGTTCGCCGCCGGCCAGCTCAGCTCGGTGACCTCGCCGGGAGCCAGCGCGACCGGGTCGTCCGGCCGCCACACGTCGTCCACCGTGCCGTCCGCCGCGACGTGGAAGACGGTCGGCCAGGCGCTGGCGGACTCGTTGCTGCTGACCGTGTAGCGGTACACGCCGTCGTCTGCGGCGGCGCCGAACGCGATCGTCCGGCCGGGGGGCAGCACGGCCGTGATGGTCGGCGGCGCGGTGTCGACGCGGATCTGCGCGTTCGGTGCCGCTCGCCAGCGGCCGCGGGCGAAGCGGACCTGTACCTGGTAGCTCCGGTCGGCGACCTGGGCGCCGGCCTCGTCGAGGCCGTCCCAGGTGAGCGCGACGACGCCCTGCTTCGCCGTCTGATCGAGGAGCGTCCGCACCAGTCGTCCGCGGCGCGTCGTGACGCGGACCGACAGGTCGGCAGCACGCGACAGGGTCAGCGAGAATCGCGCCGTCGCCGCGTCGCAGTCGCACCCCGGCGAGAACGCCTTGGCCAGCGTGAAGTCGGCGCTGACGACGCGCGGCGGCTCCGATTTGAGTGATTGCGCGACCGCGAACGCAACGCCCGAACCGACCAGCAGGCCGAGGACGAGCAACGCGCCGACGATGCGCTGGAGCCGCAGCACGCGCGGAGTCTACGGCGCGCCGAGCAGGCGCTCCGCCGCTCCCGGCGACCGCCACAGGGCTCGCAGCTCGTCGTAGGCGACGCGTGCGGCGGCGGTCGCGCGGGCGTCCGGCCGGTCGCGGCGCTGCGCGCGGATCATCACGTTGCGCGCGGTGTGCTCCGAGGAGATGAACTCGATCACCTCGGTGCGGTAGCCGTGCAGCTCGAGCAGCGCCGCGCGGAGCGCGTCGGTGGCGGCGTCGCAGTAGCGGCTGCGCAGCAGGCCGTGCCGCACGATGCCGCTCGGCGCGGCCTCCTCGACCAGCAGCGTCGACAGCTCGTGGTGGCAGCACGGCGCGAGCACGATCGCGCTCGCGCCGAGCCGCACGCCGGCCGCGAGCGCCTCGTCGGTGGCCGTGTCGCACGCGTGCAACGACACCAGAAGATCGACGTCCGCGGTGGCATTCGCCGCCGTCCAGTCGGCGATCGAGGCGGCCGCGAACGTGGCGTCGTAGCCGAGCTCCTCCGCGATGCCGCGCACGGTTGCGACAACGCCGGCGTCGCGATCGAGGCCGACCAGCGCCGGCGTCCGCCCGAGCTGGCGGGCGTACAGCGCCAGGGCGAGGCTCATGTAGGCCTTGCCGCAGCCGGCGTCGAGGATTGCGAGCGGTCCGTCGCCCTGGAGCACGGCGAGCGGGCGCAGCAGCTCGAGGTAGTGCTGTAGCTGGCGTTCCTTGTCGGCGTGCGCGGAGCGAATGCGCCCGCTGTCGCCCGCGATGCCGGTGGCGATGAAGAGTCGCGTGACTTCGGGATCGGCGGGGTCGAGCGCGCGCCCGCGCGCCCGGTCGTGCGCGGCGACGGCGACGTCCTCGGGCCGCGACGGCTTGCCTTGGGACACCAGCAGGCGGCCCTTGCGGGTGCGGCGGGCGTGCACGTCGCCGGCCGGCGACTGGACGTGGGCGGCGTCGAACGGTTCGGCCAGCAGCGACGCGCGTCGCTCGTCCCAGTCCGCGGGCCGCACCGTCTCGGTTTCGTGGCGGGTGCCGACGGTCGCGACCAGCTTCACGCCGACGCCTTCGCGGAGGGTGACGGGGGTGCCGACGACGCGCGACCAGCCGCCGTCGGGCGGACGGCGGACGAGCACCAGCCGGTGGAAGGCCTCCGGGTCGGCGAGCGCCGCGGCGAGCGCCTCCATCAGTCGCTCTGCTGCAGCTGGCGCGACGCGTCGCGCAGCCCGCGCAGGATCGCGAGTGCCTCGGGCCAGTGGGCGGCGGGCACGAGCAGGTGGTCGCGCGACGCGGCGCCGATCGGCACGATCGGGATGTTGCGTTCCGCGAACGCGCCGGCGATCACCGACATGAAGCCGGTCAGGTCGGGCGGCAGCTCGTTGGCGAGCACGATCGCACGCAACGGGCCGGTGCGCATTGCCGGCGGCGGGAGGGTGTCGGCGAGCGCGTCGCGCAGCACGAACGTCGTCTCGAACGGGTCGTCGATGCGCACCGCGTAGGTCTCGGCCGCGGCCGCGTCGGGCATCGGCGGCGCCGTGCCGCGGGTGTAGCCGAGCAGGGCGAACTCCTCGTCGACCAGGAACGGCTCGAGGTCGGCGAGTGCCCGAGCGAGCGGTCCGTCGGCGAACTCCATCCGTGGATGGTACGCCGGACGGGGGATGAGGACGCCCTCTCGCGATGCCGATTCGAAACACCGGAGACCCCCCTGTGGAGCGTGGCGAGATGGGAAATGCGATCGACCGGCTGCTGCTTGGTGGCGCGTTCGTGTTCGGTGGACTGATGCACCGGAAGGTCGGTCAGGTCGACGATCGTGTCGGTCTGGTCGAGGACGTCGTCGAGGATCTCGCGCTCAGCCCGCAGGTCCCCGGCATGCCTCTGCCGACGGGCTACGGTCTGCAGGTGAAGGGCCCGGCCGGTGAGGACATCCTGATTCCGGTCTGCCTGCCGCCCGGCTTCGAGCTCGGCTCGCTGGTGCTGAAGCCGTCGTTCCTGCCGGAGGAGGAGCAGGCCGTCGAGCACGCGCCGGCCGCCGGCGTCACGCCGCCGTCGATGCCGGCCGCGCCGCCATCGCCTCCGGCTGCGCGCTCGGCCGATCGTCTCGGCGAGGCGATCCAGCTGGTCTACTCGGAGGAGTCCACGTTCCGCACGGACGGCGAGGGCCTCGGCGTCCCGCGTCCGGCCGAGGTGACGGAGCGCGACACCTCGCTCCTGTAGCCCGGCGCTGCCTCAGACTGCGATTCGCCACGTCCCGGATCCGGATCCGGTCATCACCTGGCATTTGAGGCGTCTCCCTGTCGCCTCCGCGCATGCGGCTCTTCACGGCCTCCGACGAAGGCTGCACGCCGCCGCGGCTGCACCCGCGTTCGCGTTGCGTCTGCGATTCGAGATGGCTGCGCGTGCGACCTGCGGCAGACAAGCTGGGCCGAGCGCACGCTCCGGGCTGCGGCGCGGACCCCACTCATCGCAAGCCGGCGAACGCCTCACCAGCGCTACTCCCAGTACCGAATACCCCACCCGAAATCCGCGGCACCAAGCGCAGACCTGCCCAGCGCAGCCCGAAGCAGCTCAGCCCGAAGGCTGCGATCCGCCTCGTCCCGGATGCGGATGGGGTCATCACCTGGCATTTGAGGCGTCTTCCTGTCGCCTCCGCGCTTGCGGCTGGTGACGGCCTCCGACGAAAGCTGCACGCCGCCGCCGCTGCACCCGCGTTCGCGTTGCGTCTGCGATTCGAGATGGCTGCGCGTGCGACCTGCGGCAGACAAGCTGGGCCGAGCGCACGCTCCGGGCTGCGGCGCGGACCCCACTCATCGCAAGCCGGCGAACGCCTCACCAG
>JBBQFB010000203.1:0-7146 GCA_038321545.1 Gaiellales bacterium
CATCGACTCCTGCAACCGCACTTGACACGCACCTAGCGTCGTCGGTCTGGCGACGGTATTCGGGGCGGGCGGCGGCACGTCGTCCTACGAGGAGATCGAGCACACCGACGTGATCCTGCTGTGGGGATCCAACGCGCGGGCCACGCACCCCATCTTCTTCCACCACCTGCTGAAGGGCGTCCACAACGGCGCCAGGCTGGTGGTCGTCGATCCCCGCCGCACGTCGTCCGCGGAGTGGGCCGACACCTGGATGGGTCTCGACGTCGGCACCGACATCGCGCTGTCGAACACGATCGCCCGCGAGATCATCCACGCCGGCCTGGTGAACCACCGGTTCGTCGACCGGGCGACGGTCAACTTCGCCGAGTACGCGGCGTCCGTCGAGCCGTTCACGCTGGAGGAGGGCGAGCGCCTCACCGGCGTGCCGGCCGACACGATCCGCGAGGTCGCGCACCTGTTCGCGCGCGCCGACCGGGCGATGATCTGCTGGACGCTCGGCATCACGGAGCACTTCGTCGGCGTCAACAACGTGCTGTCGCTGATCAACCTCGCGCTGCTCTGCGGCCACGTCGGCCGCTACGGCTCCGGCCTCAACCCCCTCCGCGGCCAGAACAACGTGCAGGGCGGTGGCGACATGGGCGCCATCCCGAACAAGCTCACCGGCTTCCAGGACCTCGAGCGTGACGAGGAGGCCAGGGCCAGGTTCGAGACCGCCTGGGACTGCACGATCACGCCCCGGTACGGCTGGCACCTGACGCAGATGTTCCACGCCATGGAACGAGGCGAGCTGCGGACGCTGTACGTGATCGGCGAGAACCCCGCGCAGTCCGAGGCCGACGTCCAGCGCACGCGGCAGCTGCTGCGCGAGCTCGACTTCATGGTCGTGCAGGACATCTTCCTGACCGCCACCGCCGAGCTGGCCGACGTCGTGCTGCCGTCCGCCGCCTCGTGGTGCGAGGCCGAGGGCACGGTGACCAACTCCGAGCGCCGCGTGCAGCGCACGCGCAAGGCGCTCGAGCCGCCCGGCGAGGCGCGAGACGACATGTGGATCCTGGCGGAGATCGCCAAGCGCCTCGGCCGCGACTGGGGCGACCCCGACGCGGAGGCCGTGTGGGACGAGGTGCGATCGTTGTCGCCGATGCACGCCGGCATGCGGTACGACCGGCTGGAGGCCCTCGGCGGCATCCAGTGGCCGTGTCCGGACGAGGACCATCCCGGCTCGCCGATCCTCCACGAGCGGCTGTGGCTCGACCCGATCGAGGGCATGTCGGCGCCCTTCACGATCGTCGAGCACAAGCCGCCCTACGAGTCGCTCGACGCCGAGTACCCGCTGCGGCTGACGACGGGCCGCCGGCTCGAGTCGTACAACACCGGCGCCCAGACCAACCGCTACAGCTCGCCCCTGCATCGCGGCGAGTCGCTCGACATCTCGCCGGAGGACGCCGACCGGATGCTGCTCGAGGAGGGTGAGATCGTGCGCGTCTCGTCGCGCCGCGGCGCGGTCGACGCGCCCGTCCACGTCGACCGCGCGCTCCGGCCCGGGCTCTGCTTCATGACGTTCCACTTCCCGGACCAGGTCGATTCGAACGTGCTCACCATCGACATCACCGACCCCCTCAGCGGCACGGCCGAGTTCAAGGCCGCCGCCATCCGCGTGGACAAGATCAGGCCCGCGCCGTCCCTCGACCGCGCCGCGGTCGAGCTCCCCGCCGAGATCACCGGAGACTGATGGACATCCATCCCATCGAGGCCGAGCCGACGATCGCCGAGCGCGCGGCGGTCGACCACCTGCTCGGCCCACCGGAGAGCGGCTGGACGGGCGGCGTGCGGCGGCCCGAGGACGAGCGCATCGCCCCCGGTGGCGGACACGCCGCGCGCAGCCGGCGCCACGAGCTGCTGCCCGCGCTGTGGGCCGTGCAGGAACACATCGGCTGGATCAGCCCGGGCGCCCTCAACTACGTCTGCGCCCGGCTGACGGTGCCGCCGGCCGACGCGTACGGCGTGGCCACGTTCTACGCGCTGCTCGCGACCGATCCCCGGCCGCCGCGCGTCATCCACGTGTGCGAGGACCTGGCGTGCAAGTGCGTCGGCTCGGACGACCTGATCGCGCAGCTCGAGGAGCGCTTCGGCCCGGAGGGTGACCTGTCCGACGACGGCTCCGCAACCTGGTACCGGAGTCCGTGCCTCGGCCAGTGCGACCGGGCGCCGGCGGCGCTCGTGACCGACGCGGCCGACGTGCCGGGCGAGCGGGTGCTGGCGCCTGCCACCGCCCAGCACGTGCTCGCGTCGCTGGCCGGCGACGACGTGCCGGGCGATCCGGTGACCGTGCTCCCGCAGACCGACGACTCGCTGCGCCTGCTGGCGCGCGTGGGCCGCATCGACCCGGTCAGCCTCGACGACTATCGCGCCGCGGGCGGGTACGAGACGCTGCGCCGCGCGATCGCGCTCGGGCCGGACGGCGTGATCCGCGAGGTCTAGGACTCCAAGCTGATGGGCCGCGGCGGCGCCGCGTTCCCGACCGGCGTCAAGTGGGAGGCCGTCGCGCACCAGCCGGCCCGGCCCCACTACCTGATCTGCAACGCCGACGAGGCGGAGCCCGGGACGTTCAAGGACCGCGTCGTGATCGAGGGCGACCCGTACTCGCTGATCGAGTCGATGACCATCGCGGCCTACGCGACCGGCTGCGAGCACGGCTACGTCTACCTCCGCGGCGAGTACCCGATGGCGCACCACATCCTCGGCCGGGCGCTGGAGGAGGCGCGCCGGCGCGGCTACCTCGGCGACGACGTGCTCGGTGAGGGGTTCGCGTTCGACATCGAGATCCGCAAGGGCGCGGGCGCCTACATCTGCGGCGAGGAGACGGCGATCTTCAACTCCATCGAGGGCTTCCGCGGCGAGCCGCGCAACAAGCCCCCGTTCCCGGTCGTCGCCGGCCTCTTCCAGCAGCCGACGGTCGTCAACAACGTCGAGACGCTCGTGAACGTGCTCGGCGTGCTGGACGGCGGCGGCCCGGCGTTCGCCGCCACCGGCACCGAGGCCTCGACCGGCACCAAGCTCTTCTGCGTCTCGGGCAACGTCGTCGTCCCGGGGGTGTACGAGGTGCCGTTCGGCACCACCCTCGGCGAGCTACTCGACCTGGCCGGCGGCCTGCCGCACGGCCGCACGCTGCAGACGGTGCTGCTGGGCGGCGCAGCCGGCGGCTTCGTCGGCCCCGAAGAGGTCGACCTGCCGCTGACCATGGAGGCCGCCCGCGCCGCCAAGACGACGCTCGGCTCCGGCGTGGTGCTCGTGATGGACGACACCGTCGACCTGCCGCGGATGCTGATGCGGATCGCCGCCTTCTTCCGCAACGAGTCGTGCGGGCAGTGCGTGCCGTGCCGGGTCGGCACCGTCCGCCAGCAGGAGGCGCTCGCGCGGATCGTCGGCGGCAACGGACGGGGCGACGAGCTCGAGCTGATCGCCGAGGTCGGACAGTGCATGCGCGACGCGTCGATCTGTGGGCTCGGACAGACCGCCTCGAGCGCGATCGAGTCGGCAATCAATCGACTGGGGCTGCTGCGATGACGCTGATCGGTGCACCGAAGCGGATGGTCGAGTTCGAGGTGGACGGCGAGCCCGTGAAGGTGTTCGAGGGCCAGACGATCCTCGACGGCCTGAACAAGCTGGGCGTCTCGACGCCGACGCTCTGTTACGGCGAGACGCTCACGCCCGCGAACGTCTGCCGCGTCTGCGTGGTCGAGATCGAGGGCGCCCGCGTGCTCGCCCCGTCGTGCTCGCGCAAGGCGGAGGCCGGCATGAAGGTGCGCACCGACTCCGACCGCGTGCGCCACTCGCGCAAGCTCGTGCTGGAGTTCCTCGCCTCGTCCACCGATCTGTCGACCGCGCCCGCGGCCGCGGCGTACTGCGAGGAGTACGCGGCGGAGCCGGAGCGGTACGGGCCGCCGGCCCCGCCCGACCCGCTGCGCGACCGCAAGCGCACCGGCCACCACGTCGAGCCGGACGGCCTGACAGCCGCCACCGTGCACGCACCGATCAAGATCGACAACGAGCTGTACGTCCGCGACTACTCGAAGTGCATCCTCTGTTACAAGTGCGTCGACGCCTGCGGCGACCAGCACCAGAACACGTTCGCGATCACGGTCGCGGGCCGCGGGTTCGACGCCCGCATCTCGACCGAGTACGTCGTCGGCCTGCCGGAGTCCGCGTGCGTCTACTGCGGCAACTGCATCGCCGTCTGTCCCACCGGCGCGCTGATGTTCAAGTCGGAGCACGACCTGCGCGAGGCCGAGAAGTGGGACGAGGAGCGCCAGACGCTGACCACCACGGTCTGCCCGTACTGCGGCGTCGGCTGCAACCTCGAGCTGCTCGTGCAGGACAACGAGATCGTGCGCGTCACCAGCCCCGCCGACCACGACGTCACGCAGGGCAACCTCTGCATCAAGGGCCGGTTCGGGTTCCAGCACGTCCAGGATCGTGGCTCCGGGAAGCGGCGGAAGCGATGAACCGGTCGTCCACCGCCAGCGTCCGCCTGCTCGCCGTGGAGGGCGACGCCGGCGCGCGCCGCACGGACCGGCTGGCGGTCGAGGAGCCGCTCGAGATCCGGTGCTCCGGCCCCGGGCAGAAGGCGGTGCGCGTCGCGGTCACCATGCGCACGCCGGGCGACGACTTCGCCCTCGCGGCGGGCTTCCTGCACGGCGAGGGCCTGATCGGCGCCGGCGACGTCCACTCGATCCGGTACTGCGACGACGTCGAGGAGCCCGAGCAGGAGTACAACGTCGTCACCGTTCACCTGCGCCGTCCGTTCGACGACGGCGGCCTGCAGCGCAACTTCTACGCCACGTCGAGTTGCGGCGTCTGCGGCAAGGCGTCGATCGATCAGATCGAGATCACCTGCGCGCCCATCCCGGAGGGCTTCGCGGTGCCGTCGTCGCTGCTCGGCACGCTGCCCGACGCGCTGCGCGAGCGCCAGCGGGTGTTCGACCGCACCGGCGGGCTGCACGCCGCCGGCCTGTTCGACGCCGGCGGCAACCTGCTCGACCTGCGCGAGGACGTCGGTCGTCACAACGCGCTCGACAAGCTGATCGGCAAGCGCCTGCTGGACGACCGCGTGCCGCTCTCCGACACGATCGTGCTCGTGTCCGGCCGGGCCAGCTTCGAGCTGGTGCAGAAGGCCGCGGCCGCAGGCGTGCCCGTCCTGTGCGCGATCTCGGCGCCCTCGAGCCTCGCCGTCGAGGCGGCGACACGGCTCGGCGTGACGCTGGTCGGGTTCCTGCGCGACGATCGCCTGAACGTCTACGCGCACCCGGAGCGCGTGCTCGTCGGCGCCCCGGCGTGACGGCGGCCGGCCACCCCGACCCCGTCGAGGCGCTCGACCTCTGGCTCGTCTCGCTCACGGCCGCCGGCTGGCACGCGCCGCTCGGCGTCGAGCACGTCTCGCTCGACGACGCCCTCGGGCGCGTACTGGCTGCCGACCTGCCGTCCCGCCACGATGTGCCGAACACGCGCTGCGCGGCCATGGACGGGTTCGCGGTGCGGGCCGCCGACACCGGCGCGGGGAGGCTCCCGGCCGGCGCATTCGTGCCGATCGACACGGGCGAGCCGGTACCCGACGCCTTCGATGCGGTCGTGCCCGTGGAGGTCGCAGCCGCGGTCGGTGAGGCGCTCGCGATCACGGGTCGCGTCGCTGCGGGCGACCACGTGCGGCCGGCCGCGGAGGACATCTCGGCCGGCTCGGTGGTGCTCCGGGCGGGTGCGCTGCTCGACCCGTATGCGATCGGCGTCGCCGCCGGTGCGGGCCACGCGCTGCTGTCCGTCCGTCGCCGTGCGCGGGTCGCGGTACTGGCCACCGGCGACGAGATCCGGCCGGCCGGCGAGCACCTCGCGCCGGGCCAGACGGCCGACGCGAACGGGCCGATGCTGGCCGCGCTGGCAGTCGCGGCCGGTGCTGCCGTCGTCCGTCCCCCACCCTGCGTGGACGACCCGGAGCTCCTGTCCGCCGCGCTCGAGCGGTGCGTCGCCGATGCCGACCTCGTGCTCGTGATCGCCGGCTCGTCGCGCGGCCGCCGCGACCGGACGCCGGCAATCATCGCGGCGCTCGGCGAGGTCTGCGTCCACGGTGTCCGGGTGCGCCCGGCGCACCCGGCCGGACTCGGGCGCATCGGTGCCGTGCCGGTGGTGCTCGTGCCCGGCTACCCCGTTTCGGCGGCGGTCGCGTTCGCGCTGTTCGCCGAGCCGCTGCTGGCACTTCTGGCCGGTCGCGCGCCGGCCACGGCAATCCTGCCCGCCCGCCTGCGGCGCGACATCGTTTCCCGCCCCGGCGTCGCCACCATCGTGCCGGTCGCACTGTCGACCGATAGTGGCGAGCTGATCGCGACGCCGCTCGGCCGCCGGGCGAGCGCACTGTCGAGCCTGTCCGTGGCACACGGGTTCGTCCGGGTCGAGAGCCCCGACGGCCGCGTGGTCGCGGGCAGCGCGGTCCTGGTCACCCCGCACCGGCTCGCGCCGGACGCGCCCGCCGGGTAGCCTCCCGCCGTGCAGGTGCTGCGGATACGCGACGGGCTGTGGCGGTGGACGGCGCCCCACCCCGACTGGGAGCCCGGCGGCGAGGGGCCCGCTGCCTGGCCGGAGCAGGTCGGCTGCGTCTACTACGAGGCACCGGACGCGATCGTGCTGGTCGATCCCCTCGTCCCGGCGGACGCGGCCGAGGCGGCGCGCTTCTACGAGGCCCTCGACCGTGACGTCGCGCGACGCGGGCTGCCGGTCTCGATCCTCCGCACGATCCCGTGGCACGAGCGGTCCTGTGCAGCCATCCGCGAGCGATACGCGACCACGGACGCTTGGCCCGAGGGCGTCCAGGTCTTCCCGCTCGGCGACGTCCACGGCGAGGTGGTGCTGTACCTCGGCGAGCACCGGGCACTGGTGCCGGGCGACATCATCCTCGGTGCCGACGCCCTCGGTACTGCGCCGGCCGGCGGCCTAATGGTGGCGCCTCCGTCGTGGCACCGGGAGCCACCGGAGCAGAAGGCCTGGTACGAGCGGTCGATTCCGGCCGCGCTGGAACCGGTGGCCGCCCTCGCTGCCGAGATGGTGCTGGTGACGCATGGCACGCCGGTGCTCACGGGCGGCGCCAGGGCGCTCCGGGCGGCA
>JBBQFB010000204.1:0-7054 GCA_038321545.1 Gaiellales bacterium
CGCCGCGCTCCGCCCGATCGCGCCGGAACTCGGACTGCGTACCGGGTAGGCGCCTCGGGTCGCCGTCCGCCCGAGTCCTGCAGCGAGCGTAGCGGCTCGACCGGTGACACATCTCACCCGCTTTCCGTCACCCGCGCGTCATTTCGCGCATCAAGCAAAAGTCGCGCGCCTTCCGTGACGTTGCGTTCTGGGGTCAGACCCCAGAACGGGCCGTTCCGGGGTCAGACCCCACTGTTTTTTCGCTCGGCAACGGGGCCGTTTCGCGGTAGACTCGTGCCCAGCGGAATGACCGTCAACGTTCGATCAGACCTTTCCGTACCGCTCGGCACGCAGCTCTTCTGGCAGCTCCGGTACGCGATCGCCACCGGGGAGTACGAGCCCGGCGAGCGCCTGCCCACCGTCCGCGAGATGGCCGCGGCGCTGCGCGTCAACGCGAACACCATCCGCACCGTCTACGTCCGGCTGCAAGACGAGGGCTGGGTCGTGGCCCGCCGCAAGGTCGGCACCGTCGTCGCCGACCCGCTGCCCCGCACCTACGACGACGCGCTCGAGGCGATCCTCGACCGCGCGTTCGACGAGGCCGCCAGCCAGGGCATCGAGCCCGACGAGTTCGCCGCCGGCGCCTTCGCTCGCGCCGCGCAGCGAGCCGCCGTCGGCGCCCGGCGGCTGCTGTTCGTCGAGTGCGGGCAGTCCGAGACGGAGCCGTTCGTCTCCCAGCTGCGGACCGCGTTCGGCGAGCGCATCGAGTGCGTGGAGGGCTCGACGATCGTCGAGCTCGAGGACCGCCTCGCCGAGGGCGGCATCGACGCCGTGGTCACCACCGCGCACCACGCCGAGGAGGTGCGCGCGCTGGTCAGCGACGTCCCGGTCGTGAGCCTCCTGCCCTCGCCGGAGTTCATGGACGTGGTAGCCGAGATCGCCGCCCTGCCGCCCGGCACGCGCGTCGGCGTGCCGTATCCCTGCCAGACGCCTCGCCGCAACGCCGTGGCCATGATCCGGCGGATCGCGCCGCGCGTCGACGTGGTCGAGGCGGAGTCCGGCGACGACCCCGTGCTTCGAACGTGCGACGTTGTCGTCTCGTGGAGCGACGCGGCCGCCGACGGGCTCTCGTCCGACGCACACGTGCTGTCATGGAACTACGGCATCGACGCCGCGGCGCTCGTGCACCTGCGCCGCCAGCTCGGCCTGTAGGGCGGCCTAGCGGACGGCGGCGATCAGCCGCTCGAGGTCGCGCTCGTCGTTCCAGAAGCCGACCGACGCGCGCACCAGGCCGTGCGACGGGATCTGGCGCAGCAGCACGCCATGGTCCTCACAGCGCGCGACCACCTCGGCCGGCTCGCGTCCGGGAGTCCGGAACGACACCAGCGTCGATGGTGCGGATGGCGTGTCGAGCTCCACCGAAGCGACCTCGGCGAGCTGTTCGCGCACCGTCGCGGCCAGCCCGGCGGCCCGCTCGCAGGTCGCGTCGAATCCGAGCTCGTTCCGCCACTCGATCGCAGCGACGACACCCGCCATCGCCGACAGCGTGATCGTGCCCGCGTCGAGGCGCCGCGCGATCGTCCAGTCCTGCACCTCCGGACCCGTCCGGCGGTCGCGCGAGAGGTACCACGGCCACGGTGTCGACAGCGCGTCGAGCGCGTCCGGCGCGATCCACAGCGCGCCGGTGCCGGACGGCCCGCACAGCCACTTCTGGCCCGAGTAGGTGTAGTAGTCGCAGCCGAGGTCGCCCGCCGCGAACGACACGGCGCCGCCGCCCTGGGCACCGTCCACGAGCACGCGCGCGCCGGCAGCGTGCGCGTCGGCGCTGATGCCCGAGACCGGCAGGATCGCGCCGTCGGTCCACAGCACGTGCGAGATCGCGACCAGCCGCGTGCGGTCCGTCAGCGCCGCGGCGATCGCCTCGCGCGTGGGCGCCACCTCGCGGATCACGACGCCCTGCCGGCGCGCGAGCTCCTCGAGCGGCGCCGTCAGCCCCGGGTGCTCGTCCGTCGTCGTGATGACCTCGTCGCCGGCCTTCCAGTCGAGCCCCCAGATGACCGTGTTGCACCCGTCCGTCGTGCAGTGGTTCAGCGCGATCTGATCGGCCGGCGCGCCGGCTGCGAGGGCGAACGCGTCGCGCATCCGCACCGTCAGCCCGTCCCACGCCGCGTAGCCGCGAGCACCGACGCGGCCCCACACGTAGGCCTCCTCGAGGTGGTCGCGCATCGCGTCGGCCGCGGGCTTCGGCATCGGTCCGAACGTGCCGGCGTTGAAGTACGAGTTCATGGTCGCGGACGGCAGTTCGCCACGCAGACGGGCCAGGTCGATCATGCGCGGCAGGGTAACGTTCCTATCGATGCGCCTCTTCCGCCGCCGGTTCGCCGACCTGGTCGAGCGTCAGCTCGACCTGTTCGAGGCCGACCACCGCAGCGAGATCGCGAGCATGGTGCAGGCGCTGGACGAGCATCACCGCTCGACGCGCGACGACGCGCAGGAAGCGTACGGCGACTACCAGGACCAGGTCGACTGGGCCGCCCAGGACCTGATCGCGCTGCGCGACGCCTACGCCGCGAGCCTCGACGACGATACCGCGGAGGCGTACGGCAGGGCCTTCTCGCGCGGCGTGCGCAGCCGCTTCCCACCGCTGGCGCGCGCGGTCGAGACGGAAGACGTCGACTAGCCTTGCCGCACCTCGACCCCTCGCAGTGGATCGCCGACTACGGCTACGTCGCCGTGTTCGTGATCGTCTTCATGGAGACCGCAGGCATCCCGCTGCCGGGCGAGATCACGCTGATCCTGGCCGGCGTCGCCGCCCACACCGGCACGCTCGACCCGGTGCCGCTGATCGTGCTCGGATCGCTCGCGGCGATCGGCGGCGACAACGTCGGCTACCTGATCGGCCGGTACGGCGGCCGCAAGATCGTGCTGAAGCTGGCGCACTTCGGGCACGTCGACTCGATGCTGGGCTGGGGCGAGCGGTTCTTCGCGCAACACGGCGGCAAGACGGTGTTCCTCGCGCGCTGGACGGCCGGACTGCGGATCTTCGGCGCGTGGATCGCCGGCATGACGCACATGCCGTGGCGGACGTTCTTCCTCTGGAACGCCGCCGGCGGCATCACCTGGGTGACGGCGACGGTGATGGCCGGCTACCTGTTCTCGGGCAGCGTGAAGCGGATCGAGGGCTGGTTCGGGACGGGCGGGAAGATCGCGGCAATCGTCGTGCTCGGCGCGGCGCTGATCTACGGCCTGCGCTACCTGCACCACCGCCAGACCGCCGCGCGCAAGGCCGAGATGGCCGCTGCCGGCGACGACGGCACCGGCGTCTGAGGCGGGCGGTCAGACCACGATCACGGCGCGTCCGGCCGCGACGCCGCTGACGCGGGGCACCACGTCGAGCACGCTCTCGAGCGCGCACCGGGCGACGTCCGACTCGTGGCCGGTGCCGTCCAGGTCGCGCGCGCTCTGAGAGTCGGCCAGCGCCGCGAGCGGATCCGCGTAGGCCCGCGCGATCGCGCGGGCGCTGCGCGCGCCGTCCGTGAGGAACGCGGGGCCGGCGAGCTGGTCGATCCGCTCCACCAGCCGACCCGCGACGTACACGTCGTCGAGCGCCACCTCGCCGCGCACACCGGCGCACCGGATCGCGACGTCGCCGTCACCGGCCAGCCGCGCGACGGCACGCGCGACCGGCTCCAGGCACGACAGGGCCGCGACCAGCACGATCTCGGCCTCGTCGGCGGCCTGCAGGATCGCGCGCGTGCCGTTGGTCGTCGTCAGCACGAGCGTCGTGCCCTGCGGTACCTCGTACTCGGCGGGCGAGTTGCCGAGGTCGAATCCCGCGATCCGCACGCCCTCGCGCTCCCCGCCGAGCACCACGCGCGGCGCCCGTTCGCGCAGCGCGTCGGCGATCTCACCGACGCAGACGACCCGCTCGTAGCCGGCCGCGAGGGCCTGCGCGATGGTCGACGTGGCGCGGATGCAGTCGATCACGACCTGCACGCGCCCGGGGGCGGCGTCCCGGGGCGTGAACGCGACGTGGATCTGCACGGGGCGGCAGCCTACGCCACCGTACCCCGAACGGGTGACGATGGGTTTCCGCGGATTTGCCGATAGGCGGGATGTGGCCCCCGACGACAACCGGCTCGACGCCATGCTCGAACGCGTGCGCTCCCTGCCGCTGTCGCACGACGGCGCGATCGAGGAGATCGTCGACGCGTGCGACTCGCCTTACACGACGATGCCCGAGATCGCGGAGCGCGTCGGCTCGGAGCCGGCGCTGGCCGCGATCGTGATGCGGCAGGCGAACTCGGCCTACTACGGCTACGGCCGCAAGATGGAGACGCTCCCCGACGCGTGCGTGCTGCTGGGCATCGCGACCATCCGCACGCTGGCGCTGACCAACGCGGCGCTGCGGTTCCTGGCCGTCGACCGCGACGGTCTGTCGCCGATGCGCCGCGAGCTGCTCGACCACTCGATCGCGACCGCCGTCGCCGCCCGCTCGCTCGCGAAGCGCGCCGGAGATCCGCCGGACCGCGCGTTCCTGTGCGGCCTGATCCACGAGCTCGGCACGATCGTCCTGACCCGCGTCGCGAAGCCCGAGTTCCTGCACTGTTACGTGACGGCGCGCAAGGAGAAGCGCGGCTTCTCCGAGGTCGAGCGCGAGGTGTTCGGTTTCGGCGCTCCCGAGCTCGGGGCCCGGCTGGCCGAGCAGTGGCGGTTCCCGCCGCCGATCTGCGAGGCGATCCGCTGCCAGGACGATCCGGCCGCCGCCCGCATCGAGCGGTCGCTGGCCGACGCGCTGCACTGCGGCGACTGGCTGGCGGCCGAGATGGGTCGTGGCCTGGTGCCGTTCTCGCACCCGGAGTGGCCGCAGAAGCGCGCGGCCGACGTGTTCGGCATGTCGCCCCTCAACCTCGCCGACCTGATCGCCGAGGTCGACGAGGGCGCGACGGGCTTCGCGATCGCCGCCTAGCTCCGGCTAGATCCCCTCTTCGCCGGTCAGGTAGCGCGGCTCGGCGAACACGCGCCGCACCATCGGCTCGAAGAACTCGGCCGGCATCCAGTCGTAGTCCGGGTCGAAGCAGTTCTGGTCGTACTTCTCGCAGAACTCGACCGTCAGGTCGTAGTTCGGGTTGTCCTTCCAGCGATCGCGCACGTTGCGGTCGCCGCCCGAGTGATGCGCGTAGTAGTACAGCTGGAAGACGCCGTGGTACTTGACCATCCACGCGTACTCCGGCCGCACGAACGGCTTCAGGATCGCGCCCGTCATCTCGCCGTGCGTCCACGGCGCGAGCTCGTCGCCGATGTCGTGCAGCAGCGTCGCGACGATGTACTCCTCGTCGCGGCCGTCGCGGAACGCGCGCGTCGCGCCCTGCAGCGAGTGCTCGTAGCGCGACACCTTGTAGCCGGAGAACGACTCGCGCAGGGTCTCGAGCGCCGCCATCATGCGATCCGGCAGCTCGGCGGTGAAGCCCTCCGCGAGGCGGTCGAGCAGCGCGTAGTCCTCTTTGCTGCCGTCGGCCATGTGGACGAACGAGACGGTTTCCACGGGTGTTCCTCCTGCGTCGCTCGCGGCAGTATCGCGCGGAACGCCCTAGGCTCCCGCCATGGATCATCTCGACACCCGCGTCGTCTGGGCCGGCGAGGCCGAGTCGCTCGCGCACGGCGGCACGCAGGTGCCCGTGCAGCACTCGATCGCGTTCGGCTACGACGACATCGACTCGTGGCTCGACGTCGCGCTCGGGAACGCGCCCGGCCACATCTACTCGCGCAACACCAACCCGACGGTGCGCGCCTTCGAGCGCAAGGTCGCCGACCTCGAGAACGCCGAGCACGCGATCGGTTTCGCGTCGGGCATGGCGGCCGTCTCGGGCACGTTGTTCACGCTGCTGACACCGGGCTCGCGCGTGGTCTCCGTGAAGGACACCTACGGCGGCACGAACCAGCTGTTCACCGACCTGCTCCCGCGCCAGAAGGTGGACGTCGACCTGTGCGACACCGAGGACCACGAGGCCGTCGAACGGGCGATCGCGCGCGGCTGCGACGTGCTCTACCTCGAGACGCCCACGAACCCCACCCTGAAGGTCGTCGACATCGAGCCGCTGACGGCGGCCGCGCACGAGACGGGCGCGATCGTGGTCGTCGACAACACGTTCGCGACGCCGATCAACCAGCAGCCGCTGGCGATGGGCGCCGACCTCGTCGTGCACTCCGCATCGAAGTTCCTGGGCGGGCACGCCGACGCCCTCGGCGGCGCGCTGGCCGGGCGCCGCGACCTCGTCGAGCGCGTCTACCACTTCCGGGAGATCACCGGCGCCGCGCTGTCGCCGCACGACGCCTACATGCTGCTCCGCGGCATGAAGACGCTCGCGCTGCGGATCGAGCGTCAGAACGCCTCGGCCGGCCGGATCGCCGCCTGGCTGGAGGCCCACGACGGCGTCGAGGCCGTGTTCTACCCGGGCCTCGAGTCGAACGTCGGCCACGAGATCGCCGCCCGCCAGATGAGCGGCTTCGGCGGCATGCTGGCCTTCTCGCTGGTCGGCGGGTTCGAGGCCGTGCGCACCGCGCTGCCGAAGCTGCGGCTCGCCCACCGGGCGGCCAACCTCGGGGCCGTCGAGACGATCGCCGGCATTCCCGCCACCACCAGCCACGTGGAGTGCACCGCCGAGGAGCGCGCCGCGATGGGCATCCCCGAGGCGCTCGTACGGCTGTCGGTCGGCATCGAGAACCCCGACGACCTGATCGCCGACCTCCAGCAGGCCATCTCCTGATGAAGGTCGTCTCCGTCGTCGGCAATCGCCCGCAGTTCGTCAAGGCCGCGCCGCTGCACGTGGCGCTGGCCGCGGTGGCGGACGTCGCGCTGGTCGACACGGGGCAGCACTACGACCACGGCCTGGCCGGCGTGTTCTACGACGAGCTCGGCATCGCGCCGCCCGCGCACCGGCTCGAGGTCGGCTCCGGCACGCACGCCGAGACCACCGCGCGCGTGCTGGAGCGGATCGAGCCGGTGCTGATCCACGAGGCGCCGGACTGGGTCGTGGTCTACGGCGACACCAACTCGACGCTGGCGGCGGCTCTG
>JBBQFB010000205.1:0-6970 GCA_038321545.1 Gaiellales bacterium
CACCCACGAACTCGAACACGTCACCGGTCGTGCGCTGACGGGCGTTCGCACCCGAGTAGCCGGTGAAGAACACGCCGCAGACCGACCGCTGCGCGGCGGCGAACGCGAGCTGGCCGCTGCGCCGTTCCAGCGCCGACGCGCCACCGACGATGACGTACGACGGGCGCGCGACGATCTCCTCGGCCGACTCCTCGGGCCGCAGCGTGCCGACATCCGGGTAGTCGATGTCGGCGAGCCAGCCGTCGCGGTCACCGGCCCGGTAGCGGTCGAGCACGCGGCGGGCGAGCGGCGTCATCAGCACCGGGGCGTCGGGCAGCTTGCCCGCCGCGATCTGCTCGGCGAGCAGCGCCGCGAGCTCCTGGGCGCGACCGACGCTGGCACCGGGAAGCACGGCGCAGCCGCCGCCGTCGACGACCGCCGCGAGCTCGCGGATCAGCGCCGTCTCGTGGCTCGCGCGGATCGGTCCGCGATCGCCCAGCGTCGCCTCCAGCAGGACGGCGTTCGCACCCGCCAGCGGCAGCGGGTCGGCGGGACGCAGGGTGCGCAGGCCGGCGCCGCCGAGGTCGCCGGAGTAGACGACCACGCGGTCGTCCGCGAACCGCAGGCGCACGGCGCACGACCCGAGGATGTGCGCGACGCGGTGCAGCGTCAGGTCGACGGCACCATCGAGGATGCGGTACGTCTCGCCCGGGTCGCGAACCAGCATCCGGTCACCGGGGATGTACTCGTCCGCGGCGTTCGCCTGGTACGTGGCGAGCAGCTTCGTCGACTTGGAGCAGTACACACGGAGGTCGCTCTGGCGCCGCAGCAGCTCCGGCAGGCCACCCATGTGGTCGCCGTGCGCGTGCGTGAGCACGACCGCGTCGAGCCGATCCGGCATCGAGCCGAACATGCCGGCGCCGCCGATCCCGCAGTCGAGCAGGATCCGCGAGCCGCCGTATTCCAGCACGTAGGCCGACGAGCCGATGCCGCCGCCGCCGGCGATCGTGACCTGCAGGGGGCCGCCGATCGCGCGCGCTGTCGCCCGTGCCCGGCCGGCGCGCGTCCGCGCCTGGGCGGTGACGGCGGGTGAGGGTTCCGGCGGCGGAGGCGGTTCGGGTGGCGAGGCGGCCCGCGTCGTGCGGCGCATCGAGCCACCGCTCGCGGTCTGCCAGCGGGTCACGCCGGCGATCACCTCGAGCAGCTCGGCGTCGCCGGGCGCGGGCGACTCCAGCCGCAGCAGCGCGGCCGCACCCACGTGGCGCGCGGCCCGCACGAGATCCGTGGTCGACGGTGGAGCGGCCCGCAGGCGCTCCGCCTCGGCGCGCGCGGCATCGACGTCGGACCGGGCGGCCTCCAGCGCGGAGTCGGCCCGTCGTCCGGCAGCCTCGGCCGACGCGGCCCGGCTCTCGGCGTCGCGCGCGGCGCGCCGCGCCTCCTCGGCCGCGTCCTCCGCCACGTTACGGGCCTCCAGCGCAGCGGTGATGACCTCGCTGGACGGGCCCGACGCGAGCTGCTTCTCCATCTCGCGGAGCGAGTTGCGCAGCTTGTCGCGCTCCGACGTCAGCTCCGACCGGGTGGCGGCGTGCGCCTCGCGCTCCTCGCGCAGCTTGCGATCCTTGTCACGCGTCCGCTCGCGCTCGCGACGGAGATCCTCGGCAATCCGGTCGCGTTCCTTCAGCAGCGTCTCGGGTGTGGCCGTGGATGCCGGCCGGGCCGGCGGCGGGTCGCCGTCCGCGTCGGCGTCGACGGGCAGCGGGGGCAGGCCGTTGTTGGCCAGGAAGCGGTCGATCACGCTGGACGCCACGGGAGACGGCAGGCCGACTCGCAGCATCGTGAGCGCGACCCGCGGCAGGCCGTATCGCTCCTCGAGCTCCTCGATCGGCTCGAGCAGCTCGCCGGGTGGGACGGAGCCGCCGGCATGGTCGAGGAGAAGGTCGAGCCGCTCGCTCCAGAACCGCCCGACCTTGCGCGCCTGCTTCGGGAACGCCTCGTCGCGCAGCAACAGCGCGAGCCGATCGAGCAGCTCGTCGGGCACCCAGTCGGGTGCCTTCCTTGGCTCAGTGTTCCGACGTCGGGCGCGCTGGGCCATGCATGAACCGTATCCGAATCCCGGTTCTGTCGACGGTTCAGGCAGGAGCGGGTAGGCTGCCGACGTGGGTCTCTCGACCGCCATCGTCAAGCGTGTCGGCGGGCGCGCGGCCGGGCCGGCGTTCGACGAGATCTCCAACCGGCTCGCGGTCGTGACGTGCCACGCACTCGATACGGTCGTCCGCACGCGGGCGCTCGCGATCGCCGCCGACGCCGACGTCTTCCGTCTGCAGCGACCCGGTCTGGAGCCCGCGGCGCTGGAACGAGCGCTGATCCGCGAGCGCGCGCGCCGAGGCGGCGCTGCGGGCCTCGCGAGCGGCTTGCCATCGGTCGTGGTCGGGCCGGGCACGGTCCTCGAGATCGCGGCCGCCGTCGGCGACGCTGCGGCCGTCACGTACGCCGAGGTGTCGATGATCCTCGCGATCGCGCACCTGCGCGGCCGCGATCTGTTCGACGTCGAAGCGCGCCGCCTCGACGTGCTGCTGGCGCTCGGTCTCGACAACGACATCGTCAAGATCGAGGACGGCGAGCTGCACGCCGGGGCGATCCGCCTCGACGCCGCCGAGATCAGCGACCTGTCCGACGAGGTCGTCGGCGCCATCAACCGCCAGCTCGCCGACCGCGTGATCACGAAGTTCGCGCGCCGCCGCGCGGCGATGATCGCCGGTCGGATGATGCCGCTCGGCATCGGCGTCGCCGTTGCCGGCGTCGAGGACTTCCGGAGCGTCGGATCCGTGGGCAGGACGGCGCGGAAGCTGTTCGATGTCCTCGACGCCGCGCGCGTCTCCTGACGATCCGCGAGGCCTGGTTGACGACCATCCCGCGTAGCCTGGCTCGATGCGCGTCGCCGTCGTCGTCGTTGCCCTGCTGCTCGCCGTCACCGGCGGCGGGCTGGCCGGCAGCCGTCTCGCACACCCCGCCGCGGGCCACGTCGACGCCGTCCTGGACGGCGACACCATCGTCGTCGACGGGACGCACGTGCGGGTGATCGGCATCGACACGCCCGAGATTGCACACGACGATCCCGCCGCCTGCTTCGGCGACGTCGCGGCGGCGTACGTGCGCGACGCACTGCTGGGGCAGCACGTCCGGATCACGACCGGTCCCGAGTCACACGACAAGTACGGCCGCACGCTCGCGGCTGTGACACCGTTGACCGGCCCGCTGGCCGGTCAAGACCTTGCTGGCACGCTGGCCGATCGCGGCCTCGCCCGGCAGCTCGCGATCCCGCCCAACGACGGCAACGCCGCCGACATCGAGCGCCGCGTGCGCGTCGCGCGTCGCGCCCGCGTCGGGCTGTGGTCGGCCTGCACCTTCACGTCGGCCTTCCCGGGCAAGAAATGAACGCGCGCCAGCCGGGGGGCGGCCTGCGACGGAAAGAGCCGCCCGCACCCGGCTGGGCCCTAGCAGCGGGGGGCTGCCAAGCCGTGACCCTCGCGAGCGCAAGAATGTGTGCGACGCGTCACTCTGGGCCGTGCGCGGCCTACGATATCACTCCTCGAGAGCAAAGGGAACGCTGCGAATGAACCGGACGAATCGACTGCTGTCGGTCGCCGCGGCGGGCGCCGCGTGGGGGCTGTACGAGTCTCAGTGGGTGCAGCAGTGCGTCCGCGAGGTGCCGATCGTTGGCCTCGACCCGGCGCTCGACGGGCTCCGGATCGGCCACCTGTCCGACCTCCACGTCGGGGCGCCGGGCCTCAACGCCCGCGCGGTGGCCCGCGGTGTCGAGCTGATCCGCGAGGTCGAGCCCGACCTGGTGGTGATCTCCGGCGACCTGCGAGCCCGGGTGTCGGGCGACGCGGCGCTGCGCCGGTCGCTGGCGCGGCTCGACGTGCCGCTGGGCGCATTCGCGGTGCTCGGCAACCACGACCACGCCGACGGGCACGATCCGTTCGCCGACGGGTTCGCGCTGGAGAACCTCGACGGGACGCCGGTGCGGCTGCTCCGCGACCAGACCGCGACGGTCGAGGCGCGGGGCGTGAAGATCCACCTCGGCGGCCTCGATCCGCGCACGTTCGAGGCCGACGAGGACGAGCGCGGCGCGGCCCTCGTCGACCGCGCGGCGAGCCTGCGGATCCTGCTCTGCCACTTCCCGCGAATCCTCGATCGCGTCCAGCCCGGAGAGTGGCAGCTGATCGTCAGCGGCCACCTCCACGGCGGCCAGCTGTGCGTGCCGTACCCCGGCGGGCGGTTCCGGCTCGCGCACCTGAGCCGCGATTACCTGGAGGGCATCTACGTGCGCAACGGGACGGCCATGCACGTCTCGCGCGGGCTCGGTACGACGTTCGTCCCGTTCCGCTTCGCGGCGCGGCCCGAGGTCACCCTGCTCGAGCTGCGCGCCGCGTAGACTCTCCGTCATGGACGCCCCCGAGTCGCCCTGCACGCCGGCCGTGCGCGCTCACGTCTCGCACGCCGTGATCGCGACGTACGTGGCCGCCGCCGTCGAGCAGGTCGCGGGCGTGGCGCTCGCCCCCGCGCGCGCCGTCCGCATCACCGGCGCCGAGGGCCAGGTCGACATCGAGCTGCGCGTCGCGCTTGCAGCGGGCATCGCAGCGCCGTCTGCCAGCCATGCGCTGGACGCCGCGGTGCGCACCTACCTGCACTCGATGATGGCGCTCGATACGGGCCGCATCTCGGTCGTCGTCGAGGAGGCTGCCGGTGTCGCAGCCTGAGCCGCGCGCGTCGCAGGTCCGGGTCGCCCACCTGACGGGCGCGACGATCAGCGACGCCCCGCAATGCTGCGTGTCGTGCACGTGGTGGCAGCAGCGCATCGGTGGGCGCGCGCCCGACAAGAGGCGGTGGATGGAGGAGGTACAGGAGCAGTTCGGCCCGTGGGGCAAGCTGTACCTCGACGGCGGCCGGCTGATCGCGTTCCTGCAGTACGGGCCGTCCGGCGCGTTCGATCGCGCGCGCGATCTGCCCGCCGGCCCGCCGTCGGGCGACGCGGTGCTGATCACGTGCTCGTTCCTGGTCGAGGTCGGATCACCGTGGGCGCTGCAGAGCCTCGTGCTGGCGTGCATCGGCGAGGTGCGCGACGGCGGCCACGACGCGATCGAGGCGTTCGCGTACCGCTACGAGGAGGGCGAGGAGTTCGGCGCGCGCTTCCTGCGGCACCGGACGGTGTTCCCGCGCGACTTCCTGGCGGACTTCGGCTTCCGCACGCTCCGCACGTCGGGCCGCATCGAGCTGATGCGCCTCGAGCTGGGCGGCATCATCCCCGTCCTCGAGAATCAGAACGCCCTCGAGAAGGCCTGGTCGGCCGTGCAGACGTGGCGCACGGCCGGCACGCCGGCCGCCGCCGGCTGACGCTCCCGCTAGCGGGCCAGCAGGCCGTCGCGCACGAGCAGCTCCGCAATCTGGACGGCGTTCGTGGCGGCGCCCTTGCGGAGGTTGTCCGACACGACCCACAGCGCCAGTCCGTTCTCGCAGCCCAGGTCGCGACGGATGCGGCCGACGAACACGTCGTCGGAGCCGGCCGCGTCGAGCGGCGTCGGGTACGCGTGGCTGGCCGGGTCGTCGACGACGACGATGCCGTCACGCTCCATCAGCAGGTCGCGCAGCTCGCCGGGCGACAGCGGCCGCGTCGTCTCGACCCAGACCGCCTCCGAGTGGCCGGTCACGACCGGCACCCGCACGCAGGTGGCCGAGACGCGCAGGTTCGGCACCGACAGGATCTTGCGCGTCTCGTTGACGAGCTTCAGCTCCTCGTCGGTGTACCCGTCCTGGCCCGCGAACGATCCGGCGACCGGGATCACGTTGAACGCGATCCGGTGCGGGTACACGGCGGCCGCCACCGCGTCGGAGGTGAGCGACTGCGACGCCTCGGCGCGGAGGCCGTCGATGGCCGACTGGCCCGTGCCGGAGACCGCCTGGTAGGTCGAGATCGTGACGCGCTCGATGCCGGCGGTGTCAAGGATCGGCTTCAGCACCGGCATCAGCTGCATCGTCGAGCAGTTCGGGTTCGCGACCAGGCCGCGATGCGCGCGGGCGGCCTCGGGGTTCACGTCGGCGACGACCAGCGGCACCTCGGGGTCCATGCGGAAGGCGGACGAGTTATCGACCACCACGGCGCCGCGCTCGATCGCGATCGGCGCCCACTCGCGTGACCGCGTGGCGCCGGCGCTGAACAGCGCGATGTCGACGCCCTCGAACGCCTCGGCCGAGACGGCCTGCACCTCGACCTCGTCGTCGCCGAAGGCGACGCGTCTGCCGGCGCTGCGGGGCGAGGCGAGGCAGACGAGGTCGTCGACGGGGAACTCCCGCTCGGCGAGCACGCGCCGGAGCACGTCGCCGACGGCACCGGTGGCGCCCAGGATCGCGACTCTAGGCACGGACCGCCTCCTCCTCCATCGGCTCGCGGTCGAGCTGGAACGCCTCGTGCAGCGCGCGCACGGCGGTCGCCATCTCGGCCTTCGTGATCATGCAGCTGATCTTGATCGGCGACGTCGAGATCATGCGCAGGTTGATCCCGTGGTCGGCCAGCGTGCGAAACATCTTCGCGGCGATACCGGGGTGCGAGCGCATACCGGCGCCGATCAGCGACACCTTCGCGAGGTCGTGGTCCTCCTCGACGTCCATCTTGCCGAGCACCGCCATGGCCGTCGCGATGCCGGCGCGTGCCGCATCGACGTCCTCGCTCGGAACCGAGAACGACAGCTCGGCGATCTGGTGGATCGTGTTCTGGATGATCGTGTCGACGTTCACGTGCTCGGCGGCGACGGCGTCGAAGACGGTGGCTGCGGCCCCGGGACGGTCGGGAATGCCCGTCAGCGTGAACACGACCTCCTTCTCGTTGTGCGTGACCGCCGAGATGATCGCGTTCTCCATGCCGTCCTCTCCGATCCAGGTGCCCTGCTCGTCCGAGAACGTCGAGCGGGCGTGGATGCGCACTCCGTGGTTG
>JBBQFB010000206.1:0-6956 GCA_038321545.1 Gaiellales bacterium
GAGGCGCGCCGCAAGCGGCGTGGCCGCCGTGGCGGCCGCGGTCGGCGTCCGGGCGGCCAGGCCGCCACAGCCTCAGCCGACTAGCAGCGTCGCTGCCCGTGACGGGTTCTGCACGAGACGTTGCACCGCAGCGTCAGCCGAACAGGCGGCGCGCGACGATCGGGATGCGGAAGCGCAGCAGCCCGAACACGCCGATCGAGAACGCGAACGCGCCCAGCGCGATCAGGATCTCGATCGGCCCCAGCGTCGCGAGCGCGAAGAAGTCGCGGATCGGCTGGATCAGGAACGCCCCGATGAAGGCGGTCAGCATCGCGCCCATCAGGGTGAACACGGCACGGGCGCGCACCTTCGACTCCTGCATCGCCTCGTCCTCGAGCAGCAGCACCAGGTAGAGCCCCGTCAGCACCAGCACGACGAGCGCCACCGTGCGGCCGGTCTCGACGTCCGCCACGGAGCGCGCGAACGCGTACGCGACGAGCACGGCGAGCGCCGAGACCACGCCGCCAGGCACCGAGAACCGCATCAGGTCGCGCGTGAAGTTGCGGCGCGGAGGGCGGCCGGTGGAGGGTGCCAGGGCGAGCACGAACGCCGGCAGGCCGATCGTGAAGAACGCCGCGAACGACAGGTGCCGCGGCAGCAGCGGGTAGGCGGCACCGGACACGCCGATGGTCAGGATCAGCGTCGCCGCGAACGCCGACTTGACGACGAACAGCTTCGCCACGCGGCGGATGTTGAGCAGGATCCGGCGACCCTCGGCGATGCCCTGCGGGATCGCGCCGAAGTCGTCCTCGACGAGCACGATGTCCGACACCCCGCGCGCGATCTGCGAGCCCGATCCGAGCGCCACGGAGAGGCGGGCGGCCTTCATCGCCGGCACGTCGTTGACGCCGTCGCCGACCATCGCGGTGTAGCGGCCGCGGCGTCCGAGCGCCTCGATCAGCGCCTTCTTCTGGTCGGGGCTGACGCGGGCGAAGATGGCGTGGGCGGCCGCGACCTCCTCGAGCTCCGCCGGGTCGTCGGGCAGGTCGGCGCCGGTGATGGTGCTGATGTCGGGGAACCCGGCGGCGCGCGCCACCGCGGCGACCGTGCCCGGCGCGTCACCGGACATGACCTTCAGGTCGACGCCCTCGGCGCGCAGGAACGCGACCACGCCGGTCGCCTCGGGACGCATCCGCTCGCGCAGGATGGCCAGCCCGAGCGGCGTGAACCCGGGCGGGTCGGCCGGCACCTCTCCGGGGGTGGACACCTGCGGCAGCGACGCCGCCCTGCCGAACACCAGCACGCGGGAGCGCTCGCCCTGCCTGCGGGACACCTCGGTCTGCAGCGGCCCGGCGCCGAGCGCCTCGGGCGCGCCGAGGATCAGCACCTCGTCGTGGAACGCGGCGCCCGACCACTTCCACCGCGACGCGAACGGCACCTCGCCGAGGGTCTCCTCCGGCACGCCGCCGAGCGCGGCCGCGATGGCGTCCGACGTGCCCGACCGGACGCTGCCCGCGGCCGCCACGCGGGCCAGGATCTGCCGCGCCGCAGGCTCCGGAACGCCCGGCGCGGGGACGACCTCGATCAGCTCGAGCGATCCGTCCGTGAGGGTGCCGGTCTTGTCGAGGCAGACCGTGTCGACCGATGCCAGCGACTCGATCGCGTTCAGCTGCTGTGCGAGCGCCCCGGCGCGCGCGATCCGCACGGCGCCGGCCGCGAACGTGACCGAGGCGAGCAGGACGAGCCCCTCCGGCACGATCGAGATCAGGCCGGCGGTGGCGGTCTGCGCTGCCTCGCGGAAGGCCGTGTCGTGCAGGCGCAGCGCACCCACCAGGATGATCGCGAGCGGCACCATCGCGACCAGCAGCAGCCGCAGCAGCTTGTTGATCTCGAGCTGCAGCGTGGAGAGGCGCCGCCGGGCGGTGCGCGCCTCCGCCGTCAGCTTGCTGGCGTACGCGTCGGCCCCGACGGCCGTCACCCGGTAGAGCCCCGCGCCGCCCGCGCAGTAGGCGCCCGACAGCACGGTGTCGCCGCGCTCCTTCGGCACCTGGTCGGACTCGCCGGTGAGCATCGACTCGTCCAGCGCGAGGCCGGACGAGGCCGCCACGACGCCGTCGGCGACGATCTGGTCGCCCGGCTGCAGCTCGACGATGTCGTCGGGCACGACGTCCTGGGCCAGGATCTCGCGCTCGGCGCCGTCCCGTCGCACCCGCGCCTTCGGGGCGACCAGCAGGGCGACGCGGTCGAGCTTGCGCTTCGCCGCCAGCTCCTGCCAGATGCCGATCATCGCGTTGGCCGCGATCACGCCCGCGAAGATGGCGTCGTGCCATGCGCCGGCGATCGCGATCAGCACCAGGAAGCCGAGCGCGATCCCGTTCACGAGCGTGAACACGTTCTCGCGCACGATCCGCTGCACGGTGCGCGACCCCGTGTCCGGCTCGCGCGGTCCGAGGCGCTCCAGGCGCTCCGCTGCCTCGGCGGAGGTGAGCCCGCGGGTGTCGTCGGACGTCACGGCCGAGATGGTACCCGGAGGGTCTACGATGCCGCCGATGCTGCCGCCTCTCGCTGACCGCCGGCCCGACCTCGCGGTCGCGCCCGGCGACCTCCGTCTCACCGTCGGCCCCGAGGCCTTCGCGTTCGCCACCACCGCCGAGCTCGCCGCACCCGGGGTCCTGCTGGGCCAGAAGCGGGCCGTCGAGGCGCTCGAGCTGGGCCTCACGATGCGCGCCCGGGGTGCCCACGTGTTCGCCGCGGGGTATCCCGGCACCGGCCGCGGGACGGCCATCTCCGGCCTGCTCGGCCGCATCGCGCCGGCCATGCCGGTGCCGCCGGACCGGGTCTACGTGACGCGGTTCAGCGCTCCCGACCGGCCCCGGCTGCTGACGCTGCCGCCCGGCACCGGCGCGGTGCTGGCGCGCGAGATCGACGAGATGCGCCGGATCCTGCCGAAGCGGCTGCCGCTGCTGCTGGAGGACCGCGAGCTGTCACGTCAGCGCGACGCCCTCGGCAAGCGGTACGGAGCCGAGGAGGAGCAGGAGGTCGCCGGCCTGCGCCAGCGCGCCGAGGCCGAGGGCTTCGCCCTCGTGCAGATCGATGCCGGACAGCTCTCGCACCCCGAGATCGTGCCGTTGAAGGACGGCCAGCCGGTGCCGCTGGAACAGCTGCGCGCCACGCTGTCGGCGGAGGAGTTCGCGGCCAAGGAGGCACGGCTCGAGGCGCTCGGCGACGAGCTCCGCGAGCTCGGTCGCACGTCGCGCGACCGCCAGCGGCGGTTCGCGGCGGACCTGCGCGAGCTGGTCGCCGCCGCGGCCCGCACGCTGGCCGACGAGGAGGTGGGGGACGTCGGTCGCAACGTCCCCGACCATGCGATCGCGCCGTTCCTGGACGAGCTGCGCGACGACATCGTCGAGGCCGTGCTCGACCTGGCCGACGCCGGCCCCGAGGCACTCGGGCGGCTCGGGCAGCGGCTCGAGCGCTACCGCGTGAACGTGATCGCCGACCGCACTGGACTGTCCGGCGCGCCGGTCGTCACGGAGCGGTTTCCCGGCCGGCAGAACCTGACCGGATCGATCGACCGCGTCCAGGACGGCCCGATGAGCTTCCGGGCCGACGCCACGACCATTCGCGGCGGCGCCATGCTGGCTGCCGACGGCGGGTTCCTGATCGTCCACGCCGTCGAGGTGCTGGAGGTGCCGGGTGCGTGGGTGGCGCTGAAGCGCACGCTCGAGACCGGCATGCTCGACATCGGCGCCGCCAGCGCGGGGCTGCTCGGGCTGCCGCGCCTGCTCGAGCCCGACCTGATCGCGGTCGACGTGAAAGTCGTGATGGTCGGCGAGCGCCAGCACTACGATGCGCTCTGGCACGGCGATCCCGACTTCCGCGCGCTGTTCGGCATCCGCGCCGACTTCTCGTCCGACATGCCGATGGGCGAGGAGGCGCTGAAGCGGTACGCGAGCGTCGTCGCGGGGCTGACGCAGCGCGAGCACCTGCAGCCGGTCGAGGCCGGCGCGATCGGCGCCCTGATCGAGGACGGCATCGCCCGCGCCGGGCGCCGTAACCGCGTGTCGACCAGCTTCGGCGAGACGCTGTCGCTGCTCCGCGAGGCTGCCCACGGCGCCGGCGAGGTGGTCACCCGCGCCGACGTCGAGCGCGCCCTGGCCGCCCGGCAGCGCCGCGAGGGGCTGATGGAGGAGCGCATGCAGCTCATGCTCGAGGAGGGCCTGGTGATGGTCTCGAGCTCGGGCGAGGCGGTCGGCCGCGTGAACGGGCTGTCCGTCTACGACCTCGGCTACCACGCGTTCGGCAAGCCGACGCGCATCACGGCCTCCGCCGCCCCCGGGCAGGTCGGCATCATCAACGTCGAGCGCGAGGCCAAGCTGTCGGGGAACATCTACGACAAGGGCGTGCTGATCATCGCCGGCTTCATGCGCCGCCGGTACGCCGACCTCGGACCGCTCACGCTGACCGCGAGCCTCGCGTTCGAGCAGTCCTACGCCGGCGTCGATGGCGACTCCGCCTCCATCGCGGAGGTGGTCGCGCTGCTGTCGGAGCTGTCGGGCCTGCCGGCCGACGGCGGCCTCGCGATCACCGGGTCGATCAACCAGCACGGCGACGTGCAGCCGGTCGGTGGGGTCGACCACAAGGTGGCCGGGTTCCACGCGCTGTGCGCCGCGCGCGGGCTGGACGGCAGCCAGGGCATCGTGATGCCGCACCAGAACGTGCTCGACCTGATGCTGCCGCCGGCGATCGTCGACGACGTGGCGGCCGGCAAGTTCCGCATCTTCGCGGTCGAGCACGTCACGGACGCGCTCGAGATCGCCCTCGGCATGCCGATCGCGACCGTCGACGAGCGCGTCCGGGCGCGGCTGACGACGTTCGCCGAGGCGCTCCGCAACACCGCGGGCGATCGTCCCCCGAGCGGCGCCACGGTGACGCCGCCGTCGACGCCGGTGCCCGACCCGCAGGTGCCTTGATCAACCGCCTGCCGGCGCTCGTCGCCTCCGACCTGGACGGCACGCTGCTGCGCACCGACGGCACCATCGCCGACCGTACGCGGCAGGCGATGGCCGACGTCACCGCCGCCGGCTCCTCGGTGATCGCCGCCACCGGTCGTCCGCCGCGGTGGGTGGAGGGGCTGCACCTCGACCTCGGCGTCGACGCGCTGTGCGTGTGCATGAACGGCGCGATGCTGCTCGACCTCGACACCGGCGAGGTGCTCGCGCACCTGCCGTTCGACGCAGGGGCGGCGGGTGAGATCGCGTTGGCGGTGCGCGCGGCGCTGCCGGGCGTGATCTTCGCCGGGCAGCTCGGCGCGCGCTTCGCCCGCGAGCCGGAGTGGGTGCCGATGTTCCCGCACGCCTCCGATCTGGTCGCCTCGCTGGACGAGCTCGTCAACGAGACGGTCACGAAGCTGATCGTCCGGCATCCCGAGCTGACGCTGCCGGAGCTGGCGGAGGCCGTGCGCGCCGTCGCCGGCGACCGCTCGCAGGTCACGTTCTCCGGCATGCGCATCGTCGAGCTGTCGGCGCCGGGCGTGCACAAGGCGGCCGGCGTCGCGTCGGCCGCGAAGCTGCTCGGGCGCGATCCGGCCGACGTGCTGGCGTTCGGCGACGCGCCGAACGACGTCGAGATGCTGGCGGCGGCGGCGTGGGGGGTGGCGATGGGCAACGCGCATCCCGAGGCGGTCGCCGTCGCCGACGAGCAGACGCTCTCGAACGACGAGGACGGCGTGGCCGTCGTGCTGGAACGACTGCTCCGCGTATCCTCCGATCCATGCACGTAAAGCTTCCCGACGGCACGCAGCTGGAGGTCGCGGACGGCGCCTCCGGCCTCGACGTCGCGGCCGCGATCGGGCCGCGACTGGCCTCCGCCACCGCAGCCGTCAAGGTCGACGGCAAGCTCCAGGATCTGCGCCTGCCGGTCCCGGACGGCGCCACCTTCGCGGTGGTGCGCGTCGGCGACGAGGACGGCCTCGCGGTGCTGCGCCACTCGACGGCGCACGTGCTGGCCGAGGCCGCGCGCCACGTGTTTCCGGGCGTCAAGGTGACGATCGGCCCGCCGATCGAGAACGGCTTCTACTACGACTTCCAGTTCCCCGAGCCCATCACCGAGGCCGATCTCGAGACGCTCGAGGCCGAGATGCGCCGCATCCTGAAGGCGGAGCACGCGTTCACGCGCACCGAGGTGACGCGCGACGACGCGCGGGCCCGGTTCGTCGCGGAGGGCGAGCCGTTCAAGGTCGAGCTGATCGACGACCTGCCCGCCGGCGAGCAGATCACGCTCTACGACCAGGACGACTTCACCGACCTGTGCCGCGGCCCGCACCTGCAGTCGACCTCGCCCATCAAGGCCTTCAAGCTGCTCAGCCTGGCCGGCTCGTACTGGCGCGGCGACGCGGCCCGGGAGCCGCTCACGCGCATCTACGGCACGGCGTTCTGGTCGCAGAAGGACCTCGCCGCGCACCTGCACCAGATCGAGGAGGCCAAGCGCCGCGACCATCGTCGCCTCGGTCCCCAGCTGGGCCTGTTCGAGTTCCACCCCGAGGCGCCCGGCGCGGCCTTCTGGCTGCCGAACGGCATGGTGCTGTGGAACCAGCTGTACGGTCACTGGAGCAGCGAGAACCGGCGCCGCGGGTACAAGGAGGTGCGCACGCCGATCATGTACGACGCCTCGCTGTGGAAGACGTCGGGCCACTGGGACAAGTACCGCGAGAACATGTACACCCTCGAGGTGGACGAGCGCGACTTCGCGATCAAGCCGATGAACTGCCCGGCGCACTGCCTCATCTACGCCAGCGAGCGGCGCTCCTACCGCGACCTGCCACTGCGCATCAACGAGGCCGGCCTGTGCCACCGCAACGAGATGGCGGGCGTGCTGCACGGCCTGATGCGCGTCCGCGCGTTCACGCAGGACGACGCCCACCTGTTCATCACCGACGACCACATCGTCGACGAGGTGATGGGCGTGATGGACTTCGC
>JBBQFB010000207.1:0-6948 GCA_038321545.1 Gaiellales bacterium
AGCCGCGCCGTAGATGGAGTAGAACGACGCCGGATCATGGCCGTACTTCGTCTTGAAGTCGGTCACGAAGGTGCCGCCGAAGCCACCCTGCTTCACGAGCTCGCCCGACGGGATGCCGGCGAACGAGATGTACATGCCCTGGGCTTCCGGCATCTTGCGGAGCTCGGGGTAGCCGGTGAAGCCGTCGGGGCCGATCAGCTTGACGGCGCCGTCGTTCGGGCCGAGGACCTTGACCTTGTCCTTGATCAGCTGCTGGCCGTTGTTGTCGTTGATGCCGCCGAGGTAGACGCAGTCCGGATGCTTGGACTTGACCTTCTCGAACAGCGCCGTGTAGTTGGTCTGCTTCGAGTCCCACGCATCGTTCGCGATGATGTTGATGCCGACCTTCGGAGCCGCGTCGACGAAGGCCTTGGCAACGCCCTGGCCGTACGTCTGCGCGTCATTGAGCACGTAGCAGTTCTTGACGCCGAGCTCCTTGGAGGCGAACTGTGCGCCCGCTGCGCCCTGGAAGTCGTCCGTGGCGATGATGCGGCCGTAGTTCAGCTTGCCGGTCGGGTAGTACTTCTGCGGCTCGCCCGGATCCCAGGCCTTGGTCAGGCCGGGGTTCGTGTTGGCGTGCGAGATGATCAGCATCGGGCCCGACGGATCCTGGTTCAGGATCGGAACCTCGAGCTTCGCGCAGCCGGAGTTGTAGGTGCCCATGACGGCCACCTCGGCCTTGTTCGTGACGTGCGCGTTCGCGTTCGCGGTGCACGTCGCGTCGTCCCACGCGCCCTTCGCGGCCGTGGAGTCGTCGTACTCCTTGAGGCCGACGTTGTACGTGCCGGCCTTGTTTCCGACCTTCTCGAGTAGCAACTTGATCGCGAGGTTCGTGTCGGCCGACGCGTCGGCCGAAGCGCCCTGCAGTGGCAGGTCGGTGCCGATGATCAGCGTGCCGGCGCCCGAACCCGCCGCGTCGGTACCGGCGGCCGCGCCGCCGGTGTCAGTCTTGCTGCTCGAGCCGCCGCAGGCCGCAAGAGCGACTGCGCCGAGGACGAGCACCAACGGTGCGATGGTCTTCTTCCACCCCGTCTTCATCCAGTTTCCCTCCAGTGGTGGTTCCTACGCGTCCCGTGCCCAGGCATCCTCCGCGCCCGACCCACGGCTCCCGCACGCGCATCCGCGAGAGTATAGCCGTCATACCGACCACGCAATAGGCGACACGTTCTTCGCCCGCAAATCGGCACTGGCATCCAGGCCGGGCCGTAAACTGCGGGCATGGCGACGGCAGAGAGATCGGGCGTGCTGGTCCTCGAGGGAGGACCGGCCGAACGGGGCCGCAGGCACGGCGAGACGCTGCGCGCCGACGTGCAGGCGGCGATCGGCCGTTTTCTCGACGACGCCGCCGTCCGCACGGGCGGCGGCGGCGCGCAGTACTGCGCGCAGTTCCTCGCCGCTACGGGCTTCCACCGCGCGATGGCGGCGCATACGCCCGATCTGGTGGCCGAGCTGGCCGGCCTCGCGGAGGGTGCGGCCGTGCCCGCCGACCAGCTGCTGGCCTACAACCTGATGGACGAGGAGTGGTGGTACTCCGAGACGCTGCGGTCGAAGTGCAGCTCGCTGGCGGTTCCGGCGCACGATGGCCGGCCGTCGCTGGTGGCGCAGACGATGGACCTGCCGCGAGCCATGGACGGCGGCCAGGTGCTGGTGCGCCACGTGCACCCCGACGGCCGCGAGGTGGCCGTGCTGTCGGCCGCCGGCTTCCTGGGACTGACCGGATGCAACGGCGACGGCGTCGGCATCTGCGTGAACGCGCTCGGCATGCTCCAGCACGATGCGCACGGCCTCCCGGTGGCGTGTGCGATCCGCGGCGCCCTCGACCGGCCGACCGCGAGCGAGGCGGCGGCGTTCCTGCGGAGCGTCCCGCATGCCTCCGGGCAGCACTACGCAGTGGTCGACCGGTCGGGTGACGCGTACGGGCTGGAGTGCAGCGCGGCCGGTGCCACCGACTCGGCGCCGGGCACGGGTCCGTTCTTCCACGCCAACCATCCGCTGGCGAGCGCCGACGTCGATCCGGCCGTGACCCGCGACCGGTCGCTGGTCGAGAACTCGCGCCGCCGGCAGGCGAAGCTCGAGCAGGCCGGGCCGGCGGTCTCGAGCCGCGCCGGCTGCCGCGCGCTGCTGTCCGACCGCACGGCGCCGATCTGCGTATCGCGCTCCGACACGAGCGGCTGGCTGACGTTCGGCGCGGTCGCGATGGAGCTGGCGGACACCGTCACGATGGACGTCGCCCTGGGGCCGCCCGACGAGGCGCCCTGGCTCGAGCTCGAGCTGGGACGGTGACCGCGGCGGAGCGTCTCGCGGCGTTCGCCGTCGCGCTCCGCCCCGACGACGTCCCGGCGGCGGTCCGCCAGCGCGCCGTGCTCCACCTGCTCGACGCGGTCGGCTGCGCGTACGCCGCGTCGGGTCTCGGAGAAGGTGCCGAGGCGCGCTCGGTCGTCGAGTCGCAGGGCGGCACGCCGGAGTCGAGCCTGATCGGTACTCGCGCGCGCGCGCCCGCGAGCGGCGGGGCGCTGGCCAACGGCACCCTCATGCACGCGCTCGACTTCGACGACACGCACCCGGCGTCGATCTGCCACATCACGACGGTCGTCGCACCGGCCGCGCTCGCCGTCGCCGAGGCGGTGGGCGCGAGCGGCCGCGACCTCGTCACCGCCTACGTGGCGGGCTGCGAGACGGTTGCGCGGCTCGGCGCCGCCGCCGACGGCGAGTTCCACCGCCGGGGCTTTCACGCGACCGGCGTCTGCGGCGTGTTCGGCGCCGCGGTCGCTGCCGCGCGGCTGCTGTCGCTGGACGCCGTCACGACCACGCGCGCGCTCGGCATCGCCGGCTCGTTCGCGCCGGGCCTGCTCGAGTTCCTCGGCGACGGGTCGTCCACCAAGCGCCTGCACGCGGGCGGCGCCGCCCGCGCCGGCGTCGACGCGGCGCTGCTCGCCGCGGCCGGGGCGACGGGGCCGGCGGGCGTCATCGACGGCCGCTTCGGGCTGTTCGCGACCCACCTCGGCGACCCGCACGTGCGGGCGGTGTCGGCGCAGCTCGACGACCTCGGCCGTCGCTGGGAGACGGCCGCGATGGCGATCAAGCCCTACCCGTGCTGCCACTTCATGCATGGAGCCCTGGAGGCGCTGGCATCCCTCGATCTGGCGGCCGACGACGTGCTGCGCATCGACGTGCGCGTCGCCGACGCCGGCGTCGGGCTGATCCTCGAGCCGGCTGCGGAGAAGCCGCGGCCGCGCACGCCGTACGACGCGAAGTTCAGCCTGCCGTTCACGGCTGGCGCGCTGCTGGTGCACGGCCGGGTCGGCGTCGACACCTTCACCGCCGACGGCATCGACGACGAGGCGGCCGTCGCGGTGGCGCGGCGGATGTCCTACGAGCCGGTGCCGCTGGCCGAGATGGCGAACGGATTCGGTGGATCCGTCGCGGTGCGCACGGTCGACGGCCGCACGCTGCGGGCGAGCGTCGACCAGCCGCGCGGATCGGTGGCGGCGCCGATGACGACCGACGAGGTGCGCGCGAAGTTTCGCGACAACGCGTCGCTGGCGCTACCCGCCGACGCCGTGCTCGAGCTCGAGCGGGCGATCCTCGGCGCGGACGAAGCGCAGTCCGCTCCCCAGCTGCCGGCGTAGCGCGACCACGTCGGGCCGGACGGTCTCCGGCGCCTCGCCGCGGACCAGCACGCGTGCCATCACGTCGGCGATCGCCACGGTGCCGCCGGGCTCGAGCCCGCGCCGGGTCAGCTCCTGCGTCCCCAGGCGCAGTGCCCCGCCACCGGGCACGCCGATCTCCGACACCAACACGCCCGCCGCCTCCAGGCGCCGCGCGGCGGTGTGCGGGTCGGCGGTCGGCAGAGCGACGTGCTGGCTGGACGTGGCGCCCTTGCCGACCACCTCGAGCACCGGCACGTCGCGCTCGCCGAGCGCGGCCGCGAGCGCCTGCGCGTTCGCGATCTGCATGTCGGCGTAGGCCGCGCCGTGCTCGATCAGGTCGAGGGCCGCCAGGGCCAGTGCGGCCTGGCGGGCCAGGTCGAAGTTGGCGGTCAAACCGGGGAACGCGATCTGGTCGAGGCGCCCGGCGAGCTCGGGGTCGTCCGTCAGGATCATCCCGGAGGGCGGCCCGCCGAAGCTCTTGTAGGTCGAGCCCGTGATCGCGTGCGCGCCTTCCGCGAGCGGTTGCTGGAACCGGCCGCCCGCGATCAGGCCACCCATGTGGGCGGCGTCGTACAGCACGTGGGCACCGATCTGGTCGGCGACCGCGCGCACGCCGCGGACGTCGTACGGGTGCAGGCACATCGAGCCGCCGACGATGATCAGCTTCGGGAGCAGGTCGTGCGCGACCACCTCGAGGCGGGAGACGTCGACGTCCATCCGCTCGCCGTCGTACGGCAGTTCGTGCACCTCGAGGCCGTACAGGCCGGCGGCGCCCTCCGCGTGGTGCGTGGGGTGGCCGGCGGCGGCGTCGGAGAAGGCGAGCACGCGGTCGCCCGGCCGCGCCGTGGCCATGTAGACGTACAGGTTCGCGAGCGATCCGGATCCGACCCGCAGCTCGGCGTAGCGGCAGCCGAACAGGCGGCAGATCGCCTCCTGGGCGAGCAGCTCGACCTGCGAGCCGGCGTCCATTCCGCGGTTGTGCTTCGCGCCCGGATGGCCCAGGTTCGGGCGGTTCCCGATCGTCGAGCCGGCCAGGGCCGCGAGGCGCGGGTTCGGCGCGTTCGTGCCGGCGTAGAGCACGAGGCAGTCGTCGTCGGCGTGGCGGGCCTGGTCGGCTACCAGCCGGTGCAGCTCGGCGTCGAGCTGATCCGTGGACAGCGCCGAGAGGCGCGGTGCGTGTTCCTCTCGGAACGCCCGGGCCTCCGCGCCCAGCCACGGATGTTCGGTCAAGCCGCCGCTCCGGAGAAGGTGTCGCGGCGGTCGGCGTTGCTCGTGTCGGGGGTGAACGTCTGGCCGGCGTGCTGCATCAGGACATCATCGCCGACCACCGGTCTGTTCGGACGGGCCAGCGACCGGGCCGGCACATGGTTGCGCTGCTACGCTCGCAACTCGTGGATCTAACGGGCGATAAACCCTTCCTCCACCGCCGGGTGGCGAACCACGTTCCGCTGTCGCCGCTGTCGTTTCTCGACCGCGCCGCCGACGTCCATCCCGACCGGCTCGCGGTGCAGTACGGGGCGCGGGAGTACAGCTATGCCGCGCTGCACGGCCGTTCGCGGCGGCTCGCCGGAGCGCTGCAGCAGCTCGGCGTGGAGCGCGGCGATGTCGTGGCGATGGTGGCGGCGAACACGCCGGAGATCTACGAAGCCCATTTCGGCGTCCCGTTGGCGGGCGCGATCCTCAACACCATCAACACGCGTCTGGATGCGGACACGATCGCCTACATCCTCGATCACGGCCGCGCGCGGGTGCTGCTGACCGACACGCACCTGGCCTCCGAGGTGGGTGCGGCGCTGCGTCAGCTCGGCCGCCGGGACGTCGCAGTGGTCGACATCACGGACGATCAGGTGCCCGGCGACGGCGAGCGTCTCGGTGATCGCACGTACGACGAGCTGCTGGCCGACGCGCCGCTCGCCGACTGGCGGCTGCCCGGCGACGAGTGGGACGCGCTGTCGCTGAACTACACGTCGGGCACGAGCGGCCGGCCGAAGGGCGTCCTGTACCACCACCGAGGCGCGTACCTGATGGCGCTCGGCACGGTGGCTGCCTGGGGGCTGCCGCACCGCGCGCGGTACCTCTACACGGTGCCGTTGTTTCACTGCAACGGCTGGACGCACGCGTGGGCGCTCGCGATCACCGGCGGCTCGGCCTTCCTGATCCGGCAGGTCACCGCGGCGGGCATGTTCGAGGCGATCGCCGAGCACGGCGTGACGCACATGGGGGGCGCCCCGATCGTGCTCGGCATGCTGGCCGATGCGCCCGCGGAGGAGCGAAGGCCGCTGCCGGGCATCGTCCACGTGCTGACGGCGGGTGCGCCACCACCGGCTGCGGTGCTGGAGCGCGTCGAGCGGCTCGGGTTCGAGGTGATGCAGGTCTACGGCCTGACGGAGACCACCGGCCACGTCGTTCACTGCGCGTGGGAGGAGGCGTGGAACGACCTGCCCGACGCCGAGCGCGCCGACATGAAGGCCCGTCAGGGCGTGCGGATGCCGATCACCGAGGAGGTCTCGGTGGTCGACGTCGCGACCGGCGAGCGCGTGCCCGCGGACGGTGCGACCCCGGGCGAGATCGTGATCCGCGGCAACACGGTGATGCAGGGCTACCTGCGCGACCCCGACGCGACCGAGGCGGCGTTTGCGGGCGGAGTCTTCCACTCGGGCGACCTGGCCGTGGTGCATTCCGACGGACGCATCGAGATCCGCGACCGGCTGAAGGACGTGATCATCTCTGGTGGCGAGAACGTGTCGTCGGTCGAGGTCGAGGGCGTGCTCTACCGGCATCCCGCGGTGGCGGCTGCGGCGGTGGTGGCGCGGCCCGATCCGCGCTGGGGCGAGGTGCCGTGCGCGTTCGTCGAACTGCGGCCGGGCGCGTCGGCGACCGAGGAGGAGCTGATCGCGTTCTGCCGCGAGCGGCTGGCCGGTTTCAAGACGCCGAAGGCGGTGGTGTTCGGCGAGATCCCGAAGACGTCGACCGGCAAGATCCAGAAGTTCGAGCTGCGCCAGCGCGTCCGTGAGTGACACTCCCGCGCGCTTCAGCGCGGGTCGGGTGCCCGGGGTCTGACCCCGAAACGCCCGGCCACGGGGGTCAGACCCCAGAACGCTTCGTGCCGGAAGTGCCACAGATCGCGCGACCTGTGCGGCCTGGTGCGTGTGGTGCGCGGGAGCGGGCGTGGTGCGGCACGGGCGCGCGGTCTATCGGCGCGAGGCGTCAGGTTTCACGGGCGCCGACGCCGCCGCCGCCGGCTCCCAGCCGGCGGATC
>JBBQFB010000208.1:0-6945 GCA_038321545.1 Gaiellales bacterium
CGGCCCCCGAGAAAGTCGTCGATTGCAGGTGATTGCCGGGGATCTGCGACCTTGTCGTCGTTGGCCGACAGCCCTCCGCCGGTCGCCAGGCGGACGGCTTCGGAGATGCTCGAGACCAGGCCGGCGCGCTGGAACAGCTCGGCGTACGTGGGCAGATCGGCCGCCCCGTCGATCTGCACCGTGGGCGCATCGCCGAGCGCGAGCTCGAGCTCGGCGGGATCGGCCTCGCTCAGCCGGCCGCGCCCGAACAGCGCCTCGGAGGTGCGGGTGGCCCGGGCGCACGCGTCCTCCCCGTGCACGAGCACCGTCAGCTCGCGCGCCAGCGCGCGCTGCGCCGCGCGCTCGTGCGGGCGCTCGTGGGTCGCGGTATCCAGGGCCTCGATCTCCTCGTGCGTCCGGAACGAGAACACGCGCAGGAACCGGACAGCGTCGGCGTCGTCCTGGTTCAGCCAGAACTGGAAGAACTTGAACACCGGGGTCATCGCCGGGTCGAGGTAGATCGCGCCCGACTCCGACTTGCCGAACTTCTCGCCGTCGGCCTTCGTGACGAGCGGGAACGTGATCGCGTCGGCCTCACCGCCATCCACCCGCCGGATCAGCTCGCAGCCGGCCGTGATGTTGCCCCACTGGTCGGAACCGCCGATCTGCAGGCGGCAGTTGAGCCGGCGCGACAGCTCGAGGTAGTCGTACGACTGCAGCAGCATGTAGCTGAACTCGGTGTACGAGATCCCGCTCTCGAGCCGCGACCGCACGGTCTCCTTCGCGAGCATGTAGCCGATCGGGAAGTGCTTGCCGACGTCGCGCAGCAGCTCCGTGGCCGTCATCGGTCCGAGCCACTCGTAGTTGTCGAGCAGGATGGCCGCGTTCGGCAGCCCGGAGTCGAAGTCCAGGAACCGCTCCAGCTGCGGGCGGATGCGGTCAGCCCAGTCGCGCACGACGTCGGTCGACTTGAGTGTCCGCTCCGAGGTGTCGCGCGGGTCGCCGATCAGTCCGGTACCACCGCCCAGCAGCGCGATCGGGACGTGCCCGGCGCGCTGGAACCGGGCCAGCCCGAGCAGCGGCACCAGGTTGCCAGCCTGCAGCGAGGGCGCGGTCGGATCGAACCCGCAGTAGACGTGGGCCGGGCCGCCGGCCAGGCGCTCGCGGATCCTCGCCTCGTCGGTCGACTGGTGCAGCAGCCCGCGCCAGCGCAGGTCGTCGATGATCTGATCGTCGGCCATGCGCGCAGGATAGAGGCGGCCAACCGCCCTGGCCGCGGTACCATCCCTCGCTCGCGCCGGGTCATCGGGCGCCCTTCGTCATGCGCAGACGCCGACGCCGATCCGAGCAGCCGCTCCGTTTCGACTTCGCGCCCCCGCCGCAGCCACCCCGGCCGCGCGAGGCGCGCCGCCGCCGCATGCGGTGGGTGCGGTTCGGCCTCGTGCTGGCGCTGCTGACGCTGCTCGCGATCGTCTCGTCGGCGTTCGGCTTCATGACGGCCGTCGCGCAGAACGCGCCCGACCTGAACCAGTTCGCCGCCCGCGAGCCGGCCCAGGTCGGCTACCTGTACGCCCGCGATCCGAAGAAGGCGTCGTGCAAGGACGCGCGGGCCGGCCAGAAGGGCTGCTGGATCCGCATCGGCGTGTTGCGCCAGGGCGAGGCGCGCCAGGTGCTGAAGCCGAACCAGATCTCCCGCCCGATGACCGATGCGATCGTCGCGATCGAGGACCAGCGCTTCTACCAGCACAAGGGCTTCGACCCCGAGGGCATCGTCCGCGCCGTCTTCAACCGGGTCGCGCTCGGCCGCCGCGAGGGCGGCTCGACGATCACGCAGCAGCTGATCAAGAACACCTACCTGACATCCGCGCAGACGGTGCGGCGGAAGTTCCAGGAGATCATGCTGGCGTACCAGATCGAGCGGGCCGTTCACTCCAAGCCGCAGATCCTGGCGTCGTACCTGAACACCATCTACTTCGGCCACGGCTCCTACGGCGTCGACGCCGCGGCGCGCTTCTACTTCGGCAAGCGCGCGAAGGACCTGGACGTGCCCGAGGCGGCCCTGCTCGCGGCGATCCCCAAATCGCCGACCGAGTTCGACCCGCTGCTGCACCCCGAGGCCGCCCGCGCCCGCCGCGACCTCGTGCTCGACGCGATGGTCGGCCAGGGCTACGTGTCGGCCGCCGTCGGTGCCGACGCGAAGGCGGCGGCGCTGCTGCCCGCGAACGCCAAGCACGAGATCTCGTTCGGCGCGACCAAGGTGCCGTACTTCGTCCAGTACGTCACGCAGCTGCTCGTCAACAAGTACGGCGAGAAGACGACCTTCAACGGCGGCCTGCGGGTCTACACGTCGATCGACCTGGCCGAGCAGGCCCACGCCGAGAAGGCGATCCGCGACCACCTGCGCGGCGTCGGCCAGGGCGGCACGCCGATCTCCGGCTCGCTGGTATCGATCGACCCGCGCAACGGCGAGGTGAAGGCGATGGTCGGCGGCGCCAAGTACGGCCGCCACACCAGCCAGGGCGAGTCGACGTTCAACATCGCCACCGACGGCCACCGCCAGCCCGGCTCGGCGTTCAAGCCGTTCGTGCTCGCCGCGGCGCTCCACAAGGGCATCCAGCCCGACACCGTGTTCGTGTCGCGCAAGGTGATCCTGCAGCAGGACGACCACAACTTCATGCTCGTGAAGAACGACTTCCCGGTCTACGCCGGCCCGATCGACCTGCGCCAGGCGATGACCCAGTCCGACAACACCGTCTACGCGCAGCTGACGCAGGCCGTGCACCCGGACGCGGTCGTGACGGCGGCCCACGCGATGGGCATCAACTCGCCGCTCGACCCGAACCTGTCGATCGGCCTCGGCGGCGTCCGGGTCGGCGTCACGCCGCTCGAGATGGCGCACGCGTACTCGACGCTGGCGGCGCGCGGCAAGCGCGTCGGCGGGTCGATCCTGTTCCACACCCCCGACGCGGGCTACAAGTCGCCCACGCAGGATCCGGTCTCGATTCTCGAGGTCGAGTTCCCCGACGGGCACAGGGACCTGAATCGCCCGAAGGCCACGCGGGCCATGTCGGAGACGGACGCGCTGACGCAGATCGACGCGATGCGCGGCGTCGTCGGCACCGACGCCGGCACCGGCACCGCCGCCCGCCTGCCGGGCCGCACCGTGATCGGCAAGACCGGCACCTCGTCCGACTTCAAGGACGCGTGGTTCGTCGGCTTCACGCCGCAGCGCGCCACCGCCGTCTGGGTCGGATACGTCAAGCCCGCTCGCTCGATGGTGAAGGACTTCCACGGCGGGCCCGTGTTCGGCGGCACCTACCCCGCCGAGATCTTCCACGACTCCATGGCGCAGGCCCTGAAGGGCGAGGAGACGAGCGGCTTCCCGTTCTCGCCGGGCGTGCAGCAGAACAGCTACATGGTCGACATCCGCCGCGACCCCTACGTGCTGGCGCCGATCGGCTGCAAGGGCGTTCGTGAGCTGATCATGGCGAGCGACGAGCGCCCCGGCAAGCAGACGTCGGATTGCGAGCGCGGCCTCACGTTCGTCCCCGACCTGGCCGGCGCGAAGCGCTCGAACGCCCACACGCTGGCGGAGGGGCAGGGCCTCGTGTTCCAGTGGGAGTTCGTCGCCGCCGAGCCGGGCCAGACCGTCGACCGGGTGGTCGACCAGGTGCCCGAGCCGGGCGTCCAGGTGCCGATCGGCGACCCGGTGCGGGTGTTCATCGCAAAGGACGTGCCGCTGGTGCGCGTCCCGGGTGTGACGGGGCTGCCCGTCGCCGAGGCGGTGGCGCGCCTCCAGGCCGTCAGGTTCCGCGTCGTGATCGAGGACGGCGCCACGCAGGAGGGCGCGAAACAGGGCGAGGTGATTGGCCAGGACATCCGCGCCGACGCGCCGTCGCCGCGTCGCTCCGTCGTCACCCTCGCGGTGGTCGGCGCGTCGGGCGCCGTGCCCGTTCCCGACCTGAGCGGCCTCACGCTGGCGAAGGCGAAGACCGCGATGCTCAAGGCCGGCCTGCGCTTCGAGTCGGAGCGCGCGAACGGCGGCTCGACCACGCGCGACGACGACATCGTGGTCGACACCGACGTGTCGCCCGGGCGCCTGGTGCCGAAGGGCGCGACGATCACGCTGCTGACGGCCCGCCCAAAGGCGCGCTGACCCAGCGCGACCCGGTCTCGACGAACCGCCACGGTCGCTCGACCGCCTTCGAGATGCCGATGCGCCGCGTCGTCGTGACGTCCGGCACGCCGGTGCGGTCGCGCAGCGTGAACAGACCGCCGTCGATCGGCAGGCCGTTCTGCTGCGGGCCGACGGCGAGCGCCGTCCCGAGCCGGCCCGGGCCGCGGCACCAGTCCCGCTCGGGCACGCCCGGCCGGCGCGCTGCGATGCGGTCGCGACCGATCTCCGGCACCAGTGCCCGGACGAGCACGGCCGAGGCGTCGGCGCAGACCAGGTTGAGCATCCAGTGGATGCCGTAGGAGCGGTACACGTAGACGTGCCCTGCGGGGCCGAACATGGCCGCGTTGCGCGCCGTCGGACCGGGCCAGGCGTGCGACGCCGGGTCGTCGCGCGTGTACGCCTCGACCTCGACGAGCCGTCCGCCGCAGCCGTCGAGCTCCAGCGTGCAGCCGATCAGATCGTGGGCGACGGCAACGGCGTCGCGGGCCAGGAACGCCGCATCGAGCACGCCCCTATAGTGCCGCGATGATCGATCCCGCGTCCGTCGAGGCGGTCGAGGCGTCGCGCTGGCGCGGCGACCTCACCCTGCCGCTCACCGGCACCTACTGCTTCGACGGGATCCCCGAGACGATCGCCTGGCTGGCCGGGGCGACCGACACGCCCGGGCTCCCCGCCGCCTCGCTGACGCCGCTGTCGCCGCCGTACGAGCGCGTCCTTCTGGTGCTCGCCGACGCGCTCGGCTGGCACCGGTTGACGGCGTTCGCCGACGAGCCGTTCGCCCGGCGGCTGCTGCACGACGGGCACGTCGTCCGGCTGACGACGCAGTTCCCGTCCACGACGACCGTGCACGTGACGACGCTCTGCACCGGCAAGCCGGTCGGAGCGACGGGCTTCTACGAGTGGTACCAGTACCACGAGGCCGTCGACGGGCTGGTCGGGCCGCTGCTCTACGCGCGGCCCGGCGAGGCGCCCGGCAGCCTGCCGGTCGACCCGGCGACGTTCTACGACTTCGGTGAGACCTACGTGCAGAGCCTGGTGCGCCGCGGCGTGCCTGCGACGAGCTTCCAGAACGGCCTCTACGCCACCTCGCCGTTCTCGACCTGCGCGCTGCAGGGCGCCGAGGTGATCCCGTTCTGGGAGCCCGGCGAGGCGCTGCGCCTGGCGGCCGAGGTCGAGCGCGGCTTCGCGTTCGTCTACCTCGACGCGGTCGACGCCGCGTGCCACGCGGCCGGGCCGGGCTCCGAGGAGGCGACCGCCGCCACGCGGGCATCGCTCGACGCGCTCGAGCAGCTCGTCGCCCAGCTGTCGCCGGGCACGCTCCTGGCCGTCACGGCCGACCACGGTCACGTCGCCGCCGACCCGGGGCGGTGCATGTACCTGAACACGATCTGGCCCGAACTGGTCGGCCACCTGTCGATCGCCGCCCCCGCCGGATCGCCGCGCGACATCTTCCTCCACGTCAAGCCGGGCCGGTCCGACGAGGTCGTCGGCGGCCTCCGCGAGCGTCTCGGCGAGCGCGCGATCGTCGAGCCGATCGACGTGCTGATCCGCGACGGCCTGTTCGGCCAGGTGTCCGACCGCCTGCGGCGCCGGCTCGGCGACGTCGCCGTGTTGCCGGCGGAGGGGCACGAGGCCTACTGGTACGAGCCGCCGGTCTGGGAGCAGCACCTGCTCGGGCACCACGGCGGGCTGACGGCCGAGGAGTCGCACACGTACCTCGCCCTGCTCGCGGTCTAGCGCCTCCCCCGCGTCGCCCGGCGCGCGCTCAGCCCGATCCGCGCACGGTCCCGCACAGGACGCGTCGTTCTATGCGATTCCGGCGAGAAACGTTCTGGGGTCTGGCCCCGAAAATCGCCAGAATGGGGTCAGACCCCGGGCGTCAGAACAGCTCTTCCTGGCCCGACGCCTTCGCGGTGCGGGCCTCGCGGGAGCGGCCGGGCAGCTCACCCATGTCGTCGAGGATCGCACGCTCGGAGCGCGACGCGATCACCGGATCGGCCACGCCGTCCACCCACACCCGCGTGCGGGCGCCGTCGCCGCGACCCTCCTCGCCGGTCAGCGGCTCGACCATCACGATCCGGTCGGCGCGGACGAACTTGCCGTAGCCGAGCGGCACCATGCGGGTCGTGCGGCGGGCGCTCATGGCGAGATCCTACAGGGCCAGGCGCACGCGCAGGACGCGGGACTGGACGAACCTCCCGGCCCGGGAGTCGGTCTGCGACCAGACGATCCGGGTGGCGTCCACCGTCGGGTCGGACATCCGGCCGGCGCGCCGTCCGATGCGGGCGATGGTGGTCGTCGTCCCCGCCACCAGCTCGGTCGCTCGGATGGCCTCCCAGCGGCCGCCGGCCCCATCGCGGAGCCGGTAGACGACCGTCGTCCCGTGGATCGCGACCCGCGGCAGCAGGTCGCCGTCGCGGACGCTCACCGCGGGCGAGACCGCGAGGATCCGCTCGACCGTGCCGGGCTGGATCGCGACCACCTCGAACCGCGCCTTCCGGCCCGCCACGGGCACCCGGCGGGCGAAGGCGACGGTGCCGTCATCGCCGAGCGCGGGCTGCCCGATCCGAACGCCCGGCCGCGCGTCGTCGGCCCCCGTCGCCGCCGCCGTGCCGACCTTCACGCCGATGTGCCAGGCGCCCTTCGACCCGGCCCGGGCGATCCAGGCGACGCCGGTCGCGGACGCGGCGACCCCACGGACGTCGCCGCCGGTGGCCCCGGCCCTGATCACGGCGAGGGCCGGGTCGACCCCGGTGCGCTCGACGATCGCGGCCTTCGCGACGTAGACG
>JBBQFB010000209.1:0-6911 GCA_038321545.1 Gaiellales bacterium
GCCCGTGGACGAGGCGAGCACCTGCACCTCCGCCGCGCGCTCGAGGAAGTACAGCTTGTGCCACGCGTCGGCCACGTCGCGGCCGATCACCAGCACGCCGTGGTTCTCCATGATCACGATGTCGATCTCCTCGCGCACGGCGCCGCCGATGCGCAGGCCCTCGTCGGCCGCGTCGGCCAGGCCGCCGTACTCGAGGCTGACGACGTGGCCGTGGAAGCACATCGAGTTCTGCGAGATGCGCGTGTCGAACCCGCCGGTTGTGAGCGACACGGCCGTCGCGTACGGCATGTGCGTGTGCAGCACGCAGCGCGCGGTGGCGCGCGACTGGTGCACGCCGCGGTGGATCATGAAGGCCGACGTCTCCCACTCGCCCTCGCCCTCGACAACGTTGCCGTCGAGGTCGATCGTGAGGATGTCGGACGCGCGGAGCTCGGACCAGTGCGGCCCGAAGCGGTTCAGGAAGAAGCGGTCGTCACGACCCGGCACGGCGAGGGAGAAGTGGTTGTCGATGCCCTCGTTGTAGCCGTACTTCGCGGCCGCCCGGAAGGCAGCGGCGAGGTCGGTCTTCGCCTGGGTGATGACGTCGATATCGGTCGAGACGGTAGCCATGTCCCGACTGTAGCGCGCGGGGTGGAGTGGCCGCGCCGCGGACGGCCGCCGTGGTGAGCGTCGCTACCGGCCGAGGACGAACGGCTGTACCAGCAGGGTGCGGCGGGCGCGGCGGCCGGTGCGGTCCTCGTGGCGGTCGGCCGAACCGAGGACGCCCACGATCATCCGGCTCGCGATGAACCGGAGCGGCTCCGGCTCCCACGACCGGCCCTGGTGCCCGACCCACGGCAGCCGCGTCAGGTCGGTCGGCCGCTCCAGGATCAGGTCGGCCAGCGTGCGGCCCGAGACGTTCGCGGCCACGACCCCGTGCCCGGCGTAGCCGCCCGCCCACGCGAAGCCCGCCTCGCGGTCGTGCGCCACGGACGCGCACCAGTCGCGCGGTACGCCCAGCGGCCCACCCCAGTGGTGCGTGATCGCGGCCCGCGCCGCCGGGCTGAAGTGGCGCTGGATGGACGCCGTCAATCGCGCGCGGACGGCGGCGTTGCGCTCGTAGTCCTCGCGGATCGGCTGGCCGAGCTTGTACGGCGCGCCGCGTCCGCCGATCGCGATCCGGTCGTCGATGGTGCGCTGCGCGTAGAAGAACAGGTGACGCTGGTCGGAGATCGTCTCGCGACCCGACCAGCCGAGCTCGTCCCAGACCGCGGCGCCGAGCGGCTCGGTGGCGATCATCAGCGAGTACAGCGGCAGGAACCGGCGGCCCTCGCCGGGCAGCTCGGTCGTGTACGCCTCGGTGGCGCGAACCACGGTTCCGGCAGTGATGGTGCCGTGCGTGGTGACGACGCGCCGCGGGCCGATCTCGACCGCCGGCGTGCGCTCGTAGATGACCACGCCGTGCCGCTCGCACGCATCCGCCAGCCCGCGCACGAGCCGGGCCGGGTCGACGCGGGCGTTGTGCGGCGAGAAGCTCGCGCCGAGCGCCCCCTGCAGGCGCACGCGCTGGCGCAGCTCGTCCAGGCCGAGCAGGCGGATGTCGTCCTCGCGCAGGCCGCGTGACCGCCTGCCCGCGACGCTCGCCCGCAGCCGCTCGAGCTGCGGCAGCGAGAAGGCGACGGCCAGCTGCCCGGAGTGGACGAAGCCGCAGTCGATCTCCTCGGTGGCCGCCACCCGGCCGATCTCGGTGACCGTCCGGAACGTCTCGCGCTCGGCCTGCAGCACCGCGTCGTCGCCGTTGCTGTTCGCGTACACGGACGGCTTGGCCGCGATGAACGCCGACACCCAGCCGCCGTTGCGGCCCGACGGGCCGAAGCCCGCGATCTCGCGCTCGACCACGACCACGCGCAGGTCGGGCTGCAGCGTCTTCAGGTAGTAGGCCGTCCACAGCCCGGTGAACCCGGCGCCCACGATGCAGACGTCGCACTGGACGTCGCCCGGCAGCGCCGGTCGCGGCTCGAGCGAGCCGGGGAGACCGTCGAGCCAGAGGCTGCGAGCGCGGTACCGCGCTTCGAGGTGGTTCACGGCGGCCAGTGTACTGGCGGCCAGGCTCGCACGGCAGGGGCGGGTAGGCTTGCGGCGATGGCCGGCGTGAGACGGGTCCTGCGGTGGCTGGGCGTCGTGCTCGGGCTGGTGCTCGCCGCGGCACTCGTGACGGCGTTCATTCCGCTCTCGCGCGCAGACCTCGACGTGTCCACGCCCGTGCCGCTGACGACGCCCGTCGCGGCGCGTGCGGCGATCGCCGGGCAGATCGCCGCCGAGCACGACGTGAAGCGGGACTGCCACTCGCGGCTGGTCGAGCCGGCTCGCACGCCGAAGGGCGTGATCGTGCTGTTCCACGGCCTCGGCTCGTGCCCGGCGCAGATGTCGGCGCTCGCGGCGGTGCTCGCCGATGACGGCTACCTGGTGTACCTGCCGCTGCTGCCGGAGCACGGGAAGATCGGCGGCACCGCCGGCACGCTGGACGGGCTGACGGAGGAGCGCTACCGGGACTTCGGCGACCGGACGGTCGACATCGCCCGGGGCTTCGGCCTGCCGGTGTCGGTGCTGGGCATCTCGGCCGGCGGCAACGTCGCGGCGTGGGTCGGACAGCACCGGTCGGACGTCGAGGTTGCGGTCGTCGTGTCACCCGCGCTGGGGCTCGGCCGGGTGCCGAGCTTCGTGACGACCGGCGCCATGAACCTGTTCCGGCGGCTGCCGTCGATCGGGTTCCGCTACGGCCAGACCCTGCCGCACACGTACGACGGGTTTGCGACGCGCCCGCTGGCCGCGACGTTCAACTTCGGCCGGTCGCTGATCGAGACGGCCGGCGACCAGCGGCCCGCGGCGAAGCGCGTCGCGTTCGTCGTGAACGAGCACGACCACACCTTCTCGAACGACCTCGCACTGACGCTGGCCGGGCGCATGCAGGCGGTCGTGCAGGCGCTGCCGGCCTCGCTGAAGGTGCCGACCGACGCCATCGATCCGCTCCGTTCGGGGGCCCGCGTGGACGAGGTGTATCCCGTGCTCGTCCCCCTCGTCGAGGACCTCGCGCAGTAGATCAGGCGGTGAGCGCGGCGGCGATCGCGCGGCTGGCGTCGATGGCCACGCTGTCGGCGATCTCGTGGTCGGGCGTCGGCCACGACGACTGCTTGGCGACGACCACCCGGCGGGCCGGATCGGCGTACAGCAGCTGGCCGAAGATGCCGATGCCGACGGCCACGCCGGGCTCGACGCGCGGCTGGTAGAAGCAGCTGCGGTAGGCGCCGCCGGGCAGGAAATCGGCGAACTCGCCGGCCGCCCACAGCGCCGGGTCGCCGCCCGTGCAGAGGTCGTGGACGAAGGCCGCCGGCACGATGCCGGCGCCGTCCTCGACGATCAGCTGCCCGAGCCGGGCGAGGTCGCGCGGCACGACGCAGACGCCGCCGGCAGCGCGCATGGCACCGAACCGGTCGACGGTCACGTCGGCGTCGGCCTCGGCACCGAGCGGCGCCCAGAGGTAGCGGGACAGAGCGGCGGCGTAGGGGAGGCTGCTCGCTCGCTCGCACACCCAGCCGAGCACGTCGGTGTTGGGCGAGACGTAGTGGAACCGCTCGCCGTGCAGCGATCGTTTCCGGATCGTGCAGAGGTACGCGTGCAGACCCTGCGACGGCCCCTCGGACGGGTACCAGCCGGTCGACTGGCGGTAGGCGCGCACATCGGGTCCGGGCGAGTAGTCCTCGACGAACGCCGTCGACGTCGACATGTCCAGCAGGTGACGGACCGTTGCATCGCCGAACGCGGATCCGATGGCCTCGGGCACGTACTGCGCCACCGGTGCCTCGGAGTCGAGCAGCCCAGCGCCCTCCAGCGCCCCGGCCAGCAGCGCGGTGATGGACTTCGAGATGCTCATCACGATGTGCGTCTCGTTGGCGGACACGCCTGCCCGCAGCCACTCGCACGCGAGCGCTCCGTCGTGCAGCACGACCAGCGCGTCGGTGAAGCTCTCCTCGAGGTACGGCCCGAGCGTGCGGGTGAGACCGTCGGCGCCTGCGAACTCCAGGTCGAGCAGGCCATCGACCGGCGCTGGTGTGAGATCGCGCACGACGGCACCACGACGAATCTGCGCGCTCGGTATCAGCTCGCGGACGTGCCGGAACGCCCAGCGGTTCGCGGGCGGCGTGAGCCAGTCGGCGTGCGTCGCGTGTTGCATCGGCCGAGACTCTACCCGGTTCAGGACGACGTCGGGGGACGGCTCCGTGGAGCCGCCCCCCGATCGAACGGTCGTGCTACGTCGAGCTAGACCGCAGCCGTGATGGCCCTGTTGATGACCGCGAAGTGCTTCGCGGTCAGCGCGCCGGTCGTGACCTTGGCGCTGGCGGCGACGAACGCGCCGTCGGCAACGCCGGCGCGGAGCACCTTGCCCATCGGGATGACGAGCGTGATGCCGCCGACCTTGACGGAGCCGTCGCCGGTGGCGGTGGCGGCGACGAGGTCGGAGACGCGGCCGGCGACAACGGCCGACTCGCGCGCCGAGACGCCGCGGAAGGTGCGCGCGTGGCCGTGATGACGGAACACGCGACAGATCCGCTTCAGCGTGATGGCGCCGTCGGCGGCGGCGGCCGAACCGCTCACCCGGACGACCTTGCCGGCAGTGATCTTCGGCGACAGCACGAAGCCCGTCGGGAACGCGAACGAGAGCGTCGCGACGGTGACCGAGCCGGTACCGAGGGTCACGGGACCGCGGGCCGCCACGGACGCAGCCGGGCGGACCTTCGCGGTGACGAGCACCTTGGTGCGAGCGACGGCGGTGCGCGCCGAGGTGGTGGCCGGTGTCGCGCGGACGATCTTCGCCCGGGCGCAGACGTCGGCGCCGGCGACGATGTCGGCCGACAGCGCGACCGGCGTGGTGTTCGCGATCGTGACCTTCCTGGCGCCGCCGGTGGCGAGCACGAGCGAGCTCGGAAGCATGCTCGACGCGTCGACGATGCCGCAGACCGAGACGGTGCGGACGTGCCGCTTGCCGTGCGCTCCGGCAACGGGTGCCAGCGACAGGAGCGCAACGAGCGCGCCGATCGCAAAGATGCTGAGTTTCTTCATTCCAGGGACCTTTCTTGCTGTGGATACCTGGATGACCACACGAACGGGCCATCCCCCCTGGACGCAGCATGGCCGGGGACGGCGGCGGGAGGACCAGACCTAACAGACTCCTTACAGGTTGCTGGACGATAACCGCCGAAACCTCCCTCAGGGAGGGGATGGGTGCGGGTTCGTATCCCCCCCTGCCACGGGCTCAGCCGCCGCTGATGGCGGCGATCACATCGACGCGCGAGGTCGTCTCGAGCGCGGTGCCGAGGTCGGCGCGCTCGCGGTCGACGTAGACGTTGATGTGTCGCCGCAGGGCCGGCCCGGGCTCGCACAGCCGGTCGCGCAGCCCGGGCCAGCGCTCGTTCAGCTGGTCGATCGCCTCGGCCACGCTGGCGGCATCGACCGACACGTGGCGCGGCAGGTCGCGGAACAGCGGCGGCAGCGTCGCCGGGAGGTGCAGGTCGGCCACTAGACGACCGCCACCTCGACCGAGGCGACGCCCGGCAGATAGCTCGCGATCTCGTCCCACGACTCGCCCTCGTCGGCGCTCGCGAACACCTGGCCGGTGCTGGTGCCGAAGTAGAGCCCGGGCACGTCGAGGCTGTCGATCGCCATGCCCTCGCGGAGCACGCCGACGTGGGCGTCGGCCTGCGGCAGCCCGCGGTCGAGGCGCTTCCACGACGACCCCGCGTCGCTGGTCCTCCACACCGCTGCGCGACCCTCGGGCATGCAGCGGTGGTGGCCCGGGTCGAGCGGGATCACGTAGAAGCTGTCGCGGTCGTGCGGGTGCGCGGCGGCCGCGAACCCGAAGTCGGCGGGCAGGCCCTCGGTGATCTCGACCCACGAGCGGCCGGCGTCGTCGCTGCGGTGCATGCCGCAGTGGTTCTGCTGGTAGAGACGCTCGCGGTCGGGCGCCATCACCAGCTTGTGCACGCAGAAGCCGACCTCGGGATACGGGCGCGGCCACTCGGCGCGCAGGCCCTCGTTGCGCGGTGTGAAGGTGGCGCCGTTGTCGGTCGTCTCGAAGATCCCGAACCCCTGGACGACGACGTAGAACCGAGCAGGATCATCGGGATGGGTGAGGATGCCCGGCATGCCGAGGTGGCCCGGCGGCTGGTTCGACGGGATGTTCCACTCGTCGCGGCCCGGCTGGTTGTCGAGCGTGCTGAGGAGCGAGAACGTGGCGCCGCCGTCGCGGCTCTCGAAGACGCCGGCCGCCTCCCCGCCGGCGAGGATGCGACCGTGGTTGGCGGCGAGGCCGGAGATCTTCGACAGCTTGAGGCCGTCCGCGCCGTACACGAGGCCGTCGCTGGACAGCTCCCACGTCTCGCCGAGGTCGCTGCTGCGCCAGACGCCGGCGCCGTGCCACTCGCTGGCGGCCGCCGCGTAGATCGCGCCCGTGTCGGCGTCGTGCACCGCGTCGTAGATCGGCCAGCCCTCGCAGTACGGACCGCGCACCTTCCAGTCGCGGCGCGCCTCGTCGCTCTCGAGCAGGAAGCAACCCTTGCGCGTACCGACCATGAGGATGACCTTGGGCATCGTGCGAACCTCCGTCTCGTTCACGAGGTAGACGATCCGGCGCGCCGGGACTCATCGGCACGGCGTCGGCGAGAGCATCGCGCAGGACAGGGCGGGTGGCAACGGCCGGCTATGGACCTGCGCCCCTACGCCGGTGGCGGTCTCGGATCCCCCATCGCGGCTTGGCTACCGTTGGCCCGTGGCGACGATGGACGACCTCGACGCGCTCGCGCTGGCGCTTCCGGAGACGGCGAAGGAGGTCTCCGATGACGACCGTCCTACCTACCGTGTGCGCGACAAGCTGTTCT
>JBBQFB010000210.1:0-6900 GCA_038321545.1 Gaiellales bacterium
ACGCTCGGCAAGACGTCGCTCGAGCAGGGCCTCTACGCCGGTATCGCGGGCCTGCTGATCGTGATGATCTGGATGGTCGTCTTCTACCGCTTCCTGGGCGTCATCGCCGACCTCGCGCTGGTCATCTACGCGGCGCTGTACTTCGGCGTGATCCTGGCGATACCCGTCACGCTGACGCTGCCGGGCATCGCCGGCCTGATCCTCACGATCGGCGTCGCGGCAGACGCGAACGTCGTCGTGTTCGAACGCATCAAGGAGGAGGTGCGCGCAGGCCGAAGCGTGCGCGCGGCCATCTCGGCGGGCTACAAGAAGGGCTTCTCGACGATCATCGACGCGAACGCGGTCACGCTGATCACCGCCTCGGTGCTGTTCGTCGCCTCCCAGTCCAGCGTCCGCGGATTCGCGTTCCTGCTGGCCATCGGCGTGATCGTGTCGATGTTCACCGCCGTGGCGGCGACGCGCGCCATGCTCGGCATCCTGGGCGGTTTCAAGTGGTTCAACAACGCGGCCTTCATGGGCGCCACCGCCAAGCCGGTGCGCTGGAAGATCGACGTGGTCGGCCGCACCCGGATGTGGTTCCTGATCTCCGGGGCCGTGATCGTCATCGGCCTCGGCTCGCTCGCCGTCCAGGGCCTCAACCGCGGTCTCGACTTCACGGGCGGCACGCGGCTCGCATTCGCGATGACGGCGCCGAAGGGGGCGACGGTCGATGAGATCCGGAACGTCGCGAAGCCGATCGACCGCGAGCTGGGCGACGCCATCATCCGCGGCACCGGTCAGCCGATCGGCACCGATCGCTACTCGGGCTTCCAGATGGAGTCGAAGGAGGTCGCGGCGCAGGACGTCGTGAGCTTCCGCTTCGCCCTCTCGAAGAAGTTCGGCGACAAGGCCATCCCGGAGGACAAGTTCTCGCAGACCACCGTGTCCGGCTCGTTCGGGCGCGAGATCCTGCAGTCGGCGATCCTCGCCTTCATCTTCTCGATGGTGCTGATCGTGCTGTACCTCGCGTTCCGGTTCGACTGGCGGTACGCGACACCGACGATCGCAGCCCTGCTGCACGACCTGATCATCACGATCGGCGTGTACTCGATCACCGGCCGCGAGGTGACCTCCGCGACGGTCGCCGCGGTCCTGACGATTCTCGGCTACTCGCTGTACGACACCATCATCGTGTTCGACCGCGTGCGCGAGAACGAACGCCTGCTGCGACGGCACACGTACGGCCAGATCGTGAACATCTCGCTCTGGGAGACGCTGACGCGGTCGCTGACGACGAGCATTTTGACGCTGCTGCCGATCGCGAGCCTGTTCCTGTTCGGCGGCAACACGCTGAAGGACTTCGCATTCGCGCTGCTGGTCGGCATCGTCTCGGGCGCCTACTCGAGCTTCTTCGTCGCGAGCCCGCTGCTCGTGCTGCTGAAGCGGCGCGAGCCGGAGTTCGTGAAGCGCCAGGGCTCGAACGAGCTGCCCGCCATCTTCCTGCGCTCGAACGCCCCCGTCCCGGCGGCCGCTGCAGCCGCTCCGGCAGCGCCGGCGGCACCTGCCGCACCGGCGCCCGCAGTGGTCGGTGCCAACGGCGCAACCAAGGCGCCGACGGCCAGCGACGAGCGCATCCAGGCCGCTCGCGCCCGTCGCGGCGACCGCAAGCGGCGGCGCTAGCTCGACCCACCCGGGCGCCGTCCGACGCTGACCATACGGTTCAGGGGTGCGACTCGTCGTCGATCCCTGCCCGTTCGAGGCTTCCGAGCACCTGCGCCGTGAGCTCGGCGTGTCCCGGGTGATGGCCGACGTGCTCGTCCGGCGAGGCCTGGGGGACGCCGACGAGGCACGCGCGTTCCTGGCGCTGCGCGGCCCGCAGCACGACCCGCTCGAGCTGGGCGACATGGTTGCCGCGTGCGTCGTCATCGAGGCGGCGATCGCCGACGGGCGGAAGATCGTCGTGCACGGCGACTACGACGTCGACGGCATCTGCGCGACCGCCGTTGCGACGGCCGTCATCGCGGGACTGGGCGGCACCGTCGAGCCGTTCCTGCCGAGCCGGTTCGACGAGGGCTACGGCCTCGCGACCGAGACCGTCGAGCGCCTCGCGGCCGACGGCTGCGGGCTGCTCGTGACCGTCGACTGCGGCATCACGGCGGTCGAGGCGGCAGCCCGCGCGGCCGAGCTCGGCCTGGCACTCGTGATCACCGACCACCACCGTCCGGGCGAGCAGCTGCCCGACTGCCCCGTGGTCGCGCCGCACGGCCGCGGCGACTACCCGGCCGACCTGTGCGGGACGGGCGTGGCCTGGAAGCTCGGCGTGGCGCTGGTCGCCCGGGCAGGCGCCGAGCGCGCGATCGTCGACCGCGAGCTCGACCTCGTGGCGCTCGCCACGGTGGCCGACATCGTGCCGCTGCAGGGCGAGAACCGCGCGCTCGTGCGTTCCGGTCTCGAGGCGCTGCGCCGCACCCGCCGTCCCGGGCTGGATGCGCTGATGCGCGTCGCCAAGTGCGAGCGCACGCGCATCGGTGCCACCGAGATCGGCTTCCGGCTGGCGCCGCGCATCAATGCCTCCGGCCGCCTCGGCCACCCGCGTGAGGCGCTCGAGCTGCTCACGACGACCGACGAGCGCCGGGCGCGCGAGCTGGCCGACGTGCTCGACGCCCGTAACCGCGAGCGCCAGGCGGTGGAGGGGGAGATCCTCCGCGACGCCCTCGCGATGGTCGAGGCGCTGCCCGACGAGCGCCGGGCCCAGCGCGGTCTGGTGCTGGCGTCGCCCGAGTGGCACGTCGGCGTGGTCGGCATCGTGGCGGCCCGCGTTGCCGAGCGCCTTCGCCGTCCCACCGTGCTGATCGCGCTGGAGGGCGAGGAGGGACGCGGGTCGGGCCGCTCGCTGCCCACGTTCGACCTGCACGCCGGCCTTGCCGCGTGTGCCGAGCATCTGGTCGCGTGGGGCGGCCATCGGGCCGCCGCCGGCGTGACGGTGCGGGCCGACGCAGTCGACGCGTTCGCCGCCGCGTTCGCGGCGCACGCCGACGCCACGCTCCGGGACGACGACCTGATCGCCGTCGAGCGCATGGACGCGATCGTCTCGCTGTCCGACGTGTCGCTCGACCTGGCCGACGAGCTCGCACAGCTCGAGCCGCACGGGCTCGCCAACCCGAGCGTGCGGCTGCTCGTACCCGGCGTCGAGCTGGCAGGCGTGGCGACGCTGGGGCAGGATGGCAAGCATCTGCGGTTCACCGCCCGCTCCGCCGCCGGCACGTGCCGGACGGTGTTCTGGGGCGCCGGCGGCGACCTCGCGCGCCTGTCGCAGGGAGGCCGTCACGACCTCAACTGCCGGGTGGAGCGAAACGACTGGAACGGCACGTCGAGCGTGCAGCTGACTGCGCGCGCGGTGCTGCCGGTCAAGGGGCCGCCGCTGGTGTCGGAACGGTGCACGATTGCGCCCGGCGAGCCGGTCGGGCGACCCGGGCTGCACGACGCCTCCGGCCGGGGCGCGCTGGCCGAGCTGGTGCGGCTTGCCGCGACCGGCGAGGGACTGCTCGTGGTCTGCGACGACACGAAGCGTCGGCGGCCGTTGCTGGCCGGGCCGCTGGGACCGTGGCGCTACGGCCTCGACGGCGCCGTCGTGCTCTCGAGCGACGGCTGCGAGCTGGTGGCGGGCGCCGTCGGCCCGAAGATGATCGGTCTCGCCTCGCACGAGGCGCTCGACCTCGAGGCGGTGTCGGCGTTTCGCCACGTCGCGGTGCTCGACCCGCCGGTCACGGTCGCCCAGCGCGACGCGCTGGCCACGCTGCCGGTCGCGCACGTCCACCTCGTCTGGGGCGTTGCCGAGCGCACCGCCGCCCTGCGGACGATCGAGGAGCGCGCGCCGCGCACGCTTTGCGCGGCGATCTGGAAGGCGCTCGCCGACGGTCCCGTCGACCTCGCCCGGCTCGATCCCGACGCCGCCTGGGCGGCCGAGGTGCTGGCCACCGCCGGGCTGGCGACGTTCGAGGGCGGCGCCGTGCGCCGCCTCGATGCAGGCAGCCGGGTGCGCCTCGACGACGTGCCGGCGTACGCCGAGCGCGCCGCCGCGCACGCGGCCGCGCTCACGCTCGTCGGCTGATCAGGCGCCGTGCGTCCAGGTCGGGGCGCGCTTGTCGAGGAAGGCGCCGATGCCCTCCTGCGCGTCCGTGGCGGCCGCGTTGGCCGCCATCACCTGCTGCGTGTGCTCGTAGGCGCCGGCCTCGGAGCGGTCGATCTGCTCCCAGAACGCGGCCTTGCCGACGGACAGCGTGTACGCGGACGACGATGCTACGCGCCCGGCCAGCTCGTCGATGGCGGTGTCCAGCTGGTCGGCCGGCACGACGTGGTTGACGAGGCCCCAGTCGGCGGCCGTCCGCGCGCTGATCGGCGTGCCGGTGAGCAGCATCTCCATCGCCCGCTTGCGGCCGACGGCGCGCGACACGGCGACCATCGGCGTCGAGCAGAACAGGCCGATCTTGACGCCCGGCGTCGCGAACGTGGCCTCCTCCGCGGCGATCGCGAGGTCGCAGGTGGCGACCAGCTGGCAGCCGGCGGCGGTGGCGATCCCGTGCACGCGCGCGATCACGGGCTGCGGCACGGCGTGGATGGTCTGCATGAGCTGCGTGCAGACGGTGAACAGCTCGTCGTAGAAGGCGGGCTCGCGCCCCCGCATCTCGGACAGGTCGTGGCCGGCGGAGAACGCCGGGCCGTTGCCGGCCAGCACGATCACGCGGCACCCGGCGTCGGCGGCCAGCTCCTGCAGCCCGCTGATCGCCTCCTGCATGAGGGCGAGGCTGAGGGCGTTGCGGCGGGTCGGCCGGTTCAGCGTCAGGCGGCCGGTGCCACCCTCGCGGACGACGGTGATGTGCTCGTAGCTGGTGCGGGTCTCGGCGGCGCTCATGGCCGAAGTGTACGGCGCTGGCACTCGCGGGTACCATGCGGGTAAGCATGCCCGCAACGCTTCCCGACGCCGCCGAACGACACCGCGAGCTCCTGGAGGAGCTCGTCGATGACCTGTTCGCGTACATGCCCGACGCGGAGACGACGCTCGTGGCCGACGCGTTCGCGTTCGCCTGCGAGCACCACGACGGGCAGCTCCGCAAGAGCGGCGAGGAGTACATCCTGCACCCGTGGGGCGTCGCCAAGGTCTGCGCGCGACTGCAGCAGCCGCCGGCCGTGCTGGCCGCGGCGCTCCTGCACGACGTGGTGGAGGACACCGACGCGACGTCCGACGAGATCGCGCTGCGCTTCGGCGAGGACGTGCGGCTCCTCGTCGACGGTGTCACGAAGCTGTCGCGCATCCAGTTCGCCTCCCGCGAGGAGGCGGAGGCCGAGAACTACCGCAAGATGATCCTGTCGATGTCGCAGGACATCCGGGTCGTCGTGATCAAGCTCGCCGACCGCCTGCACAACATGCGGACGCTGTCGTACCTGGGCAAGCAGAAGCAGATCCAGAAGGCCAAGGAGACGCTCGAGGTCTACGCGCCGATCGCACACCGGCTCGGTATCCACTCGCTCAAGTGGGAGCTCGAGGACCTCGCGTTCGTGACGCTCTACCCACGCAAGTACGCGGAGATCGAGAAGATGGTCAACGAGCGCCGGGCCGATCGCGAGCAGTTCGTCGCCGAGGCGGGCCGCGAGCTGCTGACCGAGCTCGACCGGGTCGGCGTGCACGCCCAGATGGCCGGCCGCGCGAAGCACTTCTACTCGATCTTCGAGAAGATGACGCGGCGCGGCAAGGAGTTCAACGAGATCTACGATCTGACCGCGATGCGTGTCCGGGTGGAGTCCGACAAGGACTGCTACGGCGCGATCGGCGTCATCCACGCGCTGTGGAAGCCCATGCCGGGCAGGTTCAAGGACTACATCGCGATGCCGAAGACGAACGGCTACCAGTCGCTGCACACCACGGTGATCGGACCGCAGGGCAAGCCGCTCGAGATCCAGGTGCGCACGCACCGCATGCACCAGACGGCCGAGTTCGGCGTCGCCGCGCACTGGCTGTACAAGGACGGCAAGCCGCCGTCGCCGCAGCGCTGGCTGAACGAGGTGGTGGAGGGGGCGGACGACGCCGATCCGCAGGTGTTCATGGACGCCCTGCGCACCGGCCTGTTCGACGAGGAGGTGTACGTCTTCACGCCGAAGGGCGAGCTGAAGGCGCTGGCCTCCGGAGCGACCCCGCTCGACTTCGCGTACGCCGTCCACACCGACGTCGGCCATCGCTGCGTCGGCGCGAAGGTGAACGGGCGGATCGTGCCGTTGTCCTACACGCTGCTGTCGGGCGACATCGTCGAGGTGCTCACCTCGAAGTCCGACCGGGGACCGTCGCGCGACTGGCTGAAGGTCGTCCGGACGACGCGGGCCCGCAACAAGATCCGCGCCTGGTTCGCGAAGGAGCAGCGCGAGGACACCGAGCAGAAGGGCCGCGACTCGCTGCACCAGGCGCTGAAGTCGAACGGCCTGCCGCATCAGAAGATCGGCTCGTCGCCGCTGCTGGCCGCGCTGATCCGCGAGCTGGGCTTCAAGAAGGCCGAGGACTTCTACGTCGCGATCGGCAGCGGCAAGGTGCCCGTCGGCCAGGTCGTCACGAAGATCCTCCAGCGGCTGAAGACGCAGGAGGCCGTGCCCGAGTCGACCGCCGACCAGCTGATCCGCCGCCGCGGCCGCTCGCAGGCCGTCGAGGGCTCCAACTTCGGCATCGTCGTTGACGGCGTCGCCGACGACGCGTCGGTGCTCGTGCGGATGGCGAAGTGCTGCACGCCGGTGCCTGGCGACGAGATCACCGGCTACATCTCCGTCGGCCGCGGCATCACCATCCACCGCACCGACTGCCCCAACGCACGCGCCCTGATGCGCACCCCGGAGCGGTTCACCCAGGTTGCCTGGGACGGCTCCGCGAACACGTCGTTC
>JBBQFB010000211.1:0-6864 GCA_038321545.1 Gaiellales bacterium
GCGGCGCGTGCTGAGCGCGGCAGGTCGCGCCGACCTCGAGCCGGTCGTGCTGAGCGAGGCCCGCCACGAGATCCCGAACCAGTACCTGGCGGCCACGAAGCTTCGCGAGCGCCTCGGCTGGGAGCCGTCCGTGGGCCTCGAACAGGGCCTCGCACGGACGGTCGCGTGGTACCGCGAGCAGCTGGGCGTCCCGGCCCTGGCCCGTACGGCCTGAGGGTGCCGTTTTGGTGCCTGGCACCAAAACGGCAGACGCGGCGCACTTCCGCGCGTCGTTGTTGCGCCGACGTGCGACTCCGCGCGTTGCGCGTGGCGCCTGCCCGGCGCGAGCTGGCACCGGCGCGGCTCGCGGCGCCCCTGCGGCCAGCGTCAAGCGGGTGCTCGTTTTGTGCCTGGCACCAAAACGGTAGGAGCGGCGCACTTCCGCGCGTGTCTGTTGCGCGGGCGTGGCACTTCGCGCGCGCTGCGTCACGCGTCTCCCGGGCGAGCGGGCATTGGGACGCCGCGGCCGTGGCGATCGGTCCCACGTCGAACGGCGCTCGGGCGCGGCGGCCCCGAGGAGCGTTCGTTCGGCCCCTCGTTTGGTGCCTGGCACCAAAACGGCAGACTGGGCGCACTTCGGCGCGTGGTTGTTGCGCTTACGTGACAACTCGCGCGCGGACCGCCACGGGTGCGCCCGGGCGATCCGTGCGGCAATGGCTCCGAGAGGAGCCACGCCATGCCACGACGGACCCGCAGCCTCACACAAGGCCGCCTGCACCACATCACGACGCGCGGGAACAACCGCGAGTCGATCTTCGAGGACGACGTCGATCGGGAGCGGTTCTACACCCTGCTCGACACCGGCATCGCGACCCATCGCGTCGAGTGCCACCAGGACGTCCAGATGGGCAACCACGTGCACCTGCTGCTGGAGGGCGACATCGCCGACGTGTCGACGCTGCTCTGGTTCGTCAGCCACCGGTACGCGAGGGTCTACAACCGGCGGCACGGGCGCATCAATCACGTGCTCGGCAGGCGCTTCCACGCGTCCGACGTGCCCGATCGAGCTGCAGCGCGCGCGGTCTGCATCTACATCGCGCTGAACCCCGTGCGCGCCGGCCTCTGCAAGCATCCACTGGGCTGGGCGCACGGGTCGTATCGAGCCCACGTCCTCGGCGAGCACGCTCGGCCCCACCTCGCGACCGACTACACGCAGGCCCTCTTCGCTGGGCACACGCTGGCGTTCGCGGGAGCAGTGGATGCCGCGATCACGGCGCAGCGGGGAGGAAGGCCGCGCGTCGGAGACCTTCTCCCACCGCTCGACCGGCTGACGCGGCGACACCTCCTGCACGCGCGCCAAATCTACGGCTTCACGGTCGTCGAGATCGCCGCGCACTACCGGCGAAGCCCTCGCTACATCGCGGCGGTGGTGCGCTAGCAGCTAGCCGAGGGCCTTCGTGACGGCCGACAGCACCCGCTCGTGCTGGAACGGCTTCACGACGAAGTCCTTCGCGCCGGAGCGGATCGACTCGATCACCTTCGCCTCCTGGCCGAGCGCCGAGCACATCACGATCTTCGCCTTCGGATCCGCCGCGATGATCTCCTTGAGCGCCTCGATGCCATCCTTCTCCGGCATCGTGACGTCCATCGTCATCACGTCCGGCTGCAGCTCGGCGTAGCGCGCCACGGCCTCCGCGCCGTTCGCGGCCTCGCCGACCACCTCGTGTCCGTTCTGCGTGAGGATGTTCTTGATCATCATCCGCATGAACGCGGCGTCGTCGGCAATCAGGATGCGGGCCATTGGTCTCTTTCTGACCGGGTCTAGCCGGCCATCAGCGTCGGAGGTTCGAGCGACACGATCTGCGCCGCGTACTCGCCGTCGACGAGCACCAGCCGGGCGCGTGCGAACGCGCGCCCGTTGACGAGGATGTCGATCGTCTCCGACGGCGTCCGGTCGAGCTCGACGATCGCCCCCGGCGGCAGGTTCATGACGTCGGACACCGGCACGCGGGCCCGGCCGAGCTCCGCCGAGACACGCACCTGCACGTCACGCAACGAGTCGAACTCGAGCGATCCCGGCGTGGCCCGCGCGGCGGCGGAGTTGGTCGAGGCAGTCGAGACGGATCGTGCGGCCCTCGGCGCGGGCCGCGCCGCGCCTGCGCCGGCGGCGGCGAATGCCGCGTCCAGGTGGCGCGCGAGGTCCGGCGGTACGAGCTCGAGGACGTCTGCCGTCAACCGGTCCGAGACGAGCTGGAACCGCGCGCTGTACGCGATCTCCGCGAGGATGGAGCGCGCATGATCGGCGTCCAGCGCCACGGTGCAGACCGGCGGAGCGATCTCGATCTCGAGTCCGACGGTGTCGGCGAGCACGCCGGCGGCGCCGCCCATCATCTGGCTCATCGCCTCGGCGACCGCCGACAGCTCGAGGTCGGAGAGACCATCGCCCATCGGTTCGTCGAGGCCCATCATCACGGCTGCCAGCGTCGCGGAGTCGGCCGGGACGAGCACGAACAGGCTCGAACCCGTGACGCCCGCGACGTGGGCGATCTCGACCATCACCCTCGGGTACGTGAGCGCGGCCAGCGGGTCGCCCGGCTCGGCGGCGACGTCGGGGAGCGTGGCGGTCACGTGATCGCCGATCAGCGACGTCAGCACCTCGGCCGACGACGTCGCCGCGATCTGCGACGCGTGCTCGACGGCGGCCAGCGTGGAGTCCGGCAGGCCGTCCGAAGCCGCCGGCGAGGCCTCCTCGGCGGGCTCCTCCGCCGGCGGGTCGAACGCGGCTTCGAGAATCGCGCCCAGCTCGGCCGACACCACCTGCACGATCGCCGCGGACACCTCGCCGGCCGTGATCGTGAAGCCCGCCGTGTACCGCGCGTCGCCGAGCGATTCGGCCTCCTCGCGGGTAGCGATCACCTCGGCGCTCGGGGAGCCGATCTCGGTCGACATCGAGATCGCCTCGGACATCGCGGCGGCGGCGGTTCCCATCATCTGGTTCATCGCCTCGCCGACGGCGGACAGCTCGATCTCGGACAGGTCGCCGTCGCCGCCGCCCTCTCCCATGCCGATCGCGCCGGCAACGGCGCGGGCCTGGTCGGGTGCGAGCGCGAACAGGTACTCGCCGTCGATGCCGCTGACGATCTTGATCCGCACGCAGACCAGCGGGAAGGAGAGCGCCTCCCACCGGTTCGCCGGAGTGTCGGCGACCTCGAGGCCCGTGAACGAGCCCTCGGCGCCGGCCAGCTGCCCGAGCACGGCCGCACAGGCCGCCGCGGTCATCTCCGCTGCCCGGCGGACCGCGTCAAGCTGGCTCACAGTGCCACCTCGGCGTCGTCGTCGGCCGCCGGCTCGGCGGGCTCGTCGATGCGCGCGACGCGATCATGCACCTGCACTGCCAGCTGCCGGCGGTGGCTGCCCGGCATCACGCGATAGGTTGGCGTGTCGCCCGCGTACAGCACGAAGCCGTCCTCGATCGGGACGCCCAACCGGATCACGTCGCCCTCGGCGAGCGACAGCACCTCGTCGATCGTCAGGTCGACGGCACCGACCTCGGCGCGGACGCCGATCAGCACGTGCTCGAGCGGTGGCAGCAGGTCGAGCGTCGCCTGGCCGGTGCGCTGGCCAGAAAAGTACGAGTTCGCCGTCAGACTCGGCGCGACCGTCTCGATCGACCGCCACGGCAGGCACAGGGTCATGACTCCGGTGGAGTCGCCGACGCGGATCTGGAACGACAGCAGCACCGACAGCTCGGTGGGCGGAGCGATCTGCGCGAACTGCGGGTTCATCTCCGTGTGGCGCAGGTGGAAGTCGACGCCGACCAGCTCCGACCACGAGGTCGACAGCTCGGCGAGCAGGCGGTTGATGATCGTGCGCGACAGCGACAGCTCGATGTCCGTCAGCTCCCGCAGGCGGCCGGCGCCCTGGCCGGTGCCGCCCAGCAGGCGGTCGATCATCGAGAAGATCAGCGGCAGGTCGAGCGCCAGGATCGCGTTCGTCCCGAGCGGCTCGAGCTCGAGGATGTTCGTGAAGGCCGGCACCGGGAGCGACGAGATGAACTCGCCGTAGGTGACCTGCTCCGCGCCCAGCACCGAGATGTCCGCGACGGCGCGCAGCGCGCCCGACAGGTAGGTCGCGCCGAGCCGTGCGAACGTGTCGTGCAGCATCTCGAGCGTGCGCAGCTGGTCCTTGTTGAACTTCGAGGGCCGCCGGAAGTCCATGTTCTGGATCCGGACGCCGCTCGGCACGTTCACGTTCGCCATCGTCGGCTCGCTCGCGACGGCCGCCAGCAGGGCGTCGATCTCGGCCTGCGAGAGAGTGTCGTTGCCGTGTGCCATGAGTGCCGTCAGCCTCTCATCGATGATCGCACTCCACGCCCGGACAATCGGCGCGCGGAGGCGTTCCCTTTAGGCGCGTGCAGCTCGTGGATCAGGCGCGCCGGCGCGTGCGGCCCGCGTCGCGCATGCGCATGCCGCTCTGCGCCGGGTCGGCGAGCTTCGCCGCCTGGTAGGAGGCCTCCGCGAAGCGCAGCGCGAGCTGCGAGCGGCAGTGCGCGCAGCGACCGGACTCGCCCGGCGGGCAGATGCACTCGGTCGGCATGTCGGCGCCGACCGGGATCGCGGTCAGCGCGCCGGAGGTGGCGAGCTCGCGGATCCGCTCGATACTGAGCCCGGTCGAGATCGAGATCCGGTCGATCGACTGGTGCGGCTGGCCGAACATCGCGTCCTCGATCAGGTGCGCGTCGCGCAGCCGCAGCGAGCACGCCGGACAGAACGCCTGGTCGAAGCGCGCGGGCGTGAACCGGTCGCTGCACTGACGACACGATCGATCGCGAGGGGCCATAGCGGTAGTGATCGGCGTTAACCGCCTTCGTCCTTAGCACGTGATCAGCGCTGCAAGAGCTGGAGCACGGCCTGCGGGGTCTGGTTGGCCTGGGCGAGCATCGCCGTGCCCGACTGCGCCAGGATCTGCAGCCGTGTCAGGTTGCTCATCTCGGAGGCCATGTCGACGTCGCGGATGCGCGACTCCGAGGCGGACAGGTTCTCGTTGTAGACAGCCAGGTTGTTGACCGTGTGCTCGAGCCGGTTCTGGATCGCACCGAGGCCGGCACGCGCATCGGCCACGGACGACAACGCCATGTCGATGGCGTTGATGTCGACGTAGGTCGGTCCGAACTGGAAGATCGCCGGATTGATCACGGCGCCGGCGCCACCGAACACCGGAACGGTCGACATCGTGATCGTCTCGCCGGAGTTCGCGCCGATCTGGAACGTGATCGTCGCGTTGCCGCCGAGCAGGTTGATCTGGTTGAACGTCGTCGAGCTCGCGATCCGGAAGACCTCGGCGGAGAGCTGCGTGATCTCGGCCGAGATGGCGCCGCGGTCGCCCTGCGAGAGCGTGCCGTTGTCGTACTGGACGGCCAGCTCACGGACGCGCTGGAGGATGGCGTGCACCTCGTTCAGCGCACCCTCCGCCGTCTGCACGAGCGCGATCCCATCCTGCGCGTTGCGGCTGGCCTGCGCCGTGCCGCGGATCTGTCCGCGCAGCTTCTCGGAGATCGCCAGACCGGCGGCGTCGTCGGCCGCGCGGTTGATCCGGAGGCCGCTCGACAGCTTCTCGATGGACTTCCCCAGGTCGAGCTGCGTGCGCTCGAGCTGACGGTGGGCGTTGAACGCCTCGATATTGGTGTTGATACGCAGCGACACGGCATCCCTTCTGCGAAGGACGCTGGCGCCACCTCGGCGGACCGCCATCGCCAGAGGGCGGGTGCCGCGTCGTCGGAGATCGCCAGATCCTCCGGTGAAGCTCTATGCGTACCACTTGAAAGTGATACTGCAGACGGTATCGGCGCGTATGCGTGCGGCCTGAAGCGGTTTCCGCCGCGCGCCGCGCCTACGCCGGCGGGTCGGGCTGCTGCCGCGCCGGCTCGAGCTGGTCGAGCAGGTCGGGACCGGCGGCTGCAGCCTGCCGGTTCTCCTCCTGGATCTGCAACCAGATCTCCTCGCGGTACACCGGTACCGACGATGGCGCGTTGATGCCGAGGCGGACCTTGTTGCCGCCGACGACGTCGACCACCGTCACGGTGATGTTGTCGCCGACGACGAAGGTCTCGCCGATCTTGCGTGTGAGAACGAGCACGGTGCCCTCCCTGGCCTGATCCGCGGACTCTAGCTGCCGGTCGTCAGCACGGTGATGTTCGGTGCGTCGGACTCGTGCATGGCGACCGGTGTCGGGCTGTCCGTCTCGCGGAACAGCCGGTCGCGCGTCGAGTAGCCGTCGATCGTGTTGATCACCTGGCGCGCGCGACGATCGCCGTTGTTGACCACGATCGGCGAGAACAGGTTGATCGTGGCGGCGCGCACGTCGGCGCCGACGTTGACGACGCAGTAGATCGAGATCTGGTCGGCACGCTCCACGCCGATCGCGGCCATGTCCGAGTCGGACAGGTCGACCTCGTAGTCCCAGTAGAAGACCCACGGCAGCACGATCGGGAACGCCAGCGACGGATCGTCGACGGAGTGCAGCCACATGAAGACGGAGTCCTCGCGCTGCTTGAGGATCGCGTAGCGGCGGTGGTCGGGAAAGCCGATCATCCCCTGGTCCAGGACGAGCTCGATCGCGTCGTCGATCTCGACGGTGCCGAAGCGCGTGGATTCGATCCTGATTGACGCCATGTGCGCTCCTTACCGCAGGAAGTCGAGCAGGGACGGCTGTAGCACGCGAGCGCCGGACTGCAGTGCGGACTGGTAGATGGATTGCTGCATCGAGAAATCGACCATCGCCTTCGCCATGTCGGCGTCTTCGGTCTTCGACAGCAGATCTTCGACGTTCAGCTCCAGGTCCTTTAGCCTCGTCTGCTGCGTCTCGAGGCGATTCACCCGCGCACCG
>JBBQFB010000212.1:0-6845 GCA_038321545.1 Gaiellales bacterium
TGGTTCGGCCCGGCGGAGCGACCGCTGGCCGGCCGGCTGCACGTGCCCGCGGGCGAGGCTCGCGACCTCGGCGTCGTCGTGTGCGGGCCGCCGTTCGGCTGGGAGGACGTCTGCGCGTACCGGCCGCTGCGCACCCTCGGCATGACGCTCGCGGCAGCCGGCCTGACGACGCTGCGCTTCGACTTCCCCGGTTCCGGTGACAGCTCCGGTGAGGACGGCGACCCGGGCCGCTGGGACGCGTGGGTGGCGGGAGTCGCCGGCGCGGTCGCCGTCATCCGGGCGACCGGTGTGGAGCGCTGCGCCCTGATCGGCATCGGGCTGGGCGGCGCCGTCGCCATCGCGGCGGTCGACAACGGGCTCGCGGTGGATGGCGTGGTCCTGTGGGACGCGGTCGTCGAGGGGCGCGTGTGGCTGCGTCAGGCCCGCGCGTTCCAGCGGCTGACCGTCCGCGCCCGCGTGACGCTGCCCGCCCGAGCGGACTGCGGCAGCGAGGAGCTGGCCGGCTTCCTGCTCGACCCGGGACTGCGTACCGACCTCGAGGCGCTCGACCTGCGCCCGGCCCCAGCCGGAGCCACGGCCGCGTGGTCGGCGCCGTTCGCGCTCGTCGCGTCGGCGCGCGGCGACCGCGTCGCGGTCGCCCTGGCGGAGCGCGGCGCGACCGTCGGGAAGATCGTGCTGGGCGGCATCGAGCCGATGCTCGACGAGCCGCACCGGGCGCGACCCGTGACCCAGGGGTTCGACGCGATTCGCGACCTGCTGGTCGATCGCTCCGTCCCGGCCGCACGTCCCGCGCCGCTGCCGTCCGGCGACCCCGTCGCGACGCCGCTGGCCGGTGTCCGGGAACGGATCCTGACCCTGCCGGCAGGCGACGGCACCGAGCTGTGCGCCGTCGAGTGCCGGGCGGACGGTGACGCCCTCTCCGACCGCTGGTTCGTCTTCTACAACGCGGCCGGCGTGCGCCACATCGGGCCGAACCGGATGTGGGTGCGGTTCGCGCGCCGCCTCGCCCTGCAGGGCATCTCCTCGCTGCGCGTCGACGTGCGCGCCGTCGGCGACGGGGGCGGTGAGGAGTTCGTGCGCGACGCGATCGGCGCCTACTACACGCCCATCGTCTGGGACGACGCCGACCGGCTCGCGGGGCACGCTCGCGCGCTCGGCGCCTCGAACCTGGTGCTCGTCGGGCTGTGCAGCGGGGCGACCGCGGCGTTTCAGGTTGCACGGCGGCGTGCCGATGTCCGTGCGGTGGTGATGCTCAATCCGCTGCTCCTCGACTGGGACGAGGGCGCCGCCAGCGCCTCCGACGCAGAGACGAGCTGGCGCTCGGCGACGCGGCCTGCAAACTGGCTCCGCGGCAGCCGGTGGCGGAAGCTCGCGACGGGACGGGTGCCGCTGCGCGCCGTCGGCCGCGCGCTCCGGGCGAGGATCGCGTCGCGCCTCGGCAGGGACGGTCCGGATCTCGTCTCCGGCCCGGCCGACCAGCTGCGAGAGCTTGCCGCCGCCGGCGTCGAGGTCCATCTCGTGGTCGCCGAGGAGGACGCAGCCGTCGAGGTCGTTGCGAGCCTCGCCGGCGGTGACCCGGCCCGCCTGGCCATTCCCGGTGTCGACGTCCGGCTGCTGGCCGGCTCCGATCACACCTTCCGGCCGGTCGAGGCGCAAGAGGCGATCTATCAGATCATCGAGGAGGTGGTGCACGGTGCCGCATGACCAGGCACGCTGCTCGCTCGTCATCCCGTGTTTCAACGACGGTGCGTTCGTGACCGACGCGGTCGCATCGGTCCGCGAGGATGAGCCCGTCGAGCTGGTGATCGTCGACGACGGCTCGAACGACCCCGGGACGCTGGCGGTCCTCGACCGGCTGCGTGGCGAGGGCATCCACGTCATCCAGCAGAAGAACGCGGGCCTGGCCGCCGCGCGCATGCGCGGCGTCGCCGAGACGTCGGCACCGTTCGTCTTCTGTCTCGACTCCGACGACGAGCTGGCGCCCGGCGCGCTCGGCCTGCTGGCCGACGCCCTCGAGGCGAATCCCGGCGCCGCCTTCGCGCTCGGAAAGCTCGAGCTCTTCGGCGCGCGCTCCGAGGTGCGGTCGTTCCCGCCGTGGGACCCGTGGCGCCTCCTGTACGTGAACCACTGGACGGCGCACGGGCTCTACCGCCGTCAGGAGCTGATGGCGGTGGGCGGCTGGACGCTCGCCGACTGCTACGAGGACTGGGACCTGCTGCTCGCGCTCGCCGAGCACGGCAGCTCGCCCGTGATCCTCGACGACGTCGCCGTGCGCTACCGCCAGCACGCCGGCGCGCGCATGAGCACGCGCTGCCGCCACCGCCATGCGGAGATCTACTCGTTGCTGCGCCAGCGCCACCGGGCGCTGTTCAAGCGGCGGCGCGAGCTGGCGCGGAAATCGCCGGCCGGCTTCTGGATCCGCGTGGGGTTCCCGCTCTTCCTCGGCTCACGGCGCCTGTACCCGCTGGCGATCAACCGCCAGGTGGATCGGGTGCGCGCCGTCCGGACGCTCCACTGAAGGCGCGGCCGGCGATCCGGCCGGCCCGCACGAAATCGTCTGCCCGCGGCAGGATCGCTCCCGGCTGCACGTCGTCGCAGCGCCGGTGGTAGAGGCGCATGGCCATGATCCCACCGGCCGTGTAGGCGATGCTCGCGGCGATCGCCGCGCCGAGGGCGCCGAACGGTCCGATCAGGATGATGTCGAGGACGACCATGGTGCCGCCGGCGGCCATCTCGACGATCGACGAGAGGCCGGGCGCGCCGGTCGAACGCAGGCCGACCGAGAAGATCGCCAGCAGGGCAAGCCCGAACGAGCCCGGTAGGAGGGCGAGGAACGGCCCTCGGGACGCCGCGAAGTCGGGGCCGAAGAGCACCGGGAGAAGGACGAGGGCGGTCGGTGCGAGCACGAGGGTGCTGAGGCTCAGCACGACGAGCACGCCGCGCACCGTCCGGTCGGTCAGGTCGGAGCTCGAGCCCGACGCGACCGCGATGTGCGGGCTGTAGCCGCGCTGGGCGGCGCCGGTCACGTGTTGCAGCGGGTCGGACATGCTGACCGCGACGGCGTAGACGCCGAGCGGCGCGGTGCCCGCCATCACGCCGAGCACCCACTGGTCGGCCCGCGCCGTGAAGACGCCTGACAGCACGGCGAAGAAGGACCGCCCGCTGTAGCCGAGCACCGTCCGCGAGGTGAGCGGCGGCTCGTCCGCCGGCCGCGGCGTCACCGAGCGGAGGATGTCCCAGAGTGCGACGACGCCGATCACGGCCCGGGCCGCCGCGGTCGCGAGCAGCGCGCCGACCACCGTCAGGTTGCCGGCGGCATCGGCGGCGATGCAATACACCGCCGGCAGGACGCTCGCGAACACCGAGGCGACGGAGGCTGCCCGGTAGCGCCGCGCCGCGAGCTGCACGGTCAGCACCCCGTCGAACATCGACGACGCGAACGCCACGGCGGCCAGCACGAGGATGTCGGCCCGCTCGTTGAACGACGTCACGTCGCCGCTCGTGAGCGCGCCGACCACGTACCACACGAGCAGCGTCAGCGGCAGGGTCGTGATGGCGGCCATGCCGAGGTAGAGGGTGACGAGGCGACGGCGCGCCCACGGGTGGCGGGCGCCGTAGAACGCGAGCGAGGCGGAGAGGCCGGCGTGGGAGAAGATCGAGATGAACACCGCGGCGGTGATCGCGAGCGCGTACGCACCGCGGCCGGACGGCCCCAGCGCCCGGGCGATCACGATCGTCATCACGAACGCGCCCGCGGCGGTCGCGAGCTGCGCGCCCAGCAGCAGCGCGGAGCCTCGCAGCTGATCGCCCCGGGCGAGGATCGGGTCTGGCTCGTTATCCACGAGCGGCCCGCAGCCGCCGCGCCGCGGCGCGTGTCCGCGCGATCCACGAGGGGCCGTCGCAAGCGCCGTCGAGGATCGCCCGGAACTCGGCCGGCCGCTCGTTCCCGACCACCATCGTGCGCAGCAGCGACGTGCGGTCGGCGTCGGCGCCGTTCACGCCGGGCACCACCGAGACGGCGCCCTCGAGGCCGGCGCAGGCGGCCACGATCGCCCGCTCGCGGGGTCCGTGGAACCCTCCCGCATAGCAGAACGTGTGGGTCGGGAAGCCCTCGGCGGCGAGGCGTTCGACGCAGCCGACGATCTCCTCGCGAGCGGCGTCGTCGTCGAGCTGGGGGAGTGCGAGGTGACGGGAGCCGTGCGGCTGGACGTCGACGAGACCGGACGACGCGAGGCGCCGGCACTCGTCCCAGTCCATGAACGGCGGCGGTGTCTCGTACCACGTGCACGGCGCCTCGCCCGAGACGATCGCGTCGCAGACGAACACCGTCGCGGGAACGCCTCGCGCCGCGAGCACCGGCAGCGCGCCGGTCAGCATGTCGAGGTAGCCGTCGTCGAACACGACCGCCACGGCGCGGCCCCCCGGATTCGTCTCGAGGCGGTCGTAGACGTCGCGCATCGGGATGATCTCGATGCCCGCCTTCCGCACGACGTCGAGATGCTGGCCCAGCCGCCGCGGCGGGATCGCGAGAACGTCGGACGGGTCGTCGTTGACGGCGTGGTACGCGAGGATCCGGACGCCGGTCCAGGGGGCGGCCCGGCGTCCCGGCCACAGCGCGTGCGCCCGCGCTCGGGCGCGCAGGAACGTGCGGTACGGCAGGGCCCGCCGCATGTCCGGCAGGGGAGGGACGCGGACGGACTGCGCAGGGGCGCTGTCGGAAAGGGGGGCCATGCAGGCGAATCAGGCGGCCAGCGGGGGGCGCGCTGGACTCAGTTTATACTGCGGCCCGTGAAACCGCGGGTCCTGGTCGTGGCGTCGTTCGTGGCGCCGCGTGTCGGTGGAACCGAGCGGTTCGTCGAGTGGTTGCGGGCGTCGCTGCCGCCTGCCGGCGTCGACGTGCGTGTGCTGTCGGTCGACTTCACCGGATCGTCGGCCGACGTGAGCGTCCCGTACCACCTGTCATCCGTGACCAACGTCCCGATCGTCCTGCCGAGTCCCTCGGTGCTCGGGGTGCTGCAGGACGAGGCGGCCGCGGCCGACCTGGTGCTGCTGCAGTCGACGCACCACCCGCTCGGGCTGTGGGCGGCCAGCGCCGCCCGCACCGCACGGACACCGGCCCTGACGGTCGTCCACACCGCCCAGGAGTTCCCGCACGGGTCCGGGCCGGCCGCCGCTGCCGGCCGGGCCTTCGATCGCGTCTTCCCGGCCACGCTGCTGCGGCTGGCGCCGCCCGTCTCGCTGTCCTTCAGCACCGATGCCTTCCTCCGCGACACGTACGGCCTCGAACCGGTGGCGACGGTGCCGTTCCCGCTCGCGGGGCTGCCGCCGGTCGCCACCGGGCCGCGCGCACCCGGGCCGCTGCGCGTCGTGGCGGCGACGCGCCTGTCACCCGAGAAGGACCTCGACGCCGTCGTCGCGGCGTGCGACCACGCGGGCGACCTCGTGCTCGACGTCTACGGTGATGGGCCGGGCGGGCCGGCGCTCCGCGCCCTGGCCGCGACCCGGCCGTGGCTGACGGTGCACGGCGCCGCGCCGTGGCCGGAGGTGATCGCCGCGCAGGCGGCCGCCGACGTCTGCCTGTCCGCCGCGCGGATGGAGAACGTCGGCGTCGCGATCCTGGAGTCGCTGGCGCTCGGCACGCCCGTCGTCACGACGGCGATCGGCGACGCGCCGCGCTACCTGCCCGGGGGGCTCGGCTGGCTGGCGACCGATCCGGCCCGGTCCGAGCAGCTCGGCATCGCACTCGCGCGGCTCCGCGACGAGCTCGGCGACGTTCGTGCCGCGATCCGCGGGCATGCCCGCGTGCTCCGCCAGCGGCACGCCCCCGAGCGGACCGTGGCCGGCCTCGTGGGCCTGCTGCCCCGCTAGCGTCCCGGGGCGCCGTCCGCCCCTCCGGGCACCGCACTCAGACGTCGCGGCGCCGACGCAGCGCGATGCCGTCGTCGGTCGCGCCGCGCAGGCGGGCACGGAACACCCAGTCGAAGTCGTACCGGTCGATCTGCGTCCTCGACAGCCGGAAGTCGTCGGCGTTCGGGCCGTTCACGCCCTCGTCGGTCGTCACGGCGCCGACGAAGCCGGCCTCCTTGACGAGGTTGGTCTCGCGCTTCGTGACGAAGCCGGCGGGGTAGCAGAACAGCCGCGACTCGCGGCCGAGCTCGCGCCCCACGGACTCGCGCGACCCATGGATCTCGTTCCACGCCCGCTCGTCGTCGACCGACCGCAGGTCGGGATGGGTGAGCGAGTGGGCCTCGAACCGGGCCTGGCTCGACCGTTCGATCTCGCGCATCTCGTCCCAGCCCAGCAGCGGTGGCTGCGCTCCCGGGGCGTACCAGCTGAACGACGCCGTCCCGGCGATGACGTCCGGGCACACGAACACCGTCGCCGGAAACCCGTGCCGGTTCAGCTCCTCGAGGGCGTGGTCCGCGAAGTCGCGGTAGCCGTCGTCGAAGGTGATTGCGACCGCCGAGTCGTACTCCGGTTGCTCGACCTCCGACGCGAGGTCGACGACCGGGATCTCGAGCCGGGCGAGGTCCTCGAGCTGGCGACGGAAGCGGGTGGGGGTGATCGCGAGCTGGTCCTTCTCGTCGGACACCCGGTGGTACGTGAGGATGCGGAGCCCGGGCGTGGGGGGGATCTTGCCCGCCACGCGCCAGCGGAGGGCCTGCGCGGACACGACCGCCTCCTTGGCGATGCCGATCGGCGCTGAGCGCAGCTTGATCGGCTCGGTCATGCCGAGCTTCCGCGCGAGAAGGTGTCGCGCCCGATTTGTCGCAGAGAGGTCACGTCAGTGATACGCGGGAGGAGGTCGCGGAGTTCGAATCGGTCGATGCGCCGGTAGCTCGCGA
>JBBQFB010000213.1:0-6781 GCA_038321545.1 Gaiellales bacterium
CGACGGCTCCGAGACGCGACTCGCGGGCCTGTCCGTCGTCCTCGACCTCGGCCTGCACCCACGCGACGGGCTGGCACGTCAGGGCGCCGGCCTCGCGGTGCGCACGGTCGGCGACGCGGCCGCGCCCGATTCGCTGCCGCCGGCTCCGACCGAGGGAATCGTCTGCCCCTGCACCGGCACGACGGTCGCCGACCTCGAGTCGGTGTGGGAGCGCGGGTTCCGCGAGCTGGAGCTCGTCAAGCGCTCCACGCTGGCCGGCACCGGCACCTGCCAGGGAGGCGCCTGCCTGCCGCACCTGCGCTCGTGGCTGGCAGCGCGCAGCGAGGCCGCGCCGAAGCCCTTCACCGCCCGGCCGATGACGCGGCGGATCACCATGGAGGAGGCCGCCGGCGGCGTCTTCTTCCCGCCGGTCCGGCGCACCGCGCTGGACGCAGAGCACCGCGCACTGGGCGCCCGCATGGAGCGGTTCGGCGGCTGGTGGCGGCCCTGGACGTACGGCGACACCCAGGGCGAGTACCGCGCCGTCCGCGAGGCCGTGTCGCTCGGCGACGTCTCGACGCTCGGCAAGGTGCTGGTGAGCGGGCCGGACGCCGTGCGGTTCCTGGAGCGCATCTACCCGTGCCGCATCGGCGATCTCGTGCCGGGCCGGATCCGGTACGCGCTGGTGCTCGACGAGCGCGGCTACGTGTTCGACGACGGCGTCATCGTGCGCGAGGGCGAGCGCCGTTTCATGCTCACCTTCACGACCGGCGGCGCCACCGGCGCCGAGGCCTGGCTGCGCGACTGGGCGGAGGGCTTCGAGTGCGACGTGCGGATCGTCGACCGAACCGCGGCGGTGGCCGCGATCAACGTGACCGGCCCGCGGGCCGCCGAGCTGCTCGCGCGCTGCGGTCTGGCCGAGCCGCCGGCGTTCATGCGCTCTGCCACGGCCGAGGTGGCGGGCGTGCCGTGCGACGTGATGCGCCTCGGGTTCACCGGCGAGCCGTCGTGGGAGCTGCACCATCCCGCCGACCGGGCGGTCGAGCTGTGGCGCGCCCTGACGGACGCGGGCGGCGACCTCGGCGTCCGGCCGCACGGGCTCGAGGCGCTGCTGGCCCTCCGCCTGGAGAAGGGACACGTGATCGTCGGCATCGACACCGACTTCGACTCCACGCCGAGGCGCCTCGGCATGGAGTGGGCCGTCCGCCGCGACGGCGTCCGCGACTTCATCGGCGGCGACGCGCTCAGCCGCATCGACACGTTCCCGCTGGATCGCAAGCTGGTGGCCCTCGAGATGGAAGGCCCGGCGCCCGTCGACGGATCACCGATCTACGCCGGCGCGGCGCTGCGAGGCAACGTCACGTCGGCGTGGTTCTCGGCCGTGCTGGGCCGCACCGTGCTGCTGGCGTTCGCCGACCTGGTGGACGGCGGGCTGCCGGCGGAGTTCCAGGTCGACGGACGACGCGCGCGGGTCGTCCAGCTGCCGTTCTACGACCGGGAGGGCGCGCGTGTTCGCGCCTGAGCCGGTGGTCGCGACGCGCATCGCCGCGCTGCCGGCGGCGCTGGACGCGCTCGCGTTCCCGGTCGCCATGACGGCGCTGCGGCTGGCGTCGGACGACCTGCTGGTGCTGGCCGACGTGAGCCCGGAGGTGGCCGATCCCGACGCGATCGTCGTGCCCGATGCCGGCTGGGCCGCCGTGCAGCTGGAGGCCGGCGTGGCCCGCGAGCTGCTGGCGCGCCATACCGACTGGCCGCTGCCGGCCGAGGGCCTCGCGCAGGGCGCCGCCGCGGGGGTGCCCGTCAAGGTGGTCGTGTCCGGCGACCGCGTGCTGCTGCTGGTCCCGTCGGCCTACGCCGCCGAGCTCGCGGAGCGGCTCGCGTGAACGAGTTCGTCGAGCGCCGGATCTCGCTTCGCTCCACCGCCGAGCTGCGCTCGTCGTACGACGTGGTGATCGTCGGCGGCGGCGGCCACGGCCTCGCCACGGCGTACTATCTGGCCGCGCGGCACGGCATCACGAACGTCGCCGTGCTCGAACGCTCCTACATCGGAGCGGGCAACTCCGGTCGCAACACGACCGTGATCCGCGCGAACTACGGCATCCCCGACGCGGTCGCCTTCTACCAGCGCAGCCTCGAGCTGTACGAGGGCCTCGAGGCCGAGCTCGACCGTCCCGTGATGCACTCCACCAAGGGCCTGCTCTGGCTGGCGCACTCCGAGGCGACGCTGCGAACGGAGAAGGCGCGCGCGGTGCTGAACACCGCCTGCGGCGCCGACACCGACTTCGTCGAGCCCGCCGAGATCGCGCGGCTGTGCCCGCAGCTCGACCTGACCGGCGGCGGCAAGTTTCCGGTGCTGGGCGCCTCGCACCACCCGCGCGGCGCCACCGCCCGGCACGACCGCGTGGTGTGGGGCTACGCGGAGGCCGCGATGGCGCGCGGCGTGCACGTGCACCAGGGCGTGGGGGTGACCGGCCTCGTGCGCGACGGCGCGCGGGTGACCGGCGTCGAGACGACTGCCGGGCGCATCAACGCCGGGGTCGTGCTGGGCGCCGTCGGCGGCCACGTGACCACGCTCGCGACGATGGCCGGCGTGCACCTACCGATCCGCACGCACCCGCTGCAGGCGGCCGTCACGAACCACTACCCGCAGACGCTCGGGCCGATCGTGATCTCGTCCGACCTGCTGGTCTACGTGTCGCAGACCCCGCGCGGCGAGTTCCTGTTCGGCGCCGAGATCGACCGGCAGGCCGGCTACTCGTACCGCAGCGGCCACGACTTCCTCCAGAACTGCGCGTTGCGCGCCATCACGCTGCTGCCGTTCATGCGGCGGATGCGGCTGCTGCGCCAGTGGGTCGGCGTCTGCGACATGAGCCCCGACTACTCGCCGATCATGGGCGAGACCGGGGCGGAGGGGTTTCTGATCACGACCGGCTGGGGCACCTGGGGCTTCAAGGCCATCCCGGCGGGCGGCGAGCAGATGGCGGCCACGATCGCGCACGGACGGCCGACCGACCTGATCGCCCCGTTCGCGCTCGACCGGTTCCAGCGCGACCGCACGAAGGCCGACCGGGGATCGGCGGGTACCCACTGACATGAGCTTTCGCATCCATTGCCCGACGTGTGGCCCGCGCTCGTCGACCGAGTTCCGGTACGGCGGCGAGATCCCCGTCGACTGGCTCGACGTGTGGCGGCGCGACAACCCGGAGGGACCGTGCCGCGAGCGCTGGTTCCACGAGGCGGGCTGCCACCGCTGGCTGACCCTCGTGCGCGACACCCGTGACGACCGCGTGCTCGAGGGGCCGTGACCGGCGCTCCGGCCACCCGCAACCGCGCTGAGGCGCTGGTACAGCTGGCGGCAGAGCCCCTCGACGTGCTCGTGATCGGCGGGGGCGTGGTCGGCGCCGGCGTCGCCTGGCCGCTGGCCCGGGCGGGCCTGCGCGTGGCCGTCGTCGACGCCCGCGACCTTGCCGGGGCGACGTCCAGCGCCTCGTCGAAGCTGATCCACGGCGGCCTGCGCTACCTCGCGATGCGCGACCTGCGGCTGGTGCGCGAGGCGCACGCCGAGCGCCGGGCGAACGCGACCGTGGTCGCGCCGCACCTCGTGCGGCCGCTGCCGTTCCTGGTGCCGCTGACGCCGGAGACGGGCTACGGCTCGGCGGCGCTGCTGGCGGGCACCGCGCTGTACGGCGCCTTGTCGGGCTTCCGCGATGGACCGCCGCGCCGGCTCGGCACCGGCGCCGCCCGCGAGCTCGTGCCGGCCCTCGCGGCCGACCGCGTCCACGGCGCGGTGCTGTACCACGACCACGTCACGCACGACGCGCGGCTGACGCTGGCGGCGCTGGACGGCGCGGCCGTGGCCGGTGCGCTGGTCCTGAACCACGTCGAGGTGGTCGGCCTGCACTCGCTCGGCGGGCGCGTCACCGGGGCCGACGTGGTCGATCGCCGGTCCGGGGCTCCCGTCGAGGTGCGCGCCCGGGTCGTCGTGAACGCCAGCGGTCCGTGGACCGACCGGATCCGGCGGCTGGAGGCACCCGGCGCCGGTACCAGCGTGCAGCTGTCGCGTGGGACGCACCTCGTGCTGTCGACCGACGATCGCTGGCGCGCGGCGGTCACGGCGCTGCTGTCCGACGGCCGGGTCGCCTTCGCCGTCCCGTTCCAGGACGGCCTGCTGCTCGGCACCACCGACCACCCGTACGAGGGCGACCCGGCCGACGTCGCGCCCGACCCGGGCGACGAGCACCAGATCCTGGCCGAGGCGGGCCTGTCGCTGGAGACGGCCGCGATCGACCCGGGCCGGATCCGGCAGCGTTTCGCCGGCCTCCGCGTCCTGCCCGTCGCGGCCGGCCCGACCAGCGAGGCGCCGCGCGAGGTGGTACTGACGACGGGGCCGGGCGGCATGATCTCGATCGCCGGGGGCAAGCTGACGACGTGGCGGCGGATCGGCCTGCAGGCCGCCGGGTTGGCCGCTGACGCCCTCGGCCTCCCGGCGCCCGACGGCCGCCCCCGGTCGCTGCCGTCGGCCGTCCAGCCCGATGCCGAGACGGCCGCGCTGCGGGCCCGGTTCCCGCTCGTCGAAGAGGCGGTCGTCGCGCACCTCGTGCACGACCACGGCGCGGCTGCGCGCGAGATCCTCGAGCGCGCCGAGGCCGACGAGACGCTGCTGGAGCCGCTGTCGTCGCAGGCCCCCGACATCGGCGCACAGGTGCTCCACGCCCGCGACCGGGAGTGGGCCGTGACCGTCGACGACGTCGTCCGCCGCACGGGCCTCGCACCGCGCGGCGCCGACGACGCCGGAGCCCGTGACCGCATCGCAATGCTGCTGGAGAGGAACCCGTGAGCCCACCGCTGATCTGTGCACACCGCGGCGCGAGCGCCGACCACGCCGACAACTCGGCGGCCGCGTTCGAGGCCGCCATCGCGGCCGGCGCCGACCTGGTGGAGACCGACATCCGGCGGGGCCGGAACGGGGTGCTGGTGCTGGCGCACGACCCGATCGGCGACGAGCAGGACCCGCTGCCACTGGCCGCACTCCTGGAGCTGGCGCGGGGACGGGTCGGCCTCGACCTGGAGCTGAAGGAGGCCGGGCTGGAGCGCGAGGTCCTGGCGCTGCTCGAGCCCGCACACCGCGAGGGCCTGATCCTGACCTCGTTCCTGCCCGAGGTGATCGCCGAGCTCCGCCGGCTGGACCCCTCGCTCGACCTCGGGCTGCTCGTCGAGCAGGTGCCCGGAGCCGAGGCGATCGGTCTGCTGACGGCCGTCCGGGCTTGCGGCGCCGACTTCCTGGCGCCGGATATCGCGCTGCTCGGTGCGGAGGCGCGACGGGCGGCGCACGCCCTCGGTCGCGGCCTGTCGGTGTGGACGGTCAACGACGCTGCCACTCTCGCAGAGCTGGCTCAGGACCCCGACATCGCGATCATCACCACCGACGTGCCGGCGCTTGCACGATCAATCATCGACTGACGAACGGTCTCCAGACGTTCACCATTGGGACTCGTTTCGAAAGCCCGCCTTCTGTAGTATCGGCTCCCGACCGTCCCCGGTCACGAGGAGGAGATACAGGATGCGAAAGGCGCCGATCTATTTCGTCGCGTTATTCGTCGTCGCGACCGCGGTCGCGGCGTGCGGCGGCTCGAACGATTCGACAACCGAGCCCGCCGCGGCTCCGGCAACCAGCGCGGCTGCGGCTCCGGCAGCGTCCGGCGACACCACGGCAACGGCCGCAGCCGGCGGTGGCGCGAACTGCGGCACCACGATCGACGAGATCGCCGCCGCCGCGAAGACGGAGGGCCAGGTCAACCTGATCGCCCTGCCCGACACGTGGGCCAACTACAAGGGCATTCTCGACAGCTTCAAGGCGAAGTACGGCATCAAGGCGCCGGTCGCCAACCCCGACGCCTCGTCGGCGGACGAGCTCACCGCCATCGCGACGCTGCGCGGCCAGCCCGACATGCCCGAGGTCGTCGACGTCGGCCCGTCGTTCACCTCGCAGATGGTCGACAAGGGCTACGCCGAGACCTACAAGCCCACCGTGTGGGACGAGATCCCGGACAACCTGAAGGACCCGGACGGCAAGTGGGTCGCCGCGTACTACGGCGTGCTGTCGATCGCGTCCAACACGACGCTCGTCAAGAACCCGCCGCAGACCTGGGCCGACCTGAAGAAGCCCGAGTACAAGGGCCAGGTCACCATCAACGGCGATCCGCGCGAGGCCGGTGCGGCGTTCGCAGCCGTGATGGCCGCGTCGCTCGCCAACGGCGGCTCGTTCGACGACATCATGCCCGGCATCCAGTTCTTCGCCGACCTGAAGAAGGCCGGGAACCTGCAGCAGATCGACGTTACCGAGGCAGCCGTGCTGTCCGGCGACGTCCCGATCGCGCTGGACTGGACGTACAACTTCCCGGCGCTGCAGACAGCGCTCCAGGATGCCGGTTTCGCGATGCAGGTCGTCGTCCCGACCGACGGCGTGTACGGCGGCTACTACGCGCAGTCCGTCGTCACCGAGGCCAAGCACCCGTGCGCCGCGCGGCTGTTCCTCGAGGACCTGGTCGGCGATGACGGTGCGCTCGGCTACCTGCAGGGCGGCGCCATCCCGGCCCGGTTCGCCGCGCTCGAGGCGGCCGGCAAGATCACCGACGACCTGAAGAAGAACCTTCCGACGGCCGACGTGATCGCGAAGGTCACCTTCCCGACCCAGGCCCAGACCGACGCGGCGAAGAAGATCCTCGCCGACCAGTGGGGCCCGATGGTGGCGGACGCCTGATCGATGCGGACTCGCGCGCTCGCAGGGCTGCCGTTCCTGGCG
>JBBQFB010000214.1:0-6751 GCA_038321545.1 Gaiellales bacterium
GGAGGGCAAGGACTCCGCCGGCAAGGTCCGGCGGTTGTGTGCGAAGGCGCTGTCGCCCGACCCCGCCGATCCGACGCTGCCGCGGTGTGCCGCGGTGTGCGTGTACCCGCCCTTCGTGCGGCTGGCGAAGGAGCTGACGCGGGGCAGCGGGGTGCGCGTCGCGTCGGTCGCGACGGCGTTCCCGTCCGGTCAGGCGCCGCTCGCGACGCGGCTCGCCGAGGTGACTGCGGCCGTCGGCGACGGCGCCGACGAGATCGACATGGTGATCGACCGGGGCGCGTTCCTGTCCGGCCACTTCGACCTGGTGGCCGACGAGATCGAGCAGGTGAAGGCCGCCTGCGGCGACGCCCACCTGAAGGTGATCCTCGAAACCGGCGAGCTCGAGACGCTCGACAACGTGCGCCACGCCTCGCTGCTCGCGATGCGCCACGGCGCAGACTTCATTAAGACGTCGACGGGCAAGATCGCGCCGGCCGCCACGCCGGCCGTGATCCTCGTGATGCTCGAGGCGATCCGCGACTACGTCGAGGAGACCGGCCGGATGGTCGGGATGAAGCCGGCCGGCGGTATCCGCGACGCCAAGGCAGCGCTGACGACGCTCGTGATCGTCAAGGAGACGCTCGGTGCCGCGTGGCTGACGCCGGAGTGGTTCCGGTTCGGCGCGTCGTCACTCGCGAACGACCTGCTGATGCAGCTGCAGAAGCTGCGCACCGGCGCCTACGCGTCTCCTGATAGCTTCTCGGCGTCGTGACCGACCAGCCGATCCTCGTCTCCCGCATCCGGTTCCCCGGCGACGCCTTCGCTCGCGCCGAGGCGCTGTTCGACGTGCGCGTCACCGACGGGCCGCTCCGTGACGCCTGCCTGCGCGGTGAGCACGCCGACGCCGCGGCCATCTGGAGCTTCGGCGAACGCGTCGACGACGAGCTGCTGGACGCCCTGCCGGCGCTGCGGGCGGTCGGCAACGAGGGCGTCGGCTTCGACACCATCGATCGCGGTGCGCTTGATCGCCGCGGCATCGCGCTCTGCATCCCGCGCGGCCAGAACGCCGACGCCGTCGCCGATCATGCGCTGGCCCTGCTGCTCGCGGTGCGCCATCAGGTCGTCGCAGGCGATCGCTACATCCGCGCCGGCAAGTGGGGCGCCAGGGGCGCCGAGGAGCCGCGGGGCCTCGACGTCACGGGCACGACGCTCGGCGTCGTCGGCCTGGGCAACATCGGGCAGGCCGTCGCCCGCCGCGCGGAGGCGTTCGGCATGCGCGTGATCGGCTGGAATCGTACGCCGCGCCCCGAGACCGGCATCGAGCAGCTGCCGCTCGACGACCTGCTCGGGCGCAGCGACCACGTCAGCGTCCACTGTGCCCTCGCGGAGACCACCCGGGGCCTGCTCGGCGCACGCGAGCTCGGCCTGCTGCGCCCGACCGCCGTGGTGATCAACACTGTGCGCGGTGCGATCGTCGACTCCGACGCGCTGATCGCCGCGCTGCAGGGCGATCGGTTGTGGGGCGCCGGCCTCGACGTGTTTCCGCTGGAGCCGCAGGTCGACCCGCGCCTGCTCGAGCACCCGCGCGTGGTGGTCACGCCGCACATCGCCGACAACCAGCCGAGCGTGTACGCCGCGCTCACGGAGGCCGTCGTCGCCGGCCTCGAAGCGGTGTTCGCCTCGCGCTGAGCGCGGCCGCTCGCGCTACGCTGGCGCCCGATGGCCGTCTTCGAGTACGCACCGGCGCCGGAGTCCGTCCGCCCGGTGCTGAAGCCCCGCTACGACCTGTTCATCGGCGGTGCCTGGCGGCGCTCCAAGGGCGGCGCGCGGGTGCCGACGATCAACCCGGCCACCGAGGAACCGCTGACGGAGGTGGTCGAGGCCACCGGGGCCGACGTCGACGCCGCGGTCAAGGCAGCCGCCGAGGCATACCGCAGCTGGTCGCGCCTGCGGGGCGCGGAGCGCGGCAAGCACCTCTACCGGCTGGCGCGGCTGGTGCAGGAGAAGAGCCGCGAGCTGGCCGTCGCGGAGTCGCTCGACGGCGGCAAGCCGATCCGCGAGTCGCGCGACGTCGACCTGCCTCTGGTCGCCGCGCACCTCTTCCACCACGCGGGCTGGGCCGACAAGCTCCAGTACGCCCTGCCGGGCCGCGAGGTGCGGTCGCTGGGCGTGTGCGGCGCCGTGATCCCGTGGAACTTCCCGCTCCTGATGGCGGCCTGGAAGATCGCCCCGGCGCTGGCGTGCGGCAACACCGTCGTCCTGAAGCCTGCGGAGACGACGCCGCTGACGGCGCTGCTGCTGGCTGAGATCGCGGCCGAGGCCGAGCTGCCGCCGGGCGTGCTGAACATCATCACCGGCGGAGCCGCCACCGGCGCCGCGCTGGTGCGCCACCCCGACCTCGCCAAGGTCGCGTTCACGGGGTCCACGGCGGTCGGCAAGGAGATCGCGGCGGCCCTCGCCGGCACCGGCCGTCGCCTCACCCTCGAGCTGGGCGGCAAGGCGGCGAACATCGTGTTCGCCGACGCGGCGCTCGACCAGGCGGTCGAGGGCATCGTGAACGGCATCTACTTCAACCAGGGCCACGTCTGCTGCGCAGGCTCGCGGCTGCTGGTGGAGGAATCGGTGGCCGAGGTCGTGATCAGGAAGCTCGACCGCCGCGTTCGGCTGCTGCGCGTGGGCGACCCGCTCGACAAGAACACCGACGTCGGTGCGATCAACTCTGCCGCGCAGCTGGCGCGCATCCGCGAGCTGGTCGACGTCGGCGTGGCGGAGGGCGCGACGCTGCACCAGCCGGCCTGCGAGCTGCCCGACCGCGGCTTCTGGTTCGCGCCGACGTACTTCACCGACGTCGCGCCGGCGCACCGCATCGCCCGCGAGGAGATCTTCGGGCCGGTGCTGTCCGTGATGACGTTCCGGACGCCCGACGAGGCGGTCGAGCTGGCCAACAACACGCGTTACGGGCTGTCCGCCGGCGTCTGGACCGACAAGGGCGCGAAGGCGTACCGGATGGCGCAGAAGCTGCGCGCCGGCGTGATCTGGGCGAACACCTTCAACGTGTTCGATCCGGCGGCGCCGTTCGGCGGCATGCGCGAGTCCGGCTTCGGCCGCGAGGGCGGCATGCAGGGCCTGGCGGAGTACCTGCAGTGAGGCTCGAGGTGCGTAAGACGTACAAGCTCGCGATCGGCGGCGCCAGCGTGCGGTCGGAGTCCGGCCGCGTCGTGCCGGTCCACGGCGCGAGCGGCGAGCACCTCGCCAACGCGCCGCTGGCCTCCCGGAAGGACGCGCGCGACGCCGTCCGCGCGGCGCGCGCGGCGCTCGCACCGTGGCGGAGCCGCACTGCCTACAACCGGGGCCAGATCCTCTACCGCCTGGCCGAGGTGCTCGAGGCCCGTACCGATGAGCTGGCCGGCGTGGTCACGGCGTCCACCGGCGCAACGGCCAAGGCGGCCCGTGCCGAGCTCGCGGCCTGTGTCGAGGCTGCCGTGCACTACGCGGGCTGGCCCGACAAGCTCGCGAGCGTGCTCGGCAGCGTCAACCAGGTCGCACAGCCGTACTTCGCGTTCAGCGTGCCCGAGCCGGTCGGCGTCGTCGCCCTGGTGGCGCCCGACGAGCCGGCGCTGCAGGGCCTGGTCGAGCCGCTGTGCGCGGCGCTGGCGGGCGGCAACGTCGTCGTCGCGCTGCTGTCGGAGCGGTTCCCCCTGGCCGGGCTCGACCTCGCGGAGGTGCTCGCCACCAGCGACGTGCCCGGCGGCGTGGTCAACCTGCTGGCCGGCACGCGGGCCGAGGTGGCGCCGCCGCTCGCCAGCCACGCCGACATCGACGCGCTCGTCGACGCCTCCGGCGACGCGGAGCTGGAGCGCCGGTGCGCGGCCAACGTGACGCGCTACCGCAGGCCCGGACCGGCCCTGACCCTCGAGGCCGTGGAGCGGACGCTGGAGCTGAAGACCGCCTGGCACCCGATCGGCGCATGACGGCCGCACTCGTCACCGGCGCGTCGTCCGGCATCGGTCGTGCCATCGCGGCGGACCTGCTGGCCGCCGGCTGGGAGGTGACCGCCGTCTCGCGCGACCCCGCGCGCGGCGAGCTCCGGGGCGCGCACGAGGTGGCCGCGAACCTGCTCGACGAGGAGGGTGCGATCGCCGCCGTGGCCGCACACCGCGACCGGTTCGGCACGCTCGACCTGCTCGTGAACGCGTCCGGCGTCGGCTTCGGCGGGCCGGTCGACGGCTACCCGACGAAGCGGTTCGACCTCACGTTCGGCGTCAACGTCCGCGGCCTCTTCCTGGTCACGCGCGAGGCGCTGCCGCTGCTGCGCGAGTCGCGCGGCCGGATCGTCAACCTGGCGTCGATCGCCGGGCTGCAGGCCGAGCCGGGGCTGGCCATCTACGCGGCCACCAAGCACGCCGTGGTCGGGCTCTCGCGCTCGCTGTCGGAGGAGCTGTTCGAGGCCGGCGTCCGCGTGACGGCGCTCTGCCCCGGGTTCGTCGACACGCCGATGTCCGATTTCATCAAGGAACAGATCCCGGCGTCCGAGATGGTGCAGGTCGCGGACTGCGTGAAGGCGGTGCGGTTCCTGCTCTCGCTCAGCCCGGCGGTGAAGGTGCCCGAGCTGGTGCTCGACGGGCCGCCGATCCCGAATCTCGCCCGGTAGCGGCTCCACTGCTCGCTAGGCTTCGGAGCGATGACAGCCATCGCACCCACGGGTCCGCGCGCGCAGGGCGTGCGCTGGGACCTCTCCCGCATCGTCACCGACGCCGTCGCGGCCCGCACGCTGGCCGACGAGACGCGCGCCGCCTGTGACGTCTTCGCCGCGCGCTACCGCGGCCAGGTCGCCGGCCTCGACGCCGCCGGCCTGGCCTCGGCGCTGAGCGAGATCGCCGAGATCGACAACGCCATCTCGCGAGCCGGCTCGTACGTCGGCCTTCGCCGCTCCGTCGACGTCAACGACGACGAGGCCCGCGATCTGGAGGCCGTGATCGAGCAGCAGTACGTGCAGATCGCGAACACACTGCGGTTCTTCGAGCTGGAGTGGATCGCGCTCGACGACGACCGCGCCGAGCGGCTGGCGTCCGCGCCCGAGGTGGCGCGCGACAGCCACCATCTGCGCAGCCTGCGCAAGTACAAGCCGCACAAGCTGTCCGAGGACGAGGAGCGGGTCTGGGCGGAGCGCTCGCCGGCCGCGCAGATGGCGTGGCAGAACCTGTTCGAGCAGACGGTCGCGAACGTCAAGGTGTCGTTCGACCCGGGTGACGGGGCGCGCGACCACACCATCGACGAGCTGCTCGCCAACATGTACTCGACCGACCGGCCGCTGCGCATGCGCACGCTGGAGACGCTGTACGGCGCGCTCGAGCCGCTCACGCCGGTGCTGGCCCACTGCTACGACTCGCTCGTCGCCGACCGGCTGGTCGACGACCGCCTGCGCTCGTTCGGCAGCCCGATGGCGCAGCGCAACCTGTCGAACGAGCTCGAGAACGCCGCGGTCGACGCGATGATGGCCGCGATCGAGTCGCGCCACTCCATCGCGCACCGCTGGTACCGCCGCAAGGCCGAGCTGCTCGGCGTCCCGAAGCTGCACCTGTCCGACCAGTACGCGCCGCTGGACGAGGGCCGCGGGTTCTCCTACGACGAGTCGCGCACGATCGTCCGGAACGCGTTCGCGCGCTTCTCGAACGACATCGAGGTCGTCTCCGAGGCGTTCTTCGACGACCACCGCGTCGACGCAGAGCCGCGCCAGGGTAAGCGTGGGGGAGCCTTCTGCGCGTCCGTGTCGCAGGACTCCGAGGCGTTCATCATGCTCAACTACACGGACCGGTTGCGCGACGTGATGACGATGGCCCACGAGCTCGGGCACGGCATGCACTTCACGCTCTCGGCCCAGCGCCAGTCGGCGCTCTCGTTCCATCCGGGCATCGCGCTCGCCGAGGTGCCGTCGACGTTCGCCGAGCTGGTGACGTTCGACTACATGATGGAGAACGAGCAGGATGCGACCACGCGGTCGGCGCTGGTGCGGCAGGAGCTCGAGTCGAGCTTCGCCACGGTCTTCCGGCAGACGATGATGGCGCGGTACGAGTCCGACGCCTACGCCGCCCGCAGCGAGGGCCGCACGCTGACCCCCGATCGTTTGTGCGAGATGTGGCTGGAGCGCAACAGGGGCCAGTACGGCGACGCGGTCGAGCTGCCCGAGGGCTACCGCCTCGGCTGGAGCTACATCCCGCACTTCATCAACACCCGCTTCTATACCTACGCGTACGCGTTCGCGCACCTCGCGAGCCTCGTCCTGTACGCCACCTGGCGCGAGCAGGGCGAGGCGTTCGTGCCGAAGTACCTGGCGTTCCTGGCCCAGGGCGGCGCGGCCTCGCCGGCCGAGCAGCTGGGCGCGTTCGGCATCGATCTGACGTCCGAGGCCACGTGGCATCGCGGCCTGGACGAGATGGAGCGGCTGCTCGACCTGGCGCTCGCCGGGTAGGTCCAGAACGGGTTGATGCAAGGCGACCAGAAGGTCCAGTCGCCTTGCATCTGCTACCGTATGTTCGTCGCGGCGGGCTGCCGGGTGTACGTAACCAAGCGAGCCCAGCCAGGCGTGCCGGCGTCGATGACGCGGCGGGCACGCACGGAGCCGACGCTCCTGATCGCGGGAGCTGAATGTTTCGTGTTCCCGTTGGAGGGTCTCGATGCTGCCTTATGACAAGCCCGTACGCCGCCTCGGCGTGTTCGCATTCCTGGTCGGATTCTGCGAGGCGCTGTCGTTCTACGCCGCCTCGCTGTACGC
>JBBQFB010000215.1:0-6735 GCA_038321545.1 Gaiellales bacterium
GTGAGGCATCCGAGGGCGGCTGAGCGGGGCCGGCTGACGACCCGCGAGCGTCAAGCGCCGTCGCAGACCTGCCGATAGCGCCACTAGGCACATGTCCACCGGGCTTCCACCCTCCGGGTCCGAGGATCCTCTGACTCACGCATCTGTGCACCCGCCCGCAGCGGATGGCGCGCGCCGTCACGCGCCGCTGCCGAGCCTCGAAAACCGCCGTCGCGACACCGACATCGAAGGGATCCTCGACCTCTTCGAGGAGGACGTCTACGCCGGTGAGGTGACGACTGACGGGCGGTACGTCTCGCACGTCGCGGGCCCGCGACTGGCGCGCTACGTGGGCGGCGAGCGGCCGAAGGATGCGGAGGGCGGGCCGTTCTGGGAGTCCCGGATCCACCCTGAAGACTGGGATTCCTACGCACAGTTCAACCGGCGCCTGCGCGACGGCGAGGACGCCGAGGTGACGTACCGCCTGGTCGGTCTCGACGGCGTCACACACGTGTTGTGGGACCGCGCCCGTCCCCGGCGGGAGGCCGACGGCCGGGTGCTGATCACCGGCATCATCTCGGACGTCACATCGCGCCACGAGGTGGCGGCGAAGCTCGCCCTCGCGGGCGACCGGTTCACGCGCCTTCTCGACGTGGTGGGCGAGCACGTCTACCTGGCCCAGGCGCATGCCGACGGCCGTCTGGAGGAGGTGTTCCAGGGGCCGGGAGGAGACCGGCTGATGGGTGGCGCCGAGCCGGACGCGGCGATGAAGAACTGGGACGCCGCCGTGCACCCGGACGACCGCACGGTGTACGACGCGTTCAACGCGTCGCTGGCCGCAGGAATTGACGCGGAGGTCGAGTACCGCCTGCGCGGCGCCGACGGGATCACGCGGTGGGTGCACGACCGCGGGGTCGCCCACCCGAACCCGGACGGGTCGTTCGAGGTGAGCGGCATCGTCTCGGACGTCACCGAGCGCCGGCGGATGCGCGCCGAGCTCGCGCAGACCCATGCCGCTCTGTCACAGGTGGTGGAGGCGATGGACGCCCACCTGTTCACGCTCCGCATCGACGCCGGCGGCGGGCACCGCGCGGTGTACCGCGGGCCGAACCGCGAGGCGCTGGTGGGCGGCACGCTCGGCGAGAGCAGCGATGACGACCGTGCGTACGAGGCGCTCGTCCATCCAGAGGACCGCGACCGCTGGCGGTCGTCGATCGACGCCACGGGTGCCGGCGAGGAGATCGATCTCGAGTACCGCACCTGCGGGCTGGACGGCCGTGAGCGCATCATCTCGGAACAGCTCCGTCCGCGGCGCGATGCCGACGGGACGCTGTTCTACGACGGTGTCAGTCGCGACATCACGGCGCGGCGGCAGCTGGAGAACGAGCTGTTGCGCAGCATGGCCGACATGCGCGAGGCGCACGACGAGCTGGAGCACGCCCGTCGCGAGGCCGACCTGCGCGCCCGCACCGACGAGCTGACCGGTACGTACAACCGCCGCCACTTCATCGAGGTCGCCGAGGCCGCTCTCGCCGAGTCCCCGGATAGCTGTGCGCTGCTGTTGCTCGACGCAGACCACTTCAAGCACATCAACGACGCGTACGGCCACGTGGTCGGTGATGCGGTCCTGGTGGAGTTCGCGCGGCGCCTGCAGCAGTCGCTCAGGCCGGACGACTGCCTCGCTCGCTGGGGCGGCGAGGAATTCGCCGTGCTGCTGCGCGGTGTCGGCTCGGCCGCCGAGCTGCACTGGCGCGCCGATCGTCTCCGTGCCGTCGTCGCGCTCGCGCCGATCGACGCCGGTGGCGTCCGGCTGCGGCTGACGGTATCGATGGGCGCCGTCCAGTCGAGCGCCGAGCTGGACAACCTCGACGCGCTAGTCGATGCGGCAGACCGCTGCCTGTACGACGCGAAGCGGCATGGCCGCAACCGCGTCTCGCTCGTACCGCACGCCGAGGTCATCGACACGGTCGGTGAGCCGGAATCGGTGCGCGTGGCGCGCGCGCTCGCGATGGTGGCGGGATCGCAGGAGGGCGCGCCGGCGGGCCACGCGGAACAGGTGTCGGCGCTCAGCGCACGGACGGCACAGCGGCTCGGCCTGCCCGCCGACGCGGTGCTGCGCGCGCGGATCGCTGGCTGGCTCCACGACGTCGGCAAGGCGACGATTCCGCAGGCGATCCTCGGGAAGCCAGGCCCGCTGGACGACGAGGAGTGGACCGTCATGCGCACGCATCCGGCGACCGGCGAGTCGATCGTGCGCGACATCGCGGCACTGCGCGACTCGGCGCCGGCGGTGCGCCACCACCACGAGCGATGGGACGGCACCGGCTATCCAGACGGCCTGGCGGGAACGACGATCCCGATCGAGGCGCGCATCGTCGCGGCGGCGGATGCCTACTCGGCGATCACGGGTCGCCGCGTCTACTCCCCCGCCCGCAGTCCCGAGGACGCCGGGAACGAGCTGGTCCGGGGCGCGGGCACCCACTTCGACCCGGCAGTCGTCGACGCGCTGCTCGCCGTGCTCGGCCTCGGCAGCGAGTCCGACGCCCGCGTGGCGTAGCGGGCGCCGCCGCGAGCGCGTGCCGCAACCGTGTGCGTTGCCGGCTCGCGCGAAGTCGATACCGCCCGACTGTGCTATTCCGCCGGTGCAGACCGACACGAAGGGCGGGCTCCATCACCAAGATCGCTGTCGTCGGCTCGGGCCTCATTGGACGGGGCTGGGCCACGGTTTTCGCAAGTCACGGCTTCGACGTGGACCTGTACGACCTGCGCGCGCAAGCGACCCAGGCCGCGCGTGAGCACATCGCCGCCAACCTCGGCGAGCTCGCGGCCCTGGGCCTCGTCACGGATCCCGGAGCCGCCCTCGCGCACATCGGCATCGCTGCCGACCTCGAGTCTGCGCTCGCGGGGGCAACGCTCGCCCAGGAGTGCGGCCCCGAGACGCTGGAGGCCAAGCGTGCGCTGTTCGCCGAGATGGACGGGCTCGCGACGCCTGACGTGATCCTCGCGTCGTCCACCTCCTTCATCGTCGCCTCGCTGTTCTCGGAGGGTCTCGCGGGCCGTAGTCGGTGTCTCGTCGCGCACCCGGCGAATCCGCCGCACCTGATCCCGATCGTCGAGCTCGCCCCCGCTCCGTGGACGCAGCCGGCGGTCCTCGCCCGGGCGAAGGAGCTCTACGAGGAGGCCGGCCAGGTGCCGATCGTGCTGCGCAAGGAGCTTCCCGGCTTCGTGCTCAACCGCCTCCAGGCGGTGCTGCTGGCAGAGGCCTTCCGCCTCGTCGGGGCGGGCATCGCCAGCCCACAGGACGTCGACCGGACGATCAGGGACGGCCTCGGGTTGCGCTGGTCGTTCATGGGGCCGTTCGAGACCATGGAGCTCAACGCGCCCGGCGGCATCCCCGATTACTGCGCGCGCTACGGCGCCGCATACAGCGAGACGGTGGCGCAGGCGACGGGCGGTGATCCGTTCGGCCAGGACTCGGTCGACAAGGTGATGGCCGAGTGGACCGGTGCGCAGACACCCGAGCGGATCGCCGCACTCAGCGAATGGCGTGACCGGAGGCTGGCTGCGTTGAAGGCGCACAAGCGAACCTCCGACCTCAAGCCAGGCTGAGACGTCAGAGCCTCGGCAGCGTCAGCGGAGGCACGGTCGCCGGCGGGATGCTGACGGCCGGGACGGTCACGGGCGGCACGGTCACCGGCGGGACGGTGACCGGCGGGACGGTGATCACGGGCGTCGCCACCGGAGGCGTCGTGACGCCGGGCACCGCGACGGCAGGCGTCGTGATGGCGGGCGTCGTCACCGCGACGTTGGCCGCGGCCCCATCGAGCACGGGGGAAGCCGCTCCGGTGTCGACGGGCAGCGTCCCCGCCGAGGTCGTGGCATCCGGCGTCGTCGCGACGCCGGTGTCCGTCGCAGCCGTGCCGGATGTCGTTCCCTGCCCTGGATCGCTCTGCGTGCCTTCATCGCCGAAGCCGGCCGTGCCGCCCGGAGCCGTCGATCCATCGCCGCTCGCCGACCGGTCGGTCGCTGCCCTGGCCGGCGCCGCGACTGCGCCGGTCGGGAAGGCGCCCGCGGTCGTCGCGGCGCTCCCGGCCGAGCCGCGGGCGGCGACGTGATGGGCCACGACCACACCGCCCGCGCCCACCGCGACGATGGCCGCGCTGCCGAGGACCGCGGCCGTCGTCCCCGTCGCGTGGCCGACCCCTTGCAGCAGGCTGCCGAGGCGTCCCAGAAGCGCGCCGATCGGCGATAGCGGCCCTGCGCCGCGCAGCTGGATACCGGCCTCCCGATAGGTCGCGAGCACCCCGCGGCAGGCATCGCACTGTCGGAGGTGCCGCTGCACGTCGTCGTGCAGCGCCGGCGCCAGCTTCAGGTCCAGGTAGGCGGACAGGGCATCACGCGTGGCGTTGCAGTCGGCACCGAGAGGGACGGACGGGTCCTGTTCGCGCCGGTACTCCGCCCGGAGCCGCATGCGGGCCCGCGCCAGGATCTGTGCGATCGCCTCCGGCGACGTTCCGAGCTGATCGGCGATCTCGGCGTAGGACAGGCCTTCGACCTCACGGAGGACCAGCGCCCGGCGCTGCCGGCCATTCAGCCGGGCGGTCGACCGGCGCATCTGGTCGATCTGCTCGACGAGCAGCGCGGCCCGGGTCGGGTCGCGCTCGAGCTCGTCATCGGGAGCGATCCGCGCCTCGATCAGATCGTCGGCGAACTCCCGCGAGTGGTCGCGCAGCCCGTTCAGGTAGAGGTTGCGCGCGGTCACCTGCAGGTACGCGGCGATGTTGACGTCACCGGAAAGGCTCGGCAACCGTGCGATGAGACGGGCGAAGGCCTCCTGCGACAGGTCATCCGCCGCGGAAGGGTCGCGTGTCAGGCGCAGGCAGACGTTCCGGAGCTGCTCGGAATGGGTCGCATACAGCGCGGCGACATCCACCGAACGGGCCAACGGCGGCGCACCGGCGGGATGCCGGACGCTGGTGCCGATTCCGCGGAGCTCGGGCAAAGCCATCCAATGCCTGGCGGCGTCACAGGAAGTAACCGCCTCCCACAGCATGGCCCGGATACCGGACTCGAAACGTCTCGTCGGGGCGAACCTGCCGATTCTTCACGTTCCGGTGCCGCGGGACGTCACCGGTCGCAGTCGTCCGCGGCGACCACCTCGATCGCGTACCGGGCGGCCTCGAGCAGATCGCGCGGCGTCGAGCCGTGGGTCGGTGCGAACGCGATCCCGGCCGACGCGCTGCACGAGGAGTCCCCGGCGTCACGCACCGCGAGAGTGAGGTGCCGCGCGAGCCGTCGCACGTCACCCGGCGCGCCGGTCCGGGCGAGGACGGCGTACCGCCAGTGACCCAGGCGGAAGATCTCGGCCCGGTCCTCACCGGCGGTGATTGCGAGCCGCCGGCCGACCCGCGCTGCGAGTGCCGTGTCGGCCTCGGCGTCGTGCGGGTCGACCTCGAACACGATCAGTGCCGTCCGGGCACTACCGACCTGCGCCTTCAGCGCGATGCCGAGATGCTGTTCGAGCGACGCACCGACCAGACAACCGGTCTCGGGGTCCTCGTCTCGAAGAGCCACCAGCTCGGCCTGGAGGGCGTCGAGGCGCCCGACGAGCGACCAGATGCGCGCGGCTGCGCCGGCAGCCGCGACGCTCTCCCGGTCGAGCGCCTCGCCGCCCGCCGCGGGCTCGATCAGCAGCGCGCCACGAGCCGACACCGGGACCGCCACGCGATGCACCCAGTCGGACCCCAGCAGCATCGATCCGGTCGGCTCGGGCGGCTCCGTCGCGGTCTCCGTCTCACTCGCCGATCGCACCAGCCGGCGCGTCGCGTGGTCGAGCCCCGCGAGCGCGTCCACGGCGACGTATCGCACCACGCACCGTGGCCAGAGGCACGCGACAGCACGCTCGAGCTCGCTCACGGAGTCGGCCTGGCCTCCGCCTGGTCGGCCGAGCAGCTCGACCCGGCGGAGGGCACGGTCGTGACGTTGCAGCGCCGCCGCGACATCGAGGTTCGACGCTGCGTCCTCGAGAATCGGTCGCACGATCTCGTGCGCGTGCTCGGGCACCTCACGTCCTGACAGCGCGACCAGCAGAAGGCCCGCGGCGACGTCACGCGACGCGATCTCCGCGACGAGATGCCGCTCGGTCCGGACGACACCCCGAGCCGCGAGGTCCGTCGACTCGAGGTGGCGCTGGTGGTAGATCGAGACGTCGGCCGGCCCGCTCTGCGCGAGCAGCTGCCAGCGGCCGCCGACACGGACGACGACGGCCGAAGCGCACGAGGGCACGACCTTTCGCACCGCCGCCACGACGGTCCCGGCGACGTCCGCGAGCGGCAGGTTGAAGTCGGTGGACGCGCCGGTCGCCTCCGATCCGCCGACGACCATCGGCCGGAGCGGCCGAGGCGCAGACGGCGTGCTCGGTGGCGAGTTCGCTCCGTCGGCGGCGACGGAGAGCATCCTCACGAGGGGTCGTGCCGTGCGCGACATGGTGGCTCCTGACCGATAGCGGCGAGGCGATCAATCAGTACGACCCGAGATCTCTCCGAAAGTGACGGTCCGGGCCGAGATCCGCGCCGGGCAGCCCGGCCGGGTTCGTCGTCCGTGTACTCGCAGCGCCCGCTGGGAGGCTCACGGCTCCTGGGTGCGCACGGCGCCCCGACGGCGTCTACGTCTGCTTGAACACCAGCAGGCGGTAGCTCACGAGGCCGGTGGCCAGGCAGTGCTGCAGGGCGGTGCCGCCGGCCAGCGACCACCAGT
>JBBQFB010000216.1:0-6648 GCA_038321545.1 Gaiellales bacterium
GCGCTCGCTGCGACGCGTCCCGGCCTCGAGATCGCCCGCGTGTACGACCCGAACACCGCCCGCACCGAGGCGCTGCTGGCCGAGCTGGCACCGACCCTGCCGTTCGGCGTCGCCGCGGCGCACTCGGAGCGCGAGGCCTGCGAGGGCGCCGACATCATCATCCCGTCCACCCTGGCCGTGACGCCCACCATCGACAAGGCGTGGGTGCCGGCGGGCGGCCTGGTCGTGCTCGTGTCGTCGCTGGACGGGCCGGAGGACCTGCACACCGTCACCGACCTGCTGGTGGTCGACGACCGAGACCACGAGGGCACCGCCGACACCCGCTACCTGCGGCGCCTGCGCGACGCCGGCATCCCGGCCGCCGACGCCGCGGTCGATCTCGCCGAGGTCGTCTCCGGCAGCCATCCCGGCCGCACGTCGCCCGAGCAGCGCATCGTCTGCTCGCCCGTCGGCCTCGGCATGGACGACGTCGTGACCGCCGCCTACGTGCTCCGGAACGCGAAGGAGCGCGGCCTCGGCACCTCGCTCCGCCTTCGCGACGAGCCCCTCTGGATGTAGGGTTCCCGCCATGGCGCCGGAAGCCGAGCACGCCGAGGTCGAGGTGTCGGGCCGGACGGTCTCGGTCTCGAGTCCCGGCAAGATCTTCTTCCGGGAGCGTGGCGAGACCAAGCTCGATCTCGTCCACTACGTGATGGCGGTGGGCGAGCCGTTGCTGCGCGCGATCGGCGGCCGGCCGATCCTGATGGAGCGCTACCCCGACGGCGCCTCGGGCAAGTCGTTCTTCCAGAAGCGGGTGCCGAAGAGCGCGCCGGACTGGCTCGAGACGGTCACCGTCGCGACCGTGAACGGCACGGAGTCCGACGCGCTCGTGGCCGTCGACGTCGCGCACCTGGTCTGGGCGGTCAACCTCGGCTGTCTCGGGTTCCACGCCTGGCCGACGCTCGCGAACGACATGGAGCACGCCGACGAGCTGCGGATCGACCTCGATCCAGGTCCGGGCGTGACGTTCGAGATGGTCCGCGAGACGGCCCTCGAGGCACGGAAGCTGCTGGCCGAGCACGGTCTGACCGGGTTCGCGAAGACCACCGGGCGGCGCGGGATCCACATCTACGCCCGTCTCGCGCCCCGCTGGGACTCCTACGAGGTGCGGGCCGCCGCCGTCGCACTGGCCCGCGAGCTGGAGCGCCGGCGTCCCGAGCTCTGCACCTGGGCGTGGTGGAAGGAGGAGCGAGGAGCGCGCGTGTTCGTCGACTACAACCAGAACGCGCCGCACAAGACCGTGTTCGCAGCCTGGGGAGCACGGGCGCGCGTCGGCGGCCAGGTGTCCGCGCCGTTCGCCTGGGACGAGCTGGAGACGGTCGAGCCCGACGAGATGACGATCGCCTCGGTGCCCGCCCGCGTGGCCGGCAACGGCGACGCGTGGGCGACGATCGGCGACTACGCGGAGGACCTCTCCTCGCTGCTCGAGCGCTCCGCCCACGACCTTGCAAGCGGCATGATGGACGCCCCGTGGCCGCCCGTGTACCCGAAGCAGCCGAACGAGCCGCCGCGCGTCGCACCGAGCCGGGCGCGTAAGACGGAACCCGAGAACGAGTAGGCACCGGCCGCCCCGGCCGCATACTTCCCCCGGATCACGAGCCGGAGGAATGGATGGCGTTTCCCAGCGGAGAGGTGGCGATCGTCGGCGTGTACGAGTCGCCGCGGCGGAAGGCCCCCGGCGTGCACCCGTTCGCGATCCAGGCGGAGTGCATCCTCGGAGCGCTCGCCGACGCCGGCCTGGAGCTCGGCGACGTCGACGGGTTCGCCACCGCGGCGTCGTTCCCGAGCGAGGGCGGCCTGCAGATGTCGGTCTGCGAGGTGGCCGAGTACATGGCGATCCACCCGCGCTGGTTCGACTCGACCGACATCGGCGGCGCGGCCTTCATCTCGCACGCGGGCCACGCGGCGCTCGCGATCGCGTCGGGCATGGCCGACGTCGTGGTCGTCTCGTACGCGGCCGCCGGCTACTCCGGCATCCCCGAGATCCCGTTCGCCGACTACGGCAGCAACGCGGCGGGGCCCGGGCAGTTCGAGATCCCGTACGGCCCGTCGACCGTTTCCACGTACGCGCTCGCCGCGACACGGCACATGCACGAGTTCGGCACGACGCCGGAGCAGCTCGCGCAGATCGCCGTGCACTGCCGCGGGAACGCCGCGAACAACCCCGACGCGCGGTTCCGTGACCCGATCGAGGTCGCCGACGTGCTCGCCTCGCCGATGATCGCGACGCCGCTGCACCGGCTCGACTGCTGCATCGTGTCGGACTCGGGCGGCGCGTTCGTGATGGTCTCGAAGCGCAAGGCCGAGCAGCTCGCGCAGAGGGGCGTCTACCTGCTCGGCTGGGGCGAGGCGCTGGGGCAGCTGTCGATGAACCAGATGTGGCCGTTCACGGAGACGGCCGCCGTCCACTCCGGCGCACGGGCCTTCGAGAGCGCCGGGCTGAAGCCGGCGGACATCGACGTCGCGCAGGTGTACGACTCGTTCACGATCACGGTGCTGCTGACGCTCGAGTCACTCGGCTTCTGCGCGAAGGGCGAGGGCGGCGCGTTCGTCGAGTCGGGCGCGCTGCAGTTCAACACCGACGGCGGCGGGTTGTCGTCCAACCACCCCGGACGGCGGGGCGTGTTCACGGTCATCGAGGGCGTCCGCCAGCTGCGCGGCACCTCCCCCGGCGTGCAGCTCGACGATCCGAAGACGTGCCTGGTGAGCGGCACGGGCGGCTCGCTGTCGGCAACCGCGACCATGATTTTGGGGGTCTAGACATGGACAAGCCGAAGCCGCTACCGGACGGTCTGACCCAGCCGTACTGGGATGCCGCCGCCGAGGGTCGCCTGCTCGTCCAGCGCTGCGAGAGCTGCGACGCGTACCAGTGGTACCCGCGCGCGCACTGCGTCGCGTGCGGGGCCGGCCAGCCCGCCTGGGTGGAGGCCGCCGGCACCGGTCGGCTGCATACGTTCTCGGTGCTCTGGAAGACGCCCAACCCGGAGTTCGCGGCCGACCTGCCCTACGTGCTCGGCATCGTCGAGCTGGCGGAGGGCGTGCGCGTGAGCGCGAACATCGTCGACGTCGACCACGACGCGCTGGCGTGCGAGATGCCCGTCCGCGTCGTGTTCCACGACGGCCTGCCCTGCTTCACAGGAGCGTGACATGACCATCTACCTCGACGACTTCGCCGCGGGCCAGACCTACACGTCGGTCGGCCGCACCGTGACGGAGGCCGACATCATGGCCTTCGCCGGTGTCTCCGGCGACTTCAACCAGCTGCACATCAACGAGCAGTGGGTTACGGCCAACACGCCCTTCACCGGGCGCATCGCGCACGGCCTGCTGGTGCTCGCGATCTCGAGCGGGCTCGCCACGCCGGGCATGGACGACGTCGAGGTGATCGCGTACCTGGAGGCATCGCGCAAGTTCGTCGGGCCGACGTATCCCGGCGACACGATCCACAGCGTGATGACGGTGCTCGACACCCGCCCGTCGCGCTCGCGGCCCGGCATGGGCGTGCTGACCACGAGCGTCGAGGTCATCAACCAGCACGGCGAGGTCGTCCAGTCGGGCACCGACGCGGTGATGATCACGACCCGCCCGCAGGACGCCTGATGCGCCGCCTCGAGGGCCGTGTCGCGATCGTCACCGGCGGCGGCTCCGGCATCGGTGCCGCCACGGCGCGGCGCCTGTCCGACGAGGGCGCCCACGTGGTCTGCGCCGATCTCAACCTGGCCGCCGCGCAGGCCATCGCCGCGGAAGTGGCCGGCGCCGCCGTCGAGCACGACGTCGCCAGCCGCGACTCCTGGGAGGCGCTGATCGCGACCGTCGGCGGCGTCGACATCCTCGTCAACAACGCGGGTGTGACGCGCGACCGGTCGCTGCTCAAGATGACCGACGACGAGTGGCAGACGGTGATCGACATCCACCTGAAGGGCATGTGGCTCGGCTGCCAGCACGTCATCCCGTCGATGCGCGAGCGCAAGGGCGGGGCGATCGTGAACCTCTCCAGCGAGGCCCGCCACGGAGCGTTCGGCCAGGCCAACTATGCCGCCGCGAAGGCCGGCATCGTCGGGCTCACACGCACCGTGGCGATCGAGCACGCGCGTCACGGTGTGCGCTGCAACGCGGTGGCGCCGGGCGCGACCTCCACGCCGATGACCCAGGCGGTGCCGCAGGAGGTCAAGGACGCGTGGATTCCCAACATCCCGCTGCGCCGGTTCGCGGAACCCTCGGAGATCGCCTCGGCGATCGCCTTTTTGGTGTCGGATGACGCCTCGTACGTGACCGGACAGTGTCTCGGAGTCGATGGAGGAACCGGATGGAGCTGACCGACGAGCAGCGCGACCTGCAGGCGCTCGCGCACGAGTTCGCCGAGCGCGAGATGCGCCCGGTGTCCGCCTCCTACGAGGAGTCCGAGGAGTTCCCGTGGCCCGTCGTCCGCAAGGCGGCGGAGGTCGGGCTGACGTGCTACGACCTGCCCGAGGAGTACGGCGGCGGCGGCGTCTCGAGCCTCGTGACGGCGGTCGCGATCGTCGAGGAGATGGCCTGGGGCTGCTCCGCCATCGGCGGCTGCATCGGCGGCGGCAGCTTCTTCGCCGGCCCGATCGTGGCGCTCGGCACGCCCGAGCAGAAGGACCGCTGGCTGCCGCCGCTCTGCTCGACCACCGATCCGGTGATCGGCGCGCTCGCCACCACCGAGCCGAATGCGGGCTCGGACGCGGCGGCCATGACGACGTCGGCGGTGAAGGTCGACGGTGGCTACCTGCTGAACGGCCAGAAGACGTGGATCTCGTGCGCGCCGACGGCCGACCAGTACATCGTGTTCGCGCAGACGGTGCCCGGCTCGCGGTCGCGCGGCATCACGGCGTTCCTGCTGCTCCGCGGCGACGAGGGCTTCACGATCGGCAAGAAGATCCCGAAGATGGGCGCCCGCTGCTATCCGGCGGCCGAGCTGTTCTTCGAGGATTGCTTCGTGGCCGACGACCGGCGCGTGGGCGACGAGGGGCAGGGCTTCTACGGCCTGATGCGGTGGTTCGACGTCTCGCGCGTCACGCTCGGCGCGAACGGCGTCGGCATCGGCCGCGCGGCGCTCGAGTACGCCGTCTCCTACGCGAAGGAGCGCGAGCAGTTCGGCAAGAAGATCCACGAGTTCCAGGCCGTCTCGTTCCGCCTCGTCGACGCGAAGATGAAGCTCGACCAGGCGCGGCTGCTGACGTACCACGCAGCTGCGCTGGCCGATGCGGGCAAGCCGTTCGCGATCGAGGCTGCCCAGGCCAAGCTGGCCGGGTCGGAGGCCGCATGGTTTGCCACGTGGGCCGCGTCGATGACGCTCGGCGGGTACTCGTACTCGCGCGAGTACCCGGTCGAGCGCTGGCTGCGTGCCGCCAAGCTCGAGGAGCTCTACGAGGGGACGTCGGACATCCAGCGCCTGATCATCGGTCGCTCGTTGTTCAAGTGAGCCGCGACCTGACGCCGCTGCTCGCCCCGCGCTCCGTGGCGGTCGTGGGCGCGTCCGACGACCCGAACAAGTGGGGGTTCGGCATCGCCCGGGGCGTGCTCCGCGACGCCGATCGCCGGCGCGTCGAGTTCGTCAACGCGCGCCGCTCGATCGTGCAGGGCCGGGCCACGGTGGCGTCGTTGCGCGACCTCTCCGAGCCGGTCGACCTGGCGGTACTGGTGGTGCCGGCCGCGGCCTTCGAGGAGGTCGTCGAGGACGGGCTCGCCCGGGGCGTGCGGGCGTTCGTCGGGATCACGATCGGGTTCGCCGAGGCGGGGGAGGAGGGGCGCGCGGTCGAGGCCCGGGTGGCTCGCCGCGTCCGTGAGGAGGGCGCGGTGCTGCTCGGCCCGAACTGCATGGGCGTCTGGTGCGGGCACGAATCGTTCGACGCCGCCTGGCTCGACAACGGCCAGGTGCCGGGGCCGCTCGCGCTCGTGTCGCAGTCCGGCGGCCTCGGCGTCGACTTCGTGTCGTACGGCATCGAGATGGGTCTCGGAGTGTCGCACTTCGTGTCGATCGGCAACCAGGCCGACATCACGGCAGGCGAGGTGGTCGAGCACCTGGCGGGCGACCCGCAGGTGCGGGCGATCGGCGTCTACTGCGAGGACTTCCGTGACGGCCGCGGGTTCCTGCGTGCAGTGGCAGCGGCCCACGCGGCCGGCAAGCCCGTGATCGTGCTGTCGCCGACCGGCGAGGCTGCGGAGCGCGCCGCGCAGTCGCACACCGGGTCGCTCGTCTCGACGCAGCGGGTCGTGTCGGCCGCGCTGGCAGAGGTCGGCGCGCTGCTCGTGGCGACGCCGGAGGAGCTGATGGAGGCCGCGCAGGGCCTGCTGATGGCGACGAAGCCGACGGGCCGGCGGATCGGCGTGCTCTCCGACGGCGGCGGCATCGCGGTGATCGCGACCGGCGTGCTCGCGGCAGACGGGTTCGTGCTGCCAGAGCTGTCCGACGGCCTGCAGGCGCGGCTGCGCGAGCTGCGGCCGAACGCCGCTTCGACCGCCAACCCGATCGATCTGACCGCGGTGTTCGACGACATGGCCACCTACACGCGCGTGCTCGACCGGCTCATCGAGAGCGGCGAGGTGGACGCGGCGATCCTCGTCGGCAGCTTCGGGACGATGACC
>JBBQFB010000217.1:0-6580 GCA_038321545.1 Gaiellales bacterium
GAACGGGACGAACCGCTCGTAGAAGCGGACGATGATCTCAGGCTCATCAGCCGTCGCGGTCGGCAGCAGCACCACCTTCGGCCGCCCCGCCGGCAGGCGCGCCGCCACCCAGTCGCAGACCTGCTGGTCGAGCGCCCCGCCACCGAGCGCGAGGATGCCCATCAGCGGTCCCGGAAGCCGTCGCCGAGCGCCGCCTGGGCGGCCGCCAGCCGGGCGGCCGGGACGCGGAAGGGCGAGCACGAGACGTAGTCGAGACCGGCGGAGTGGAAGAAAGCGATCGAGGCCGGGTCGCCGCCGTGCTCGCCGCACACGCCCAGTCCGAGCGCAGCGTTGGCGCCGCGCCCGCGCTCGCAACCCATTCGCACCAGGCCGCCGACGCCGTCCACGTCGATGGTCGAGAAGGGGTTCGCCGCGAGGATGCCGTCCTCGACGTACGCCGACAGGAACTTGCCCTCGGCGTCGTCGCGCGAGACGCCGAGCACGGTCTGGGTGAGGTCGTTGGTGCCGAACGAGAAGAAGTCGGCGTGCGGCGCGATCTGGTCGGCGCACACCGCGGCGCGGGGCAGCTCGATCATCGTGCCGATCGGGATCTCGGGCGTCCCCTCCTCCTCGAGCACGTCGGCCACCAGCGCTCGCATGCGCTCGAGTTCGGTCGCGAAGCCGACCAGCGGGATCATGATCGCCGGCCGCGGGTCGCCGCCGGTCGAGCGCACCTCGCGGGTGGCCCGGGCGATCGCGCGCACCTGCATGGCGTAGATCTCGGGGTACAGCAGGCCCACGCGGCAGCCGCGGGTGCCAAGCATCGGGTTCGACTCGTGCAGCCGGCGAATGCGCGCCAGCAGCTTCTCGGCCGCCCCCAGCGCGGCGTCGCCGGCGGCGCGCAGGCGCTCGACGGCGACGGCTTGCACGGTCACGTCGGGCAGGAACTCGTGCAGCGGCGGGTCGAGCAGGCGGATCGTCACCTCGAGACCGTCCATCGCGCGGAGGATCCCTTCGAAGTCGCCCTGCTGCATGGGCGCGAGCAGGTCAAGCGCCTTCTCGCGCTCCTCGGTGGTGCCGGCCAGGATCATCTCGCGCACGACCGGCAGGCGGTCCTCGGCCATGAACATGTGCTCGCTGCGGCAGAGGCCGATCCCCTCGGCCCCGAACTCCCGGGCTCGCGCCGCATCCTCGGGCGTGTCGGCGTTCGCGCGGACGCCCAGGCGGCGGATCTCGTCGGCCCACGCCACCACCTGCTGGAAGTCGTCGTTCACCTGCGGGGGCACCAGCGGCAGCGCGCCGGCGAACACCTCGCCGGTGGAGCCGTCGAGCGTGATCACGTCGCCCTCCGCGAAGGTCTGTCCGCCGATCAGGACGGTGCGCGCATCGACGTCGGTGCGCATCGATTCGGCGCCGGCCACGCACGGCTTGCCCATGCCGCGCGCCACGACCGCGGCGTGGCTGGTCATGCCGCCGTGCGCGGTCAGGACACCCTGGGCGGCGATCACGCCGTGAATGTCGTCGGGCGTGGTCTCCCAGCGCACGAGCACCACCGCCTCGCCGGCCCGACCGCGGCGCTCGGCGCTGTCGGCGTCGAGCACGATCGCGCCCACCGCTGCGCCCGGCGACGCGTTCAGGCCGCGCACGAGCACCTCCCCGCGGCGCTCCGGGTCGATGGTGGGATGCAGCAGCTGGTCGAGGCCGCGTGGGTCGATGCGCCCGACCGCCTCCTCGCGGTCGATCACGCCCTCGCCGACCAGGTCGCGCGCGATGTGCAGCGCGGCCTGCGTCGTGCGCTTGCCCGTGCGCGTCTGCAGCAGGTAGAGCTTGCCGCGCTCGATCGTGAACTCGATGTCCTGCATGTCGCGATAGTGGGACTCGAGCAGCGCCATCGTCTCGATCAGCTGCCCGTAGCACGCGGGCATCTCCGCCTCCAGCTCGGGGAGCGGACGCGGCGTCCGGATGCCGGCCACCACGTCCTCGCCCTGGGCGTTGACGAGGAACTCGCCGAACCCCTCGCGCTCGCCGGTCGACGGGTTGCGCGTGAAGCAGACGCCGGTGGCCGAGTCCTCGCCGAGGTTGCCGAACACCATCTGCATGATGTTGACGGCCGTGCCGAGGTCGTCGGAGATGCCGTGCGCGCGGCGGTAGACGGTCGCCCGCGGATTGCCCCAGGAGCGGAACACCGCGTCGATCGCGCCGCGCAGCTGTGCACGCGGATCGTCGGGCAGCGTGCCTCCGTGCTCGGCGGTGAGCCGCCGGAACTCGGTGCCCAGCGCGCGCAGGTCGTCCGCCGTCAGGTCGGTGTCACCGCGGACGCCCCGGTCGGACTTCTTTCGGGTCAGCGCGTGCTCGTAGACGTCGCCCGGCACGCCCTCGACCACCTCGCCGTACATCTGGACGAACCGCCGGTACGAGTCCCAGGCGAAGCGCGGGTTGCCCGACTCGGTGGCCAGCGCCGCGGCCGTGGACTCCGACATGCCGAGGTTGAGGATCGTGTCCATCATCCCGGGCATCGAATGCACGGCACCGGAGCGCACCGACACGAGCAGGGGCCGGGCGCCGGCGCCCAGCGTGCGGCCTGCGCGCTGCTCGAGCGCGACCAGCCGGTCCTCGACCTCGGCCTCCAGACCGTCAGGCCAGGCGCCGTCGCGCATCGCCGCCACGCAGGCCTCGGTGGTGACCGTGAAGCCGTCCGGAACGGGCACGCCGATCTTCAGCATCTCGGCTACGTTCGCGCCCTTGCCACCGAGCAGCGACCGCATGTCGGCCGAGCCCTCGCTGAGGTCGTAGACGTACTTCGGCACCGGCCGGAGCATACCGGCGCGGCCCTGCCCGGGGGGACGGGTCAGCGGTGGTCGACCAGGTCGATGACCCGGTTCGCGGCCTCTTCGAGCGCGATGTTGGTGACGTCGACCACGGGGCAGCCGAGGCGCCGCTGGACGGCAGCCGCCTCCTCGAGCTCCTCGAAGATGCGGTTCAGCTCGGCGTAGCCGTCGCGCACGCCGGCGCCGCCGATGGCGCGCAGCCGGCGACCGCGGATCTTGGCCAGCCGGTCGGGGTCGATCGTCAGGCCGACGACCTTCGCGGCGTCGATCCGGAACAGGTTCGCGGGCGGCTGGATGCCGCGCACCAGCGGCACGTTGGCCGTCTTGTACCCGAGGTATCCGAGGTACATGGAGAGCGGCGTCTTCCCCGTGCGGGAGACGCCGATCAACACGATCTCCGCGTCCTCGAGGCCCTCGCCCGAGAGGCCGTCGTCGTGCTTGACCGCGAACTCCATGGCAGCCACGCGCTTGAAGTAGTCCTTGTCGAACGCCAGCGGGCGGCCGGGCACCAGCTCCGCCTCGTCGCCCGACGCCGCCGTCAGCGCCTCGAGCGGCGGACCGAGCAGGTCGCAGTGGGCGATGCCCTCGCGGTGGCACAGCTCGGTCGTGATGCGCCGCAGCTCGCGGTCGATGAGCGTGAAGAAGACGGCCTTGCCGGGCGGCCCGCCGATGCGCTCGAACGCGCGGGAGAGCCCCTCGATGGTCGTCACGCGCGGGTGGCGGACGAGCGTGGTCGGGTGCGTCGAGAACTGCGCCTGGGCGGCGCGGGCCACGCGGGCGGCCGTGACACCCGTGGAATCGGAGATCAGGTGGACTTCGATCGGGTCGGTTGTCGCCATCAGCGTTGCACCTGGGAGAGGTCGCCGACGCGGCCGCAGATGGCGGTCACGTCGACGAGGAGACGGAGACGGTTGGCGCGCACTGCGACATCATCCGCCATTACGAGCACCGCGTCGAAGAAGGCGTCGACCGGGTCGCTCAACGAGGCCGCCGCGGTGAGCGCGACCGGCTCGTTCCAGGCCGCCGCGATGGCGTCGGCGAGGTGCCCCTCGCTGGGGTGCTCGAAGAGGATCTGGTCGACGGAGGCAGCGGCCTCGTCGACGCCCTTCGCGGCCAGGCGGTGACAGCGGGTGAACGCGTTCAGCGCCCGCGCGAACTCGTCGCCGTCGACCGCCCGCTGCAGCAACCGGGCGCGGTCGGCGTACGCGACGGGGTCGGCCGGAGCCGTTGCACCGCGGGCCGCCCGGGCGAGGTCGATCGCGACGCCCTCGGCCTGCAGCGCCGCGTCGACGCGGTCGAGCACGAACTGCTCGACGGCCTCGACGGTCTCCGCCGCGGCGAGCTTCAGCTGCGCGCCCTGGCCGGCCAGCAGCCCGTGCACCTGGGCCACGCGCTCGCGAAGCTGGAGGTCGAGCCGGCGGTCGAGCGCGATCGCGACGATGCCGGCCGCGGCCCGGCGCAGGCCGTACGGGTCGCGCGACCCGGTGGGCCGCTCGCCGATCGCGAGCGTGGTCGCCAGCGTGTCGAGCTTGTCGGCGACGGCCAGCAGGGCACCTCCCTCGGTGGCCGGCAGCACGCCGCCGGCGGCATCGGGCAGGAACTGCTCGCCGATGGCGCGCGCCACCTCCTCGTCGAGGCCCTCCGCACGGGCGTACTGCTCGCCCACGTAGCCCTCGAGGTCGGCGAACTCCTGCACCAGCGTCGACGCCTGATCGGCTTTCGCGAGGCGCGCGGCGGCCAGCGCGTGGTCGTTGCCGCCCAGTGCCCGCACCAGCGCGACGATCCGCTCCGTCTTGTTCGCGACCGTGCCGGCCTTCGCGTGGAACGTGACGCGATCGAGGTCGCCGGCCAGCTGCTCGAGCCCGCGCCGGCGGTCCTGGGCGATGGCGAAGACGGCGTCGTCGAGCCGCCCGACCAGCACCCGCTCGTTGCCGGTGCGGACGGCCGTGTCGTGCGCGGGGTCGGAGTTGACGACCGTCAGGAACCCGGCGAAGCGCTTGCCGCCCGCCTCGAGCGGCAGGTAGCGCTGGTGCGCCTGCATCGCGGTCACGAGCACCCGGTCCGGCAGTTCGAGGTAGCGCTCGCCGAAGGCCCCGGCGATCACGTGGACGCGCTCGACGAGGTGCTGCACCTCGGTCAGCACCGCGCCCGGATCGCTCCAGGCCGCGCCGGCGGCGGTCGCGGCGGCGTCGAGCGCGGCGGTGATCTGCTCGCGCCGGACGGCCGACGGCACGGTCACGCCGGCGGTCGCGAGAGCCGAGACGTACGCGTCGGCATCGGCCAGCTGGAACGTCGGCGCGACGAGGCGGTGGCCGCGCAGCTCGCGGCCCGAGCGGACGCCGGCCACCTCCGCGTCCAGGACGTCGGCGCCGTGCAGCACGGCGAGCGTGCGGATGGGACGGGAGAAGCGCAGCGTCTCGTTGGCCCAGCGCATGTTCTTCGGCATCTGCAGCCCCTCGACGAGGCCGTCGACGAGCTCCTGCGCGAGCGCGGCCAGCGTGGCCGTCTCGGCGTCGACGCTGGCCCAGACGAAGCCGTCGCGGACCTCCAGCGCGTCGGGGGCGAGGCTGTGACGACGCCCGAACCCCTCCCCGGCCTTCGTCCAGCCGTCGGCGTTGCGGGCGACGGCCTCGGGCGGTCCGCGGTGCTCGACCCGCTCGGCCGCCTGGCGCGCCGGCACGCCGGTCGCCACGACCGCGATGCGCCGGGGCGAGACGTGCGTGGTCACGGTCGCGGGCGGCAGCCGGCGCTCGGTGAGCAGGCGCTCGAGCACGCCGGCGGCGTCGGCGTCGGCCACGCGACAGGCGTTTGCAGGCAGCTCCTCGCAGCCCAGCTCGATCAGCAGCGTGGCCGTCACGCGGGCTCCAGCGATGCGACGTACGCCGCGGCGACCGCGCGCGCCAGGTTGCGGACGCGGGCGATGTACCCGACGCGCTCGGTGACCGAGATGGCGCCGCGCGCGTCCAGCAGGTTGAAGGCGTGCGAGCACTTCAGCACCTGGTCGTACGCGGGCAGCGGCAGGCCGCGCTCCATCAAGGCCCCGGCCTCGCGCTCGTGGTCGTCGAAGTGGCGCAGCAGCATGGCGACGTCGGCGGCCTCGAAGTTGTACGCCGAGAACTGGCGCTCGCCGGCGGCGTGCACGTCGCCATAGGAGACGCCGGGCGCCCACTGCAGGTCGTACACGTCGTCGACGCCGAACAGATACATCGCGAGCCGCTCCAGGCCGTACGTGATCTCGACCGACACGGGTGCGCAGTCGATCCCGCCGGCCTGCTGGAAGTACGTGAACTGCGTGATCTCCATGCCGTCCAGCCACACCTCCCAGCCGGTGCCCCACGCACCGAGCGTCGGCGCCTCCCAGTTGTCCTCCACGAAGCGGGTGTCGTGCGCGCCCGGATCGATGCCGATCGCACGCAGCGACTCGAGGTAGACCTCCTGCACGTCGGCCGGCGACGGCTTCAGGAGCACCTGGAACTGGTAGTAGTGCTGCAGCCGGTACGGGTTCTCGGCATAGCGGCCGTCCTTGGGGCGGATCGACGGCTCGACGTAGGCAGCGTTCCACGGCTGCGGGCCGAGCGCGCGCAGGAACGTGGCCGGATTCATCGTGCCCGCGCCGACCTCGGTGTGGTACGGCTGGGCGAGCACGCAGCCACGCGCGGCCCAGAACTCCTGGAGGCGGAGGATCACGTCCTGGAACGTCCGGGCGGCGGCCACGGCCGAAGCGTAGACCGGCCGTGAATTTGCCTCCCCCGCTACCCTCCGGCGATGAGGAT
>JBBQFB010000218.1:0-6557 GCA_038321545.1 Gaiellales bacterium
GGAGGTCTTCCCGCCGTCGCGCCCGGAGAGGCTCGAGGTCCGGCTCCATCATGCGAAGCTCCGAAACGCCTCGAGCGCGTCGCCGACGTGCTCGCGGACCAGCCGTTCGGCGCGGTCGGCGTCGCCCGCCGCTACGGCCTCGACGATGCGGGCGTGGTCGTCGGCGTCGGCGGCGACCTGCTCCGGCGTCTCGTCCTGGCGCGCGTAGATGACCGCTCCGATGCGCGAGGCCCAGAGGATGCCGGCCACCCGCGACAGGTGCTCATTTCGCGCGCCGTCGACGAGCGCGAGGTGAAACGCGCGGTTCGCGTCGAACAGCGCCGCCTGCGACGTGGCGCGGCGGTGGCGCTCGATCGCGACCCGCATCCGCTCCAGCGCGTCGCGGTCGCGGCTGGCCGCAGCGAGGCGCGCGGCCCCGGGTTCCACCGCCAGGCGAGCCTCGTAGGCGCTCAGCATGTCGGCTCGCGAGAGGTCGGGAATCCGTGCGCCGCGGTTCGCCTCCAGCTCGACGAGCCCCTCGCTGGCAAGCCGCCGCAGCGCCTCACGCAGCGGCGTGCGGCTGACGCCGAGCTCCGCCGCAAGCGCCTCCTGCCGCAGCCTCGCCCCTCGCTCGAACGAGCCGTCCAGAATGCGCGCTCGCACGGACTCGTAGACGCGATCGACGATGCTGACGACCTCGATCCGGCCGTCTCCCATCGGCGGATTGTATCCAATCGGGCGGTCGGACGGATGCTAGAAGACCGTCGTGACGGCGTCGACGACGTCGTAGGCGTCGTCGACCACGGGCAGCACGCGCCAGCGGTCGAACGCCCCGCACGGATGGCTGATCGTCGCGCCGAGCAGGTCGCCGGGACGGATGTCGGTGTCTGCCGTGACACGGATGTGCCCGTGCTGATCGGAGAGGCCGATCGTCTCGGCGCCGGCCAGCGGACGGCGCTCGCCGTCGCGGGCCAGCCAGACCGGCGCCGGCAGGCCCATGTCGTACGGCACGTCACGGCGACCGAAGCTCGTCAGCGCGAGGCCCGGCTCGGGGCGCGACAGCACGACGCCCCAGATCTCCATGGCGTTGCGCAGCGGCCCGCCGCGCTGGCTGCCGAGCGGCGAGACGCGGTCGTAGTGCCCGCCGTCCTGCGTCACGTAGCAGCCACTGCGGATCACCGCGGTCACCGGTCGACCCTCGAAGGCGACGGCGACACGGTCGAAGAACGCGCTGCCACCGGCGGTCAGGATCGGCTTCTCCGGCAGCAGGTGCCCGATCCGGTCGAACACCTCGAGCAGCTTCGCCATGAACTCGTCGACGCCGGCCAGCGCGACCGCCAGGTCGGTGGCCGGGCGGAGCCCCTCGAAGGCCTCGACGCCAACCAGGTCGAGCAGCGGCGCGGCGGCCACCGCCTCGGCGACCGTGACGGCCTCTGCGAGCGTCCGGCAGCCGCAGCGGGCGCCGTCGTGGCCGACCTCGACCAGCACGCCGATCGGGCGGGGCGCACCGGCAGCGGCCAGCTCGCGCTGCATGATCTCGACGCCGACCACCGAGTCGGCCAGGCAGTAGAGCTCGAACGCCGGGTCGCGGGCCAGCTCGGCCGCGACGTAGCGCAGCGCCGCCGGCTCGATCAGCTCGTTGGCGTAGACGACCCGCGCCACGCCCACCTCGCGGTACACGCGCAGGTGCCACGGCGTCGCGCACGTCATGCCCCAGGCGCCGGCGGCCAGCTGCCGCTCGAAGATCTGCGGCGCCATCGTCGACTTGCCGTGCGGCGCGAGCAGCAGGCCCCGCTCGGCGCACCAGGCGGCCATCGCCGCGATGTTGTTCGCCAGCGGGTCGCGCAACAGCACCATCACGGGCGTCGGCAGGTCGCCGCGCAGGAGGTTCCAGCCCTGCTTGCCGACGTCGGCCAGGTCGAGCTCAGCGAGGTCGAGCGGGAGCCCCTTGTAGTGCCAGTCGAGTGTCGTCATGCAGATCGCTCCAGTGCCTGGTCGATGTCCCAGATCAGGTCGTCCACGTCCTCGAGACCGACCGAGAGGCGGATCATGTCGGGTGTCACGCCGCTCGCGGCGAGTGCCTCGTCATCGAGCCGGCGATGCGTCGTCGACCCCGGATGGATCACGAGCGTCTTCGCGTCGCCGACGTTGGCGACGTGCGACAGCAGCTCGCAGGCCTCGATGAACCGGCCGCCCGCCGCGCGGTCGCCGTCGATGCCGAACGCCATGATCGAGCCCTGGCCGCGCGGAAGGTAACGCGCCACGTGGGCCGCGTAGGGCGAGTCGGGCTGATCCGGATACGACACCCACGAGACGCGCGGATGCGCGCGCAGGTGCGCCGCGACCGCACGCGCGTTCGCGCAGTGCCGGTCCATCCGCAGCGAGAGCGTCTCGAGCCCCTGCAGGAAGAGGAACGCGTTGAACGGCGACAGCACCGGGCCGAGGTCGCGCATCGTCTCGACGCGCGCCTTCATGATGAACGCGAAGTTGCCGAACGTCTCGTGGAACCGCATCCCGCGGTAGCCCACCGAGGGCTCGGTGACGCCGGGAAACCGGCCGCTGCCCCAGTCGTACGCGCCGGAGTCCACGATCACGCCGCCGATCGACGTGCCGTGGCCGCCGATGAACTTCGTCGCGGAGTGCACCACGATGTGCGCGCCGTGCTCGAACGGCCGGCACAGGTAGGGCGTCGCGAACGTGTTGTCGATGATCAGCGGCAGGCTCGCGTCGGCCGCGATCTGCGCCCAGCCGGCGATGTCGAGCACGTCGATGCGCGGGTTGCCGATCGTCTCGGCGTAGAGCAGCGTCGTGCGCTCCGTGATGGCCGCCCGCACCGCATCGAGGTCGCCCGGGTCGACGAAGCGCGTGGTGATGCCGAAGCGCGGGAACTGGATCGCGAGCTGGTTGTGCGTACCGCCGTACAGGTTCGCACTCGAGACGATCTCGTCGCCCTGGCCGGACAGCGTCAGCACGGCGATCGCGGTCGCGCCCAGGCCCGACGCCGTGGCCAGTGCGCCCACCCCGCCCTCGAGCGACGCGACGCGCTCCTCGAAGGCCGCCGTGGTCGGGTTCACGATCCGCGTGTAGGTGTTGCCGAACCGGTTCAGGTCGAACAGGTCGGCGGCGTGCTGCGTGTCCTCGAACACGTACGCCGCCGTCTGGTAGATCGGCAGCGCGCGAGCGCCGGTGGTCGCGTCGACGCGCTGGCCGGCGTGGATCTGGCGGGTGTCGAACCCGAACCCGCGGTCAGCCGGCACGCCGCGTCTCCTCGCGCCGCGACGAGATCACGCCCGTCGACAGGCCAAGCCAGTTGAGGCCGCCGAACCAGCGGCAGTGTTCCATCTTGATGCAGCGGTCCTCGACGAACGGCACCCCCGCGGCGCGGCACATCTCCTCGGCCTCCGGCGAGACCAGGCCGAGCTGGAGCCAGACCGCGTCGCAGCCGACGGCCAGTGCCTCCTCGACGACGCCGGGGATCTCGGCCGGCCGCCGAAACACGTCGACGATGCCGAGCGGCCCGTCGACGTCGGCCAGCGACGGCACCGCTTCGCGGCCGAGCACGGCGGTCACGGTCGGGTTGACGGGCACGACGTCGTAGCCGTACGCGAGCATGTGGACGGCCACGCGGTAGCTGGGCCGCGAGGGGTTCGCGGACAGTCCGACCATCGAGATGCGCCGGTGGCGCAGCAGCAGATCGCGCGCGAGCAGGGACAGGGTGCCCGACTCCGCGCCGGCGAGGCGTGTCACGGACGGCAGCGTATCTGAGCCCGCTGCGGGCTCGGACTCGCATGATCCGCCTTCTTGACGGAAGATGGCGAGGTGCCGCCCCACCGCCACCCTCGAATGTCCACCCACCGCGCGACCGCGACCGCCGCCCTCGGCGTGGCGGCGTGAGCGCCAAGCCGCCGCAGGCACCGCGCCCGCCGGCGCCGGTCCCTGCACCGGTCAGGCGCCCGCGAGTGGGCAGGGGCGAAGGCGCGATGCAGGTCGCCCACCTGGCGGAGAGCTCTCACAAGCAACTCGAACACCACGGGCAGCTGCGCACGTCGGCCGGCCAGCGCTGGCGCGCGCGCCTCTGGGTCGCCCTGACGGTTGCCGGGGCGGCGGGGTTCGTCCTCGCCATCTACGGCGGCACCGGCGACGCGTGGCACCGGGTCGCGAGCGCGCTCCACCTCTTTCCGAGCGGCTTCCCCGACGCCGACGAGGAGGGCCGGTCGAGCTCGTTCCGCGTCGCCCAGTATCTGGCGCCGCTGGTCAGCCTGTCGCTCACGATCGGGGTCGTCCTGGGCGCCTACGGCCGCCAGATGACCGTGCTCCGAGCACGTCGCCGGCGTGACCACGTCGTCGTGTGCGGTCTCGGCGAGAAGGGGCTCCGCGCCGCGCGGTCGCGCCTCGGGACCGGGCACAAGGTGACGTGCATCGACCTCGACGTCGACGGCGACGCGGCGATCGACCTGAAGGCGCGCAAGGCGATCGTGCTGGCCGGTGACGCGACGTCCGGCGCCGTGCTTCGCCGAGCCCGCGTCGATCGTGCGGACCAGATCGTCTGTGCCTGTCACGACGACGCCGTCAATGCCGCGATCGCCGCGACGGTCGACCGCATTCGCGGCGATCGCCAGGGCCGCCGCCGCCACCGGGAGCCCCCGAACGTCTACGTCCACGTCGCGAATCCCGACCTCGCCCACATCCTGCGCGGCCGCGCGCTGGGACTCGAGCGTGTGCGCCTGCACTTCTTCAACGCCGATGCCGTCTGGGCGCGCGCCCTGATCCGCTCCGGCCCGCTCGGCCATCTCCCGGAGTTTGCGCCGCAACCGCCCGTGATCGTCGTTGCCGGCGGCACCCCGCTCGGCGAGGCCGTGTTCGTCCGCGTGGCGCGCGGCTGGCACTACCACTGCCGCGAGGGAGGCACCGGCGGCATGCAGCGGCTCGTGCTCGTCGACCCCGACGCCGACCGCATCATCACCGGCCTCGAGCGCCGCTTTCCGGCGATCCGGCGACACACCGAGCTGGTGGGCGTCGCGGCGAAGGCGTCGGCCAGCGACGTGGCCGCCGCCATCGAGCCGTTGCGCGACGTCGGCGATCTCCGCGGGGCGCTCTACCCGTGCCTGGCCGACGACGCCGAGAACCTGGCGATCGCGATCCAGGTGCGGTCCGTCCTCGGCGCGGATGGCGCCGGGGTGTTCGTCCCCGCATCGGCCTGGACGCTCGGGCTCGCACCGCTGCTGCTGTCCGGCGTCGAGGGGGTGCACCCGATCGGCCTCACCCTCGAGCCGAACTCGGTCGACCTGCTGAACGACTCCGCGCACGAGGCCATGGCGCAGGAGGTGCACGCCGCGTACCTGGCCGATCGGAGGGACAGCGCCGACTTCGGAACGCGGACCGCCGACCGCTCCTGGGACGAGCTCGGCGACGACGATCGCGAGGCGAACCGCGAGCACGTCGACGGGGTGGTGCGGCAGCTGCAGGCGGTGTTCCTCACGATCGCCCCGGAGTCGGACTGGGACGCGGCGCTGGCCGTCCTCACCGACACGCAGGTCGAGGCGATGGCGGAGCTCGAGCACGGGCGCTGGGAGCGGGAGAAGATCGCTGACGGCTGGCGCTACGGGCCGAAGCGCGACAACGCCCGCAAGATCACGCCGTTGCTGGTGCCATGGGGCGAGCTCGACGACGAAGCCCGCGATCAGGACCGCAAGCTCGTCCGCGGCCGACCGGCGATCCTCGCCCGGGCCGGGCTGCGCGTCGAGCCGCTCCCGGTGCGGGAACGGCTCGCCGAGCTGATGCACGAGCAGTTCCGCGCCGACCGGCTGGCGCGCGGCGCCAAACCGGGAGACGCGCCGACGCTCGCAACCTGGAGCGACCTCGACGACGAGGCCCGCGAGCTGTCGTACGCCGCGGTCGACGGTCTGGCGCTGCAACTGGCGGGTGTCGGCCTGATCGCGGAACCGCTGCGGCGCACGACGGCCGACGCGTCCGAGCCGTTCCCGCCGGAGATCACAGAGCGGCTCGCCCAGGCGGAGCACGACCGGTGGTACGCGTGGCGCACGCGACAGGGCTGGCAGCACGGGCCGGTGCGGGACGATGACGCCCGGCTGCATCCCGATCTCGTCTCGTGGAGCGACCTTCCCGAGGACCGGCGGCAGATCGATCGTGACCGCGTGATCGCGCTCCAGCCGATACTGGCCGCTGTCCGGTACCGCGTCGTGCCGATCGGCGGCTGAGCTCCCGTGGCGTACACCTTCATCAGCTACGAGAAGGCCGACGCGCTGCCCGCCGCCGACCTCTGCACGCTGCTCGAGGAGAGCGGCCTGGTCTGCTGGATCGCCCCGCGCGACATCCCGCCGGGCGCGAGCTACGCCGCGACGCTCTACAACGGCGTCGCCGGGGCGTCCGCGCTGGTGCTGCTGCTGTCGGCGACGACGAACGACTCGCCGCACGTGCTGCGCGAGGTCGAGCTGGCCGTCTCGAAGCGTCCGCCGATCCCGATCATCACGGTGCGCCTCGATCGGTCCGACCCGTCGCCCGACTTCAAGTACCACCTGACGTCGCTGCAGTGGATCGAGGCTGCCGGCCGGCCGCTC
>JBBQFB010000219.1:0-6520 GCA_038321545.1 Gaiellales bacterium
GTCGGAGTCGAACCCGTCGGACGGCGTCGCCACCTCGATCACCTCGTCGACACCCGCCAGCGCGACGGCGTCGGCGAGCGGCCCGGGCGTGCCGGCCAGCACGGCGACGGCGACCGCTCCCGCGCCCAGCGCGACGGCGGCGCCGACCATCTCCGCGGTGATGTCGCGCAGCGCGCCCTGGCGGTGCTCGGCGATCACGAGCACGCCACTCACGAGCGCCGCTCCGACACGAGCTCGACGATCCGCGCGGCCACCTCGGCCGCCCGGCCGGGCAGCATCTCGGCGCCCTCGCCCGGCGGCGGCTCGACCATCTTCCAGCCGGTCGCGCCGGGCTCGTCAGCGGCCTCGCGGAGGTCGATCGGGGTGGCCTCGGCAGCCTTCAGCTGGCGGAAGTTCACGTAGCGCGGGCTGTTGATGCCGGTCTGCACCGACACCACGGCGGGGAGCTGCACCGACACCTGCTCGAGCAGACCGCCCTCCAGCTCACGCGCTACCAGCAGGCCGTCGCCCTCGCGCTCGACCGCCACGGCGACACCGACGAACGGCAGTCCCAGCAAGCCGGCCAGCGCAGCGCCGACGGCGCCGTTCGCGAGGTCGGCGGACTGGACGCCGCACAGCACGAGATCGGGGGCCTCGGCGCCGGCCACGGTCGCCAGCGCACGCGCGGCCGCCAGCGGGTCCTGCGTCGCGAGATCGATCCGCACGCCGCGGTCGGCGCCCATCGCGAGCGCCCGCTGCACGACCTTGTCGGCCTCCTTCACGCCGGCCGTCACGGCCAGCACCTCGCCGCCCTGCGACTCGCGCAACGCGAGCGCGGCCTCGACCGCGCACGCGTCCCACTCGTTCAGGGCGTAGTCGAGGAAGTCGGGATCGATGGCGCGGCCGTCGTCCGTGAACTCGAGGTCGTCGGCAACCGTCCCGACCTGCTTGATGCACACCAGGGTCTTCATCACGCGGCAGTTTGCATCGTCACGTGCCCGGGTGGTGGCAGGCGACGGCGTGGGCACCGCCGGCGAGCAGCGGGCGGTCGGTGCGGCAGATCTCGGTGACGCGCGGGCACCGCGTCGCGAACGGGCAGCCGGTGACGGCGGCGCTCGCGATCCCCTCCGGTTCCGGCTGGCGGCCGGCCAGGCGCCGTGCGGCGGGGTCGGCCGACGGGATCGCGCTCACCAGCGCCTGGGTGTACGGGTGCTGCGGCTGCCGCGCCACCTCGGCGGCGGGTCCGCGCTCGACGACGGTGCCGGCGTACAGCACCACGACGTCGTCCGAGATGCGGCGCACGACGTCGAGGTCGTGCGTGATGAACAGGTAGCCGACGCCGAGATCGGCCTGCAGCCGCAGCAGCAGGTTCAGGATCTGGGCCTGCACCGACACGTCCAGCGCCGACGTGGGCTCGTCGCAGACCACCAGATCGGGGCCGGTCGCGAGCGCGCGGGCGATGCCGAGCCGCTGGCGCTGGCCGCCGGACAGCTCGGTCGGGTAGGTGTCGGGCGCGACGCCCTCCAGGCCAACCGCCGAGAACAGCTCGTCGACGCGGGCCGCGCCGCCGTCGCGCCACAGGCCGTGGGCCTTCAGCGGCTCGGCCACGATGTCGCGCACCTTGAACCGCGCGTCCAGCGAGTCGTACGGGTCCTGGAACACCATCGACACGGCCCGCCGAATCGGTCGCAGCTTGCGGGACGTGCGCGGGTACGTCTGGCCGTGGAAGCGCAACTCGCCCGACGTGGGCCGTTCCAGGCCGAGGATCAGCCGCCCGGCGGTGGACTTGCCCGATCCGGACTCGCCGACCAGGCCGACCGTCCGCCCCGGCTCCAGGTCGAGCGAGACGCCGTCCAGCGCTCGCACCGGCCCGTACCGCTTGTGGACGTCAGCCAGCGAGATGACAGGCGACGGTATGCCCCACCCCCAGCTCGCGGATCGCCGGAAGGTCGGTCGAGCAGCGCGCCACGGCGACCGGGCAGCGCGGGTGGAACGGGCAGCCGGACGGCACCTCGCCGGTCGGCGGCTGTCCGGCGATCGTCACGAACGGCGACTTCGGCGGCGTGCCCGGCTGCTCGCGGGCCGAGCCGATCAGGGCCTGCGTGTACGGGTGCAGCGGCCGCGCAAACACCTCGCCCACGGGCGCGTGCTCGACGATGCGGCCGCCGTACATCACGGCCACCTCGTCGGCGATCTCGGCGACGACGCCCATGTCGTGGGTGATCCACACGACGACGAGACCGCGCTCCTGCTGCAGCTCGCGCACCAGCGCGAGGATCTCGGCCTGTACGGTCACATCGAGCGCCGTGGTGGGCTCGTCCGCGATCAGCACGTCGGGCGCCAGCGCCAGGGCGATCGCGATCATCACGCGCTGGCGCATGCCGCCCGACAGCTCGTGCGGGTACTTGCGGGCCACGATGTCGGGGCCCTGGATACCGACCCGGCGCAGCAGGTCGACGGCCTGCCTGGCCGACTCCCGCTTCGACACCTTCTGGTGCAGCTCGAACACCTCGGCGACCTGCTTGCCGACGCGCATCACCGGATTCAGCGCCGCCATCGCGTCCTGCGCCAGGTAGCCGACCACGCGGCCGCGGGCGGCGCGCAGCGCCTCTCCCCGCAGCTCGAGCAGCTCCTGGTCGTCCACGCGGACGCTGCCGGTGACGTCGGTGCCGGGCGGCAGCAGCCGAGCCGCGGCCAGCGCCAGCGACGACTTGCCCGACCCGGACTCGCCCACCAGCGCCAGCGTACGCCCACCGGAGATCGAGATGGACGCGCCGCGCACGGCGGCGAACCCGTCATAGCGGACGTCGATCTCCTCCAGGACGAGTTCACTCACGACGTCTCCGCCCGTGTCCGCGGATCGACGAACACGCGCACGATGTCCGCCACCAGGTTGAACAGCACGACCACGACGGCACCGATGATGACGGTGCCCATCAGCACCGGCCGGTCGAGCTTCACGAAGCTGTCCTGGGCCAGCACTCCGATGCCGGGCCACGCGAACACCGTCTCGACGAACACCACGCCCGAGACGTAGATCGCGATGTCGAGCCCGGCCAGCGTGATCACCGGCGACAGGCAGTTGCGCAGCAGGTGGCCGCGCACCACCTGGCGCGGCGACAGCCCCTGGGCGATCGCCGTCCGGGCGTACGGCGACGACGCCGCGACGCGGATCGACTCCGCCACGACGCTTGCGTAGTACGGCACGCCGAACAGGCCGAGCGTGATGGCCGGGAGGATCAGCTCCTTCAGCCCCGGCCCCCCCGACAGCGGCAGCAGGCCCAGCTTGAAACCGAAGACGTAGAGCAGCAGGAAGCCGAGCGTGTAGGTGGGAATCGACAGCAGCAGGATGTTCATCGCCGCGAGGCCACTCGATCTGCGTCTCCGGAGGCCGTCCCACAGCCCGAGCGCGCTGCCGAGCACCATCTCGATGATCAGGCCCGCGCTGGCCAGCAGGAGCGTGGCCGGCAGCACCTCCGCGACCATGTCGAACACGGGCCGGCGGCGGATGTAGGACAGCCCGAGATCGCCCTGGCCGACGGCCTCGACGTACGCCGCGAGCTGCGTCGTGACCGGGTCGTTCAGGTGCAGGTTGGCGCGCACCGTGGCCAGCACGACCGGGTCGGCGCGAGGCCCGGCGATGCGGCGGGCGGGGTCGCCGGGGACCAGGAACTGCAGGACGAACGTCAGCAGCACGACCCCGAGGATCGTGAGCAGGCCGAGCGCCACGCGGAGGGTCAGGTATCGAGCCATGACCTGCGCAGCGAGACCTGGCCGCGACGCGCGAGCGCCTCGGCGAGCAGCACGAACGACAGCACCGTCAGCACGATGCAGATCAGCGGCGCGAGCAGCATCTGCGGCGCGTACTGGAACGCGTTCTGTCCCTGCTCGAGCATCGACCCCCACTCCGGCGTCGGCGGCTGCATGCCGGCCCCGAGGTAGGACAGCCCCGCGCCGATCGACACCACCGAGGCGCCGTTCAGCGCGCCGACCGTGAGCAGCATCGGCCCGAGGTGCGGAAGGATGTGCCGCCGGACGATCGTCAGCCCGCCGACGCCCGAGGCGACCGCCGCCTCCACGAACGCCCGTCTCCGCAGCGCCAGCGTCTCTCCGAACACGAGCCGCGCCGTCCAGGCCCAGTACAGCACCGTGATCACGATCACGAGACCGGAGATGCCGGTGCCGAAGATGGACGCCAGCGCGAGCCCGGTGATGGCGGTCGGCACGCTCAGGAAGATGTCGGTGATCCGCATCAGGACCTGCTCGATCCAGCCCCGGTAGAAGCCGGCGATGACGCCCACGATCGCGCCCAGCGCCATCGACGTGAGGTTGGCGATGAACGTGAACTTCAGCGTCTGACGGCCACCGTACGCGGCGCGCGTGAGCATGTCGCGGCCGATCTCGTCGGTCCCCAGCGGGTGGCCGGGCGAGCCGATGCCGACCGGCAGGCCGTCCAGGCCGAGCCCGTCCGCGCTGATCTTGTACGGATCGCCGAACAGCGGCGCGGCGAGCACGAACCCGACCACCAGGGCCAGCACGGCGATGCCGAGCCAGAGGGTGATGCTCGACCGCCTCGCGGCGGCTCGCTTACGCGAGCCAGAGGCGGTCGTAGTAAGCGCCGTAGACACCGGAGTAGTGGAAGTTCTGGATCTTGGTCAGATCGACGCCCATCAGCCAGTTCGCGGTCTGCAGGTACACGTGCACCGAGTCGTCACCGAGGATCTGCTCCACCTGCGCAAGCAGCGTGTCGCGGGCCACCTGGTCGGTCGTCTGGCGCGCCTTGACGGTCAGCTCGTCGACCTGCGGGTTCGAGTACTTCGTGTAGTTCGACGATCCGCCGGTCTCGTAGTACTGGCTGATCAGGTCGATCATCGTCGGGTAGATCGCGTAGTAGAGCGAGAACCAGGCGTCGCACTTGCCGTCCAGCGTCAGCTGGAACAGCGCGTCGGCATTCGCCTCGCCGCGGATCTTGGCGTTGATGCCGACCGCCGCCCACTGCTGCTGCAGGATCTGCCCGAGCTTGGTCTCGTCCGACGAGTCGGACGACAGCCAGAAGTCGAACGTCGGCTTCGTGACTCCGGCCTCGGCGAGCAGCGCCTTCGCCTTCTCCGGATCGTAGGTGAAGGGCTGGAAGGTGCGCGGGAAGCCCGGCAGGTCCTTCGGGAACGGCGCGCCGAACGCGAACGCCGTGTCGCCGGTGACGCGTGACAGGGCATCGCGATCGGTGGCGTAGTTGAGCGCCTGGCGGATCTTGATGTCCTTGAACAGCGGCTGGCGGTCGGCGTCGAGGTTGACCCAGCGCTGGGCGAGCAGCGGCTGCTCGACGACGTTGTCCTTGAGCTTCGGATCGCGGCGCATCTTCGCGAGGTTCTGCGCGTCGAGACCGTCCGCCAGCACGTCGGCCTCGCCCTTCGACAGCTCGAGGATCTGCACGCCCGGGTCGACACCCCAGCGGTACTCGACCTGGTCGACGTAGGGCAGCCCCGGCCAGTGGTACCCGGTGTGCCTGTCGAACAGCATCGTCTGGCCGCCCGGGTCGTACGAGGTCAGCTTGTACGGGCCGTTGCCGACGACGTGGGCCTGGAAGTCCTTGCCGAACTTCTCGACCTCCTCCTTCGGCACCGGCGCCATGAACGGCTGCGTCAGCGCGTAGAGGAAGGTGACGTCGGGCTGCGTGAGCGTGACCTGGATGGTCTGCGGGTCGATCACCTTGATGCCGGTGACCGACTTGGCGCCCTTCTCGTAGCGGGCCTGCGCGCCTTCGATCGTGTAGATGTAGCTCGCCGCCCAGCTCTCGTTGGCGGGGTCGAGCACGCGGTCCCAGGCGTACGCGTAATCCTCCGCAACGACGGGGCGCCCGTTGTGGAACGTCACGCCCTCGCGCAGCGGGATGGTGTACGTGAGCCCGTTCGAGGAGATTCGCGGCAGGTCGGACGCACACTGCGGCTGCGGGTCGTTGGCCTCGCTGTAGGTGTACAGCGGCGCGAACGTGAGGTTGCAGATCGAGTCCCAGCTGGTGCCGGTGTAGCCGATCGCCGGGTCGTTCGAGTTGCCCTCCGCCTGCCACACGACGATCAGCTTGCCGCCGGGCGTCCCGCCCTCGGCGGGCGGGCCGGGCACGCCGACGCCGGCCGTGCTGCCGCCCGTGGTGGCGCCGCCGCCCGTGACGGCCGGCGCGGTGCCCGCCGTGGTGTCGGCAGCTTCGACGACGAGCCGCCGCAGCCAACCAGGTAGATGGCGAGGATGCCGGTTCCCGCGCCTGCGAGCAGGTCGCGGCGGTTCAGCGGGCGCGGACCCTGATGCTCGGCCATGAATCGTCCTCTCCGTTCTGACTCGCGAATCAGTCCGGACATCCTACCTGGCACGCTGGCCCGCCGAAACCCGCCACAATGGACGGCGTGAGCCGGACCAGTGGGCCGTCGGAGCTGCTCGTCGAACTCGACCGCACCGCGCCCGAACCGCTGCGCGACCAGCTCGCCGCACGGCTGCGGGACGCGATCCGGCTCGGGTCGTTGCGAGCCGGGGTGCGGCTGCCCGCCTC
>JBBQFB010000220.1:0-6420 GCA_038321545.1 Gaiellales bacterium
GAGCCGACGAGCAGCGACGCGCCGGCACCCGTCTCGTCCGGCGAGGCGAGCGACGCCTCGTGGAGGCCGCCGGCGATCGCCGCGCCGTCCAGCGTCGGGGTGTGCAGCCCCGCCTCGGCGAGGCGCTGCAGCCCGAGCAGCGTCCCGGCGGCGCCGACGAGGACGCCTCGGAAGATGCCGTCGGGCGCCGCGACCGGATCGTCGTCCCTCGGGTGCATCGGCCACAGCCGCTCGGGGTCGAACGCCGCCTCGACGTCACGGCAGATCGCCGCGACCGCGTCACGGGCGCGGTTGTCGTCCCACGGCAGGTCGGTGAGCGGCTCGTGGCGCGCCGGATCGGAGAGCGGCTGCATCGGCCGGGATTCTACGCGGGCCCCGCGGGACGTCAACCCTGCTGTCGCGGCCGGGGTGGCATGCTGGCGCTCGTGAACCGCGAGGAGCTCTACGCGCTGCCGGGCGATGAGTTCGTCGCCGCCCGCCAGGCCTCCGCCCGCTCGCTGGTGAAGGCCGGGAGGCGCGAGGATGCCGAGGCCATCCGCGCCCTGCGGCGGCCGACGCGCTCGGCCGAGGTGCTGAACCGGCTGGCGCGTGGGGAGCCGAAGGCCGTGAAGGCGCTGACCGGGGCCGGCGACGCGCTGCGCAAGGCGCTCGAGGCGGGCCAGCGGTCCGGTGTCGAGAAGGCGCGCCAGGGCGTGTCGGCCGCGATCGACGGGCTGCTCGCGAAGGCCCGCGAGGACGGCCCGAGCGACCAGGTGCTGGCCGAGGTGGCGACGAGCCTGCAGGCCGCGGCATTCGACGTCGCGGCCGGTGACCGGCTGCGCGAGGGGTGCCTCGAGCGTCCGCTCGATCCGCCCGGCTTCGAGGCACTCGCCGGTCTCACGCTGCCGCCCGGCGAGCGGCCCGAGCGCACGCAGCCGGAGCAGCCGCAGGAGACCGTCGCCGACCGCGCAGCCGAGCGCGAGCGGGTGAGACTCGAGAGCCGCGTGGAGCGGGCGCTGGAGGCGCTGCGCCGGGCCGAGCAGGCCCACGCCGAGGCAGAGGCGGCGCTGGCGGAGCTCACCGATGCCGAAGCGTGAGCTGGCGGAGTACCGCACGAAGCGCCGCCACCTTGCGCTCCGGCCCGAGGTACGCGAACATACGTTCGGTGACGGCACAGGGATCGGCTCGCGCGCGGCTTCGCCGTGCCCTCCGCGGCGGCGATGCGTTCATGGTCGTGACAGCAGCGCACCAGGTCGAGAACATGAGCGTCACGGAAGCGTTCGCGGTCGTGCTGGTGCTCGCCACGCGGCGTGACCCTCGCCGCGCTCGGGCGGCGCGTCGCCTCGCGCACCGGGCCGCGCTCGAACAGGCTGCGGCGCAGCGCCTTCACGACGAGCTCGCGCCCGTGCTCGACCGCCTCAACAGGGGTGATGCGACGGCGGCCGACCACGCGGCGGCGATCCTGGAGCGGGCGGGATTCCGGGGCGCCGAGCGTGAGGTGCGCGAACGCCGCGAGGCCGACGGCCGCTGACGCTGCTCGGCGCGGTGTCGCCGGCGGCAACCGTACCGCCACCGATCCCGGTAGGCGGGGTTTAGACGATCTGCGTGGTGGGAACTGGTCTCCACAGCGAGGTCGGCTGGTTCAGCCGAGGAAGAAGGCGGCGTGGCTACTGGTTCGAGGGCGCCCGGGGAGGAGCGCGTCGAGCGGACGTTCGCGCTGGACGACCGCACGGCGCCTCGCCAGGCCCGGCTAGCCGTCGCCGACCTCGCGGGCATCGACGAGCGCGTCCGCCACGATCTCACGATCGTGGTCAGCGAGCTGGTCGCCAACGCCGTGCGCCACGCGCCGCGCGTGACTGGTGGTCAGGTCTCCGTCTCGGTGGTGGTGGACCGCGAGGCGGACACCATCCACGTCGAGGTCGTCGATCCCGGATCGGGCTTCGAACGGGTGCCGCCCCCGGACGGGGACGGCGGGCTCGGACTCGTCATCGTCGACCGCGTCGCGCTCGACTGGGGCGTGGCGTCCGACGGCGCCACGACGGTGTGGTGCACGATCCCGACGACGCGCTGAACCGGCACCGAGCGGGGTGATGCGAGCGCGATGGGCGGTACACTCGACCCGGGTGCAATCCTGCGCTCGCGACGGGGAGTGCGTTCATGTCCGACGAGTCCGTGCTCTACACCGTTGCGCGCGAGTCGACCCCGCTGGTTGCCCTGGGTGACGGATGGCGCGCTCCGGCGGGGAGCGATACCAACGCCGCGCTGAGCGCCGCCGTCGAGGCAGCGCGTCAGCATCACAAGGCGACGCGGGGCGAGCACCACGTCGTGCGCGAGCAGCGAGTCCGCAACCAGGGCGGCGTCCGCTCCGAGCGGACCGTGTTCTCGACCCGCATCAACCTGTAGCAACGAGCCGCGTCTTCCCGGCTGGGCAGGCCTTCTTGACGGCTGCTCGCTGCGGCGTCAGGCTGCCCGCCATGATTGATGTCGCGCGCGGTCCGAACGAGCACCTGATCGGCCAGCCCGGCTCGCGGCACGAGCTCGGCACGCCGTCGCTGGTGCTCGACCTGGACGTCTTCGACGCCAACGTCGCGTCGCTCGCGACGCACGGCGCGGCCCATGGCTACGACGTCCGCGCCGTCGCCAAGATCCACAAGACGGTCGAGATCTCGCGCGCCCAGATCGCCGCCGGCGGCGTCGGCGTCTGCTGTGCGACGCTGCGCGAGGCCGAGGTGATGGCCGACGCCGGCATCCCCGGCGTGATGCTGTTCACGTCCGTCGTGACGGCGCCGAAGCTGGCCCGGCTGGCCGATCTCAACGCCCGCGCCGACGGGCTGCTGGTCTGCATCGACGACCCGGCCAACGTCGCGCAGCTGGAGGATGTGGCGCGAGCCTCGGGCAAGCCGCTCGGCCTGCTGGTCGACCTCGAGGTGGGCGGTGGCCGAACCGGCCTTGCGGACGAGGATGCCGCCGTCGCGCTGGCCGGCCGGATCGCGGCCGGCGACATGCTCACGTACGCCGGCGTCCAGGGCTACGTCGGCAACCACCAGAACACCATCGACTACGACACCCGGCGCACGATGTCGCGCGAGCTGCTCCGGCCGCTCGTGTCGCTCGTCGAACGCCTCCACCGCGAGGATCTGGCGCCGCGCATCGTCTCGGGCGCCGGCACCGGTACGCATGACTTCGACTACGAGCTCGGCGTCCTGACCGAGGTGCAGGGCGGCACGTACGCGCTGATGGACGTCAACTACCGCGACGCCGTGCTGCGGCGCGACGACCCGCACCCGTTCGGCGCCGCACTGGCCGTCCGCGCGACGGTGATCTCCACGGCGCAGCCGGGCTTCGCGGTCGCCGACGCCGGCATCAAGGAGCTGGACTGCATCTTCGGCATCGAGCACCCGGGCCTCCTGCGCGGCGGTCCCGCCGGCGCGGTCTACTCGCTGGTGGGCGACGACATGGGCCGTATCGACCTCCTCGAGGGCGGGTCGCTGAAGGTCGGTGACGTCGTCGACCTGCAGCCGCCGCACTGCTACCAGACGCTCGCGATGTACCGCCTGATCCACTGCGTCCGCGGCGACGACCTGGTCGACATCTGGACGGTCGACGCGCGCGACCAGTGGTGAGCTAGTCGCGGCCGACGAGGCGCGCGAGCGTGCCGCGGGCCACCGACCGGGCCAGGCCCGGGTTCTCCCGCAGCCGGCGCACCGAGTACTCGTACCAGCGGCTGCCGAACGGCACGTACACGCGCACCGGGTGCCCGTTGCGGACAAGCTCGTCACCGAGCCCCGGCCGCACGCCGAGGAGCATCTGGAACTCGTACGCGTCGGGAGCTAGACCGGCCGCCTCGACCCGTCGCGTGGCCTGCTCGATCAGGTACGCGTCGTGCGTCGCGATCGCAGGATAGGCGCCGATCTCGAGCAGGCGGTCGAGCGCCGCCACCCACGCCGCGCGCACCTCGTCGAAGGACTGCAGCGCGACGACGGGCGGCTCGACGTAGATGCCCTTGCAGATGCGCACCCGCGGCGCGAGCGCCGCCAGCGCGTCGATGTCCGCCGGCGTGCGCTTCAGCATCGCCTGCAGCACGATGCCGAGGTTCTCGTGGCCCTGCGCGCGGAGATGGTGGTAGACCGCGAGGATGTCGGTCGTGGTGGAGGAGTCCTCCATGTCGATCTCGACGGTCGTCCCGCGCGCGGCGGCGTGTGTGGCGATCGCGCCGATCAGCTCGCGACACGCGTCGCCGTCGACGTGCAGGCCGAGACCCGTCGGCTTGACGCTGACGTCGCCGTCGAGGCCGTTCTCGGCGATTGCGTCGAGCACCGCGATGTAGATGTCGCGGATCGCCTCGGCGTCGCCGAGCGCCTCGATCTCCTCGCCCAGCACGTCGATCGTCGCGCGCTTGCCGGCCGCGTTCAGACGCTGCGTGGTCTCGACGGCGTCGGCCAGCGTCTCGCCCGCGATGTACGGCGCCGCGAACCGGCGCACCAGTGGCCGCGGCATCAACGGCACGCCTCGCGCGAGCAGGTGGTCGATCGCCGACATCAGCCCTCGCCGGTCGCGATCGGCAGGCTGCGGCGGCTCCACTCGCTCCACGATCCCGGATACAGGCGCGCATCGGTGCGGCCCGCGGCGTGGAGCGCGAGCAGATCGACGCAGGCCGTGACTCCGGAGCCGCAGTAGACGACGATCTCGTCGGCCTCCAACACCTCAGGACCGAACACGCGGTCGCCGGTGAACGGTACGTTGACCGCACCGGGGAGGTGTCCCGCAGCGGGATCGAGGTTCGCGAGCGGGTCGTCGGACGGCTGGCCGGCGAACCGCGCCGGTGCGCGTGCGTCGACGATCGCGAGCCGCGGATCGCCGAGGCGCGCGACGATCTCCTCGGCCGTCATCGCATCGCCGGATCGCTCCCGCGCGTGGAACACGACGGTCTCGGTGGCGACCTCGCCGGTCTCGAGCGGGCCGTGCCACGCGTCGAGGCCGCCCTCGATGACGGCCACCGCGTCGTGGCCGAAATGCCGCAGCAGCCACCAGAGGCGTGCCGCGCCGCCGGGCATGCCGGTGTCGTAGGCGACCACGAACACGCCGTCGCCGATCCCGGCCCGGCCGGCCGCGGCGGCGAACGCCTCGGTGGTGGGCAGCGGGTGGCGTCCGCGGGCGGGGGCGTCGCGCATGTCGGACAGGTCGTCGTCCAGGTCGAGGAACGACGCACCGGGGACGTGACCGGCGAGGTAGCCGGTCCGGGCCCGCGCGGGTTCCGCGAGATCGAAGCGGCAGTCGACGAACTGGTAGCGCATCGCCCTGGAGGATAGGCGGACCGACCCGATCCGGCGCAGCCGTGCGATAGCCTGACGGCGTCATGAAGAACACCGTGATGCTCGTGCTCGTGGGTGCGGTCCTGGCTGGGGGGCTCGGGAACATCCTGGAGCGGCAGATCTACGGGCCGACGCTGCGGGAGCGCGCCACGGCGGCGCGCATCTCGGCCGCCATCAAGGAAGGCGACCAGTCCGCCTACGACCGGGCGTCGAAGGATGCCGCGGTCGACATCGGCACGCGCGAGTTCCTGTGGACGATCATCCCGCCGCTCACGATCGGCCTGCTCGGCAGCCTGCTGATCTACCGCCGGTGGCCGCGCGAACCGCTTCCTGCCTGATGGCGATGGTGGCGTTGTTCGGCGTGCTCACCGCCGGCCTCGCCGCGATCGCCGTAGCGGCGTTCGGCGCCGGGCAGTACCCGATCGCCGTCGGAGCCGGCGCAATCGGTCTGTGGATGGCGACGCTCGCGGTGGGCGTCTTTCGCGGCCGCAGAAGAGTTCGCTGACCGGCGGCGAAAGCGGAACCGTGACGCCGACGGACGTCGACTGGTTCCTGGATGGTGAGCGCGCCCGCGGCGCCTCACCCGCGACGCTGCGCTCGTACGGCGCCGACCTCCGCACGTACGCCGCGTGGCTCGAGGGCCGTAGCCGGACGCCGGCCACGGCGACGAGGCCCGACGTGCGCGCGTACGCCTCCGACCTGGCCGGCCGAGGTCTCGCTCCGGCCTCCCGGGCGCGCGCCCTGGCCGCGCTGCGCTCGTTGCACCGGCGCCTGCATGCCGCCGGCCGCGCCACCACCAACCCGGCCGCGGAGCTGCCCGGGCCCCGCCGCGAGCGCCGGCTGCCCGACGCCCCGCGCGAGTCGGAGCTGGCCCGCCTGCTCGACGAGCGCTGGCCCGACGGCGTCGCCGGCCTCCGCGATCGAGCCGTCCTCGAGCTGCTGTATGGCTGCGGCCTGCGCGTCAGCGAGGCGTGCCGCCTCGACCGCGGCGACATCGACGCCCGTGCCGTCCGCGTGCTCGGAAAGGGCGGCAAGGAGCGGCTCGTGCCGATCGGCGAGCCGGCTGCCGACGCGGTCGGCGCGTGGCTCGCACGCGGCCGTCCGGAGGTCGCCACGCCGGCCAGCGGCG
>JBBQFB010000221.1:0-6349 GCA_038321545.1 Gaiellales bacterium
CCCACGGACGGCCGTCGCCTTACCGCTTCAGACCCTTACGAGCTTGGGGGCCCTTCGGTCTCCTTGCCCACCCACGGGGGCGGGTCGCGCTTCTCGCACTTCGGGAAGTCGCGGCTCGGCTCGGGAGTCGAGCCGGAGAACACGCCGCCGAAGGTCTGGTCGAGCGCCGGGAGCGTCCAGACGGTCTTCTGGACGAACGCACCGGACGCCGGGTCCTTGACGACCTGGGTGACGTAGTTGGCAGCGACCGCTGCGCGGTTCGCATCGAGCGTGATGGTGCCGCCGGGCGAGTCGTACGAGTACTTCGCCATCGCGTCTCGGAGCGCCTGCTGGTTGTTCGACAGGTCGCCGTTGACGGCGTTCAGGTTGGCCAGCAGGACCTTCATGCCGTCATACCAGGCGATGTAGAAGATCGAGCTGGGCGCCTCGTCGGGGAAGTACTGCTTCGACAGGGCGGCGTATGTCGTCCAGGCCGGAGCCGTTGAGTCGGGCGGCGTCGGGCCGGCCGTCACGACACCCTCGACCTTGTCGCCGAGGCCTTTCAGGAGGTCGGCATCGACCGTGATCGTGCCGCCGATCATCTTGTCGGAGAGCTTCTCGCCCGCCTTGATGCCCTGATAGGCGTTCAGGAACGAGAGCGTGCCCGAGCCGCCGATGGCCATGAAGAAGCCATCGATGCCCGAGGTCGGGATCTGGGAGGCGTACGACGAGTAGTCGGTCGTGCCGAGCGGCGGCCAGACCTTCTTCTCGATGGTGCCGCCCAGCGAGCAGAACTCGGCCAGGAAGCCCGCCACCTGCGAGTACGGGAAGCCGTAGTCGTCGGCGATCGTGACGACCTTGCGCCAGCCGAGCTTGTTGTACGCGTAGTCGCCGAGACCGGCCATCCACTGCGTGCCCTCGGTGTGGAACCGGAAGAAGTTGTCCGCCGGGCTCGAGAGCGTGGTGGCCTGTGCGCCGGAGCCGCCGTCGATGAAGGTGACCTCGGGATGCGTCTTCGCATACTCCTTGATCGCGATCCCCTCATCGCCGGAGAGCGGGCCCTGGACGATGTCGACGTGGTCCTCCTCGACCAGGCGTCGCGCGGCCGCGGTGGCCTTGTCGGGCGTGGCGTCGGAGCACTCGTAGATTACCTTGATGTCCTTGCCGCCGGCCTTGACGCCGGTAACCTCGGCCTTGAGGTCGGACGCGTCGGCGAGCGTGCCGCCGGCCTCGAGCAGCGCCAGCCGGGTGCCGTTCACCATCGAGTGGTAGAAGCCGGCGAACGGGCCCTCGCAGGTCGCGAGGTGGCCGATGGTGATCGTGCCGCCGGTGGTGGCAGCCGTGTCGGTGCCGCTCGCGGCCGGCGTCGTCGCGGCGGGTGCCGCCGTCGTCGCCGCAGTGGTGGCGTCGTTCTTCGAGCTACCGCACGCCGCCACGACCAGGACAAGCACGCCCGTCGCGAGCACCGCGGTGAGCCGTCGGCCGGAACTTCCTCCGCCCTTTCCCCTCATTGACTTCCTCCTGTGTCTGGCCGCAACGGTTGCTGCGGCGACTCCATGCGCCCGGAACCTCCGGACACCCCCTCGGTCTCGAGGCGTGTAACCCCGAGATACCGCTGCTGCGCCTCGACGTCGCTGCGCATCACGGTAGCGGTGGTCTCGACCGCGACGCGGCCTGCGACCATCACCACCATGCGCTCGGCGAGCGCCGTGGCGAACTGCAGGTTCTGCTCGACCACGATCATGGCCATGCCACTGGCGACGAGCGATTTGACCGTCTCGATGAGCCCCTCGACGATGGTCGGTGCGAGGCCCTCGGAAGGCTCGTCCATGATCAGCAGGCGCGGGTTCGTCACCAGCGCCCTGCCGATCACGAGCATCTGCTGCTCGCCGCCGGACAGCTGCTTGCCGCTCACCTTGCGGCGCTCGGCGAGGCGGGGGAACAGCTCGTAGATGCGGTCCGGCGTCCAGGCGCCGTCGCCACGCGTGCCGATCATCCGCAGGTGCTCGTCGGTGGTGAGCGACGGGAACACGCGGCGGCCCTGCGGGACGTAGCCGATGCCGGCGCCGCCGATCTTGTACGGCGCCTTGCCGACCAGCTCGACGCCGGCCAGCTTGACCGAGCCCTGCACGCCGGGGAGCAGCCCCATGATCGCGTTGCACAGCGTCGTCTTGCCCATGCCGTTGCGCCCGATGATGGCGACCGGCTCCGCGCCGACGTCGAGGTCGACACCCTGCAGCGCGTGCGACCGCCCGTAATAGGCGTCCAGGCCGCGGATCTCGAGCAGCGTCGGGCTACTCGCCATGGGAGCGCCCCAGGTAGAGGTCGTGGACGAGCTCGTTCGCACGGATCTCGGCGGGCGTGCCTTCGACCACCACGGAGCCGTCGTGCATCATCGTCACGCGCTCGGCGACCCGCAGCGCGATGTCCATGTCGTGCTCGATGATGATCAGCGTGATCTCGGGCTCGAGCCGGAGCAGCAGGTTGGTCAGCGCGACCCGCTCGGCGGGCGACAGGCCGGCCGCCGGCTCGTTGAGGAGCAGCAGCTGGGGACGGCCCGCGAGGGCCATCCCGACCTCGAGCTGGCGCTGCTCGCCATGCGACAGGGTGCCGACCATGGAGCCCAGCACCGGCGTCAGCCCGACCCGCTCGGCGATCGTCCGTGCGTGGTCGTTCAGCGCGGTGTCGCGCTTCTTGCGGCGCAGCAGGCTCCAGTGCCCGCTGCCGACGCCGAGCGTGGCGAGGTACAGGTTGTCGAGCACCGTCAGGCCCGCGAACAGGCGCGAGATCTGGTACGTCCGCGTCATCCCGAGGCGCGTCCGCGCGCGCTTCGGGACGTGCGTGACGTCCTGCGCGAATAGCTCGATCGTCCCGCTCGTGACGGCGAAGTCGCCGGCGATCGCGTTGAACAGCGTCGTCTTGCCCGCGCCGTTCGGCCCGAGCAGCGCGCGGCGCTCGCCGTACGCGACCTCGAGGTCGACGCCCCGGACCGCGTGTACGCCGCCGAACTCCTTGCGGACGTCGACGAGCTTGAGGATCGGGCCGGCGGTGCTCACTCCTGCTCCAGCACGGTTCGAGTCGGTGGCGGGCGGCGCTGGAAGCGCTGGCCGAGCGATCCGAAGATGCCGACGACGCCGCCCGGCGACAACAGCACGATCACCAGGAAGACGAGCCCGATCACGCTGTTGAAACGATCCGTGTAATTGCGGACGTAGTTGTCCAGCACGGCGAAGATGAAGGCGCCGATCCACGCACCCTCCAGCCGGTACAGCCCGCCGATGACGGCCACGATCAGGACGTCGTTCGTGCGCGTCAGGTCGATCGACGCGGGCGAGATCTGCGTGTTGTACCAGACGCTGAAGATGCCGGCGATCGCGGCGATGAACGCGGCCAGACCGAACGCGAGCGTGCGGTAGAGGCCGATGTTGAAGCCCAGCGCGCGCATGCGCACCGGCTCGTCGCGCACGCCCTGCAGCGCGATCCCGAACGGCGTCCGGATGATGTAGCGCACCATCAGGTACAGCAGCACCGCGACGATCAGGGCCGCGTAGTAGAGCCGCGTCTGGTGATTGTTCGGATCGCCGACGATCGCGGGCGGCCGGACGTCGGAGATGCCGGCGTGGCCCGACAGCTTCGGTTCCTGCTCGAACAGCTTGTTGACGAACACGCCCACCGCGAGCGTGAGCATCACGAAGTAGATGCCCTCGGTGCGGCTCGCGACCGCGCCGACGATCAGGCCGATGATCACGGCGACGACGATGCCGATCGCCACGGCCGTCCAGTCGGTGAAGTCGTGGCGGGCGTACAGGTTCGCCATCGTCAGTCCGGCGACGCCGTACATGGCGGTCTGGGCGAGCGAGACCATGCCGCCGTAGCCGGCGAGGAAGATCAGGCTGAGCGCCGCGATCCCGATCCACAGCGCCTTCACGCCGATCACCAGGGTGTGGAAGTCCGACAGCACGAGCGGGACGAGGACCAGCACCACCAGCACGACCGCGCGGATCGCGTCGCCGCGGAAGCGCACGGTACTCATGCCGGCCGCCCGAACAGCCCGAGGGGGCGCACGGCGAGCACGATCACGAGCAGGCCGAACACGAGCAGGATCGAGTAGTTGGTGTACTGCTGCGGCAGATACACGGCCGAGTAGTTGTAGACCAGGCCGAGCAGGAGCGCACCGACGGCGGCGCCCCCGAGACTGCCCATGCCGCCGACGATCACGACCACCAGCGACCACACCAGGAAGGTGCCGTCCTGACCGGGCGCGAGGCTGAGCGTCGTGCCGCCGAGCACGCCCCCGAAGCCTGCCAGCAGCGCGCCGACGAAGAACGAGATCGCGAACACCCGCTCGATGTTCACGCCGAGCGCGCTGACCATCATGCGGTCGTCGACGCCGGCGCGCACGATCATCCCCATCCGGGTGTGGTGCACCCAGGCGAACAGCAGGATGCCGATGATGATCGCGAAGAACAGCATGTACATGCGGTCCTTCGGGTACGTCACGCCGAACAGGTGCAGGTCGAACGCGCCCTCCATCGCCGACGGCTTCTTGATCGCCTCGGGCAGCCCGCCGAAGTTGGACAGCATCTGGTCGGTCGCGATCACGCTGACGGCGATCGTGATCAGGGCCTGCTGCAGCATCTCGCCCTGGTTCCAGCGCAGCAGGAGTTGCTGGACCAGCAGGCCGACGATGCCGATGATCAGCGACGAGATCAGGGCCGACAGCCACCAGCTGTGCTTTGGCTCGCCGCCGGTGAACACGTCGCCCTGGTCCTGGATCCGGAATGCCAGGTACCCGCCGAGCAGGTACAGCGAGCCGTGCGCCATGTTGACCACGCGCATCAGGCCGAACGCCAGCGTGAAGCCGCTCGCCACGACGAACAGCAGCCCGGCGAACGTGATGCCGTTCATCGTCACGCTCAGGAACTGGGCCTTGTCGAGGACCGCCTGCTGGACGAGGCGTCCGACGCAGATGAAGATCACGAGCGCGATCGCACCGCGCGTCAGGCCCCGCCGCAGCTGGCGCCGCAGCTGCGCGCGCCGCACTGCAGCCGCCTGGCTCGCAACGGCGCCGACGGTCCGCGCGTCCTCCATCACCCATCCTCCACGGCGGAAAACATACCACTTGTGTACCACTGTTGGCGAATGCCACTATCCTGCGCCGCGTGGGCATGCAGACGACCTCGGACGATCTGTCGCGGCGGGTCGTCGACGCGCTCGGCCGCGGGTCGCAATCCGATCGAGCCCTGCGTCTGGCCGACGCCTTCGCGGCGGCGCTCGACGACGAGGCGGCGGGCGCGCAGCTGCCGTCGCTGCGCGCGCTGGCGGGCGACACGGGGGCCCATCGCAACACGGTGCGCGCCGCCCTCGAGCTGCTCGCCGACGCCGGCATCGTCGAGCGCGGCACCGGCGGTCGGTACCGCTCCGCCGGGCGCCATGCGATCGTGATCGTCGAGCCCCGTCAGCCATGGCCGTGGATCGGCGCCGCGGTCGTCCCGCTGGTGCCGGCCGCCACCCGCCGGCTGGCGCTTGCCGCGATCGATCCCGCCATGTCGGGCCTGGTGCTGGCGGCCGAGATCGAGCTGGACGAGGTGCGCGCCCGGCTGCCCCGCGCCGAGGTGCTCGGCGTGGGCGCGAGCGTGATGGTCGATGTCGAGCTGGGTCTCGCCGACGTACCCGCCGGGGCGCGCGTGCGCATCGCTGCCGAGCCCGGCCTCGCGATCGGCGTCGGTCACGTGATCGACCGCATCCGGCCGGACATCGAGCACGGGCTGACCGGCCCGGCCGACCTCGTCCTGGTACCCGTCGGTGCGACCGCACCGGCCGGCGCCGAGGTGCGCCGATTCCGGACCGCTCCCGGCAGGACCGAGCTGCTGCTGATCGCAGCGCGGATCGCTCACCACGTCCCGCCGCCCGCGGCCGAGGCCAGCTCGATATCGAGCAACGGCAGGGCCGCGCGCCAGTAGGACCGGTCGGCGGCCAGGTTCAGGCGAACCCGTCCGGGAATCCCGAAGCACGCCGGTCCGGGCGCGATCAGCAGGCCGTACTCCAGCGCCAGTCGCGTGCACCACGCGTCGACGTCGTCGACGGGGATGGCGGGGAACGCGAGCGACCCGCCGTCGGGCACGTCCAGGAGACAGACCGGGTGCCGGTCGATCAGCGCCGCGAGGTGCTGGAGGTTGTCGTGCACGAGATCGCAGGTGCGGCGCAGCAGCGCGTCGAGGTGCTCGAGGGCGACCAGCGCGAGCTCCTGACAGACCGCAGCCGGGCAGCGGGAGGCAGCGGCGTGGTACCCGCGCACGTCGTCGACGAGCAGCGCCGGGCCAACCGCCCAGCCGATCCGGAGGCCGGCCAGACCGCACACCTTCGACAG
>JBBQFB010000222.1:0-6309 GCA_038321545.1 Gaiellales bacterium
CGCGCCCTTGCCGATCAGCTGGTTGTACTCGGAGTCGCCGACGACGAGGTCGACCTTGTTGTTCTTCGGCGTCCAGCTGCCCTTCTCGACGAGCTTGTCGAGCGACTGGATGAAGCCGGAGCCGTAGTACGCCTCGGACGGATCCTGGACGAAGTTCCAGTACTTGTCGGGGTTGGCCTTGGCGGCCGCGACCGTCGGCGACGACGTGCCGCCGGAGAGGTACGGGATGCCCGCTGCCGCCGACACGTCGAGCGCCGGCTGGTAGGTGATCACGAACGGGGAGACGATGGCGTCGACCTTCTTGTCGGCCAGCGTCTGGAACGAGGTCTGGACGCCTTCGGGCGTCAGCATGTCGATGTCGGTGACCTCGAGCTTGAGCGGCCGGCCGTTGACGCCGCCCGCCGCGTTGATCTCGTCGATCGCCATCTGGCTGCCGTTCCAGCAGTCCTTGTGGTCGGCGATGCCGGCCGGGCCGGTCTGGGCGAACGGGCCGCCGATCACGATCGGGGCGCCGGTCGGGGCCGCCGCCGAGCTGCCGGCGGGGGCCGCAGCAGCCGTATCGGCTGCGCTGCTGGCGGCCGTGGTGGACGACTTGCCGGACCCGCCGCACGCTGCTGCGGTCAGCGCCAGGGCGCCACACACCAGCAGCCACGTCACACGCCGCGAAACTACGGAATCGCGCATAGGGCTACGCACCTCTCCTCCGTTGTTCCATCGCCGGCACTCCCGGGCACGGCAATGGGGCGGAATCCGCCACTGGCATGGTCGCGATCAGGGTGTGTGCCCGCAACCCGTCGATTGACGGGTATTCGTCGATACGCCCATACTGCGGTGACTGATGGGTCAGGTCGCCTACGAGGACATCGCCCGCGTCGCGCGTGCAGCGACGGAGCCGCTCGCGCCTGCCGAGCGGGCAGCTGCGGTGCTCGAGGAGCTCCGGAACGTCGTGCCGTACGACCACGCAGCGATCGGCGTGTTCGATCCGTTCGACCGCTCGCGCACCGTGCTGGCGAACGTCGGCTATCCCGAGGAGATGCTGAACCACTTCCACGGGCCGCTGTTCGAGGAGGAGATCCGCTCCCTGAACATGCACGTGACCGGCTATCCGGTGCGGATGCAAGACGTCCCCGGCGACGCGCTGGCGGTGCGCACGATCGCCGAGATGCTGGTGCCGGCCGGCTACAGCGAGGGCATGACGATGTGCCTGCGGACGGCCTCGGGCCGCGAGACGGGCCTGCTGAACCTGTCGACCTCCGACAAGCGGCACCCGTCCGACGCCGAGCGCGACGTCGTGTCGGCGCTGTGCTCGACGCTCGCGAACGTCGCCGACGCGACCCAGTCGGCGCGGTTCCTGCTGTCGCTGCTGCAGCCCGGCGCGTTCGCGGTCGCCCTCTCCCGCGACGGTGCGGTGACGCCGCTCGCGGGCGTGGCGACGCACCCGCTGCTGGACGCCGACGCGCATCTCCCCCGCCTCGCCCACGCGATCACGTCGCGCGACGGCCGGCAGAGCACGCGCTTCCTGTGGCCGGCCGACGACCGTCGCTGGCACCGCGTCGGCATCACACCGTGCCGCTCCGCGGGCCTCGAAGGGTGCGACGCCGTCCTGTTCGTGGAGGCCGAGACGATCGCGATCGAGCTGACGCGCCGCGAGCTCGAGGTGCTGACGATGCTGACGTCGGGCTGGTCGAACGCCGAGATCGGCTCGCGGCTGTGGATCTCGCCGCGCACCGTCGGCACGTACGTCGAGAGCGTGCTCCTGAAGCTCGACGTCCCGACCAGGGCAGCCGCAGCGGCCCGCGCCGTCGCGGACGGGCTGATCGTCCCGCTGGAGGCGTTCGGCGACGATGCCGCCTCCAAGCGTGCACCGTAGGGCACCGGCTCGGCGGACGTCGGAGCCCGGGTCCACCTGGCGTGGACCCGGCTGATCGGCGCGTTCCTGGCGACGCTTACCGTGGTGGCGTGTCCGAACGCCCGGTAGCAGCCGGATCCCCGCCGGCGGCGCCGTGATTTGCCGCATCCTCCTCTGCTCCGTCGTCCTCGCAGTCGCCGGAGCGGGGCCGGCCCACGCCGCCTGCAGCACCAGCGGGGCGGTCTCTGTCTGTCTGACGCCGCCCGCGACGGTCACCGGCGACGGCGTCGTGATCGCCCCCGACTCGACGACGGGGAGTCCCAGCCGCGTCAACTACACGCTGGACGGCGCGCACCTGCTGATCGCCTTCGACCCGCCCTACGCGTTCACGTGGCCGACGACCCGCTACCCGAGCGGGCCGCACCTCCTCGGGGTGTCGGCAAGCGCCGGCGCGACGACGACGCCGGAGGTGACCTTCCCGATCACGATCGCCAACGCCGGCTCACCGCCGGCGCCCGGCACGTTCGCGCCACGGCAGGGAACCGTGCCCGCCGCCGATCGCCCGTTCACCCTGGCCGCCGGTGGCGACGGCGCGAGCGGCGAGGCCGCCGCCACGACGGTCACCGATGAGATCGCGAGCTGGTCGCCGAACATGCTGCTGTACCTCGGCGACGTGTACGACGACGGCACGATCGCCGAGTTCTACAACTGGTACGGCGAGGCCACGCACCGCTGGTTCGACCGGTTCAACGCCATCACGAACCCGGTGATCGGCAACCACGAGTACGACCCGGTGCTCGGCAACAGCGGGTACGTGGGGTACTGGGGCACCGGCGCGGACTACTACAGCGTGGACGTGCCTGGGTGGCACCTGATCGCCCTGAACTCGAACACGCAGCTGGGCCCGGCGCGAAGCGCCCAGGAGCTCTCCTGGCTGCAGGCCGACCTCGCCGGGGTTCCGGCCGGCAGCTGCACGCTGGCCTTCTACCACCACCCCGCGCAGAACGCCGGTCCCGAGGGCGAACCGCTACCCGGGAGCGTCGCCGCGAACCTGTGGAGCACGCTCGCGGGCCGGGCTGACATCGTGCTGAACGGCCACGACCACTCCTACCAGCGGTTCGCGCCGGTGAACGGCACGACGGAGTTCGTCGTCGGCACCACCGGCCACTCGAGGCAGGCGCCGGGGCCCGACCCGCGCCTCGTCGCCTTCACCGGCGACACGTTCGGTGCGCTGCGCGCCGAGCTCAACCCGCACGGGTTCGGGTTCCGGTTCGTCGACAGCGGCGGTCAGGTGCTCGACTCGGGAGCCGTCCCCTGCAGAGGCTCGGCCGACACGGACCCGCCGGCGGCGCCGGCCGACCTCGCCGAGGGCGCCGTCTCGCGGACGGCGATCGGCCTGACGTGGTCGACGCCGCGTGACGACGTCGGTGTTTGACCGGCTACGACGTACTGCGCGACGGGGTCCTGATCGGCGCGACGGCCGGCGACACGACGTTCACGGACACCTCCGTCCAGGCCGGCGTGGTCTACGCCTACGTCGTCCGCGCCCGCGACGGCGCCGGCCACGTCAGCGCCCCGTCCGCGCCGGTGGTCGCGACGTCGCACTCGATCGCGTTCCTCGACACCTTCGAGTCGGGCGACCTGGCCGGATGGACGAGCCACGCCGGCCCCGCGTCCGTGGTCCCGGCGGCGGCGCGCGTGGGCGGGTTCGGACTGCACGTCGGGCCGGCCGCGGGCACCGCCTTCGCGAGCCGTACGCTGGCGGCGCCGTTCGGGACGCTCGAGGCACTCCTCGACGTCCGGATCAGCTCCCACACGACGCAGGCCAACCTGGTCACGTTCACGAACGCGGCGGGCGGCCGGATCGTGACGGTGTTCAGCCAGAACGCGACCGGCAAGCTCTGCGACGTCGTCGGTACGTCGGTGACGCCGGTCTGTCAGACCTCGCTCGACCGGATCGACGACACCGCGTGGCACACGCTGCGGGTGCGGGCCACGACCGGCGCGTCGCCGGGCCTCGCGATCGAGCTCGACGGCGGGCCGGTAGCCGGCCTCGGCGGATCGCCGGCGCTCGGCGCCCTGCCCATCGCACGGGTGGTGCTCGGGACGACCTTCCCGGAGTCGTTCAACGCCGACTTCGACGAGGTCGCGGCCGACCCGCTGCCGATCGGCGACATCGTCGCGCCGAGCGCGCCGGCGATCCTTGCCGCCCACGCGGTCAACGGCCTCCAGGTCGCCCTCTCGTGGTCGCCGGGCCAGGACGACGTCGCGGTGGCGGGCTACGAGGTCTTCCGCAACGGCCGACTGATCGCGGTGACCGGCCCGACCACCTCCTACGTGGATACGACGGTCGACGGGCTCGCCAGCTACACGTATGCGGTGCAGGCCCGAGACGCGGCCGCCAACGTCTCCGGGCTGTCGCCGCCCGCCACCGTCGACACGCCGATCGTCCTGCGCGAGAGCTTCGACACGCCGGCATCGCTGAAGCGCTTCGCGCCGGCCGCCGGCCTGGGCTGGGACCGCGTGAACCGGGCGCTGCACCTGCCGTCCGGCGCACACGGGCGGATCGCGCTGCCCGAACCAACGCCGCACCTGTTCGTGCGGCTCCGGTTCCGAATCGCCACGCGCGCGGCGAACCGCGTCCCGCTCGTGGCGCTGCGCTCGGCCACCGGCACGGTCCTGGCCGCGGCGCTCGATGCGAGCGGCCGACTCGGCGCGGTGCAGCCGGCGAGCAGCCAGTGGCACGACCTGCAGGTGCACGCGGACACCGGCACCGGGATGGCCGAGGTCTGGCTCGACGGGCGGCAGCGGCCGGAGCTCACGACCCACCTGGCGGCCGGCGCGGCACCGATCGCGGCGATCGAGCTCGGCGGGCCCGGCACGTTCGACCTGCTGGTCGATGACCTCGCGGCCAACACGGCGTTCATCACCGACACGGTCCGGCCGACCGTGCCGCGGCTCGCCGTCCGGCTGGTGCGGTCCCGCACCGTGACGCTGTCGTGGACGGCGGCGCAGGACGACGTCGCCGTCGCCGGCTATCGGATCCTCCGTGGCGGCATCGAGATCGGCCGGACGCCCGCCGGCGTGCGCCGGTTCGTCGACCGCGCGGCTCCGCCGGGCAGCCGCACGACCTACGACGTCCGGGCCGTCGATGCCGCCGGCAACCTCTCGGCAACCGCGCCGCGGGCGATCCACGTGCCCTGGCTGTCCGAGCCCCGTCGCCGCCTGATTCGGACCCGTCACGCACTCCGGCTGGTCTTGCCCGCCGCGAGGCACGCCGTCACGCTCACCCTGCGCGTGCGGCCGCGCACGACGCCGTCACGACGCGCCGTCGTCGCGCGGTTCGGAACCACGGTCGTGCGGTTCCCGCGCTCGGCCCGACGCGGCCGCTGGATCGCGCTCCGCGTCCGCGTGGCCCGGCCGGGGGCGGCCTTACGGCTGGGCGGCGTGACGTCGTTCGACGTCGACCGCGTCCTCGTCCGCTGACGTTCCCGTTCGTGGAGCCGCGGCCTTCACTCGGCAGCCAGTGTGGCGACCCCGCGCCGTGAGAGCACCTCTCGTGTCGGACCGGACGCTTCGCCACGTCTCGCGCGCGCCGTGCCGTGCAGCGGCGCGCTAGCCGAGAAGCAGCTTCAGGCCGATGCCGACGGCAACCGTCAGCCCGACGAGGCAGGAGAGCACCAGCTTCGGCCACATCCGCCCGATGGTACCCCCGGGCGGCCGGGGCCGATCAGCGCGACGCACGCCCGATGACCGCAGCGGGCCGGTGATCGTTCTGCCGTGCTGCTTTTGGCAAGCGCCAATGCGGACGTTGACCGTCGGCGACCTGCCCAGGGTGTGGACGGGCCAGGGCACCCGTCGCCGCCTCAGGCCACGTCCTTCCCGGTCGACAGGGCGCTGCTCGACGGCGGGGCCGGCGAAGGCTGCCAGGGCCACCGGCCGGTCAATTCGAGCTCGAGGCTGAAGCTGAGGAAGGTACGGATCGCGACGATGACGGCGAGCACGCCGACGCTGCGGAAGGAGGGCGAGACCGCGACGGTGCGGATGATGTCCGCCGCCACGAGGAGCTCGAGGCCGAGCAGGATCGCGCGTCCAATGCGTTGCCGGTAGCTGCGGTACGCGGTCATGCCACTGCTGCGGGCCGGTGGCCGCGCGAAGGCGAAGGTGGCGTATGCGAGGCCGATCACGACCACGATCACGCCGAGGGCGTCGATCGCCTTGCCGATGGTCTCGATGAAGTCGCTGAAGTGCATGCGATCGCCTCGGGAAGTCGTTCGTCACGCAGGCTTGCGAGACTCCTCGGCCATTGTTCGCAGCCGCAGCCGTGAAACCTCCGCCTGCGTCGGCCGAGGCACTGCTCCCTGTGACCGAAACGCCCGCAAGAGGGGCTGGGCGACTGATGCCAGGAACGACGAAAGCCCTGCGATTGCAAGGCTTCCGTAGTCGGGGTGAGAGGATTT
>JBBQFB010000223.1:0-6279 GCA_038321545.1 Gaiellales bacterium
ACAGAGCACCAGCGGGATCCCCTCCAGCGTCGTCTCGACGAACCAGAAGTACCGGATCGCTCGCACGGCCTCGCCGAAGAGATCAACGGCGAGGTCCTCGGCGCGCGGGCCCTGGATCGCGAGCGGGGAGACGTCCGGCTCACAGACCTCGACATCGAAGCCACGCTCGCGTGCCACCGCCCTCACCCACAACAGCATGTCGCTGTCGGCCAGCGAGAACCAGTAGCGATCGGCGAGTCGAAGGAGGACCGGGTCGTTCAGCAGCACGCCGTCGTGATCACACATCGCGACGTACTTGCCCTGCCCGACGGCGAATGTGGAGAGGTCGCGCGCGGTCAGGTACTGCACGCACGCGGCTGCGTCCGGCCCGGTCACCTCGACCTGGCGCTCACACCCAACATCCCAGATCGCGACGCCCTCGACCAGCCGGCGATACTCCGCCGCGAGGTCGCCGTACGACGTCGGCATGACCATCTTGTTGTACACGCTGAAGCCCGTCATGCCCGCCTCTACGACGGCCGGATAGAACGGCGAGGTGCGGATTCGCGGGCTGAGCGTGAACGTCGGCATCGGCGACCTCGGAGTCTAGGCGGTCGGCGAGGCAGGCCGGTGGCCGTCTCGTCCACGGTCGCCGGCAGTCCGGCCGAGCCCGAGCCCCGCACGGCCGGCATGATTGGCTTCGACCTTGCGCGCGCCGGCTGCGAGATCGTCGGCCTGCCGGTCTACGATGCCGAGAGCAAGTTCCCCGCAGCCTTGAGGCACCGACTGTATGAAGGACCAATCCGCTCCGACGGCCATGGGCGAGTACCGCGGCTTCGCGCAGACCGAGTACGAGCACGTCCGCGACAACTTCTACCCGGCGTTCCGCTGGCGAGCGGCCGCCGAGCCCTCGTCGCGCAACCCGCCCGGCCGGCCGCTGGCGGAGTTGCGCGTCGCCCTCGTCACCAGCGCCGGCGCCTACCTGAAGGGGCAGGACCGGTTCGACCTCGGCGACGACGGCGATCCAAGCTACCGGGTGATCCCAGCCGAGTCGACCCGCCTCCGGTTCGCCCACGGCGGCTATGACACGCGCCGGGCGTATCAAGACCCCGATGTCGTCTTCCCGCTCCGCACCCTCCACCAGCTCGCCGCAGCAGGCACAGTGAGAAGCGTCGCGCCTCGTGCCTTCTCGTTCATGGGCTACATCCCCGACACCGAGCCGCTTCTGCACGACTCGGGCCCGACGGTCGCCAGAGCGTTGCTCGCGGACGCCGTCGACCTCGTGCTGCTCGTCCCCTCCTGACCGATCTGCCAGCAGTCAGTTGGGCTGCTCCAGCGGGTGTTCGACGACCACGGCCTGGCAACCGTCTCGATCACCCAGGTCCGCGAGATCACCGAGATCGTCAGGCCGTCGCTCGCCTGTCTCGTCGAGCACCCGTTCGGCCTCACGCTCGGCGCCGTCGGCGACCGCCAAACCCACACGGCGGTCGTCACCGCCGCCCTCGCCGAATCAACCCGGCCACACCCGGACGGGACAATCGTCGACCTCGGCTTCCGCTGGACGATCGACGACCTCCGCGAACGCCAACTCCGCCACGAAGCGAGCTGACGCGGGCCGGGCAGCGGGCATCGCGTCACCTCGAAGACGAGATCGCGCGACGCCAAGCTGACGGTCAGCTCCGCGACCGGCGACAACCTCGCGCCGGCTGGCGATGCTGGGTATGATCGCGCCGTTGCGGCGAGAGGAGCGGGAGAGAATGGCGGCACCGGAGCACGGCGCAGAGCTCGGCAAGGGCAATCTGCGGCTCGCAGACGTGATCGCGCAGGCGGTGGGCTTCATCGGCCCGACGTTCGCGGCGGCGTTCTTCATCCCGACGATCGCCGGTGCGTCGTTCTCCGGCAAGGGCGCGGGCATCGCGACGCCGATTTCGATCCTGCTCGCGGCCGTCGGGATGATCGGCGTGGGCTGGATCGTGTCGCGGTTCGCGAAGCGGATCCATGCGGCCGGATCGCTGTACGACTACGTCACCGAGGCGTTCGGGAAGCAGGCCGGGTTCCTCGCCGGCTGGATCTACTACGGCGGCATGCTGACGCTGACGCTCGGGATCGGCCTGGCGTTCGGTGGGTTCCTCAGTTTCACGTTGTCGAGCAACGGCCACGGAGACATCGGCTGGTACTGGCTCGCCATCGGGTTTTGGATCGTGGCCTTCGTGATGTCGGTGCTGGGGGTACAGATCTCGACCCGTGCGCAGCTGGCACTGGCGCTGGTGTCGATGGTGGTGGTGTTCGGCTTCAGCGTGTACGTGATCGCGAAGGGCGGCACCGCCGGCAACTCCATCGACGCGCTCAATCCGGGCTCGTCAACGGCGACCGGCATCTTCTACGGGATCCTGTACGCGGTGATCATGTTCATCGGCTTCGAGACGGCGGCCAACCTGGCGGAGGAGACGGCCGACCCCGGCCGCAACGTGCCGCGGGCCGTGCTGTACAGCGTCGGCGTGTCCACCGTCTTCTACGTGGTCGTCGCCTACGCGACGCTGGCGGCGTTCGGGTTCGATCTGGGCGAGATGCTGAAGCCGGAGAACTTCCCGCCGATCTACGCCGCCGCTGCGAACCCGGATCTGGGCGGCGCGCACTTCGGCGAGCTGGTGCAGTGGCTGGTGGTGATCGACATCGCCGCCGTCACGCTCGGCACGGCCACCGGCACCAGCCGCGGCATCTTCGCGCTCGCCCGCGACGGCCGGCTGCCGAGAGTGCTCGCCTACGTGCACCCGAAGTACAAGACCCCCGCCGCCGCCTCCGCCTTCCTGACGGTCATCTCGATCGTCTGGGTCCTGGTCGTGCACGCCCGCAACGGTCTGGTCGTGACGACGCCAGGTGACCTCGGCGAGTGGTTCGGTGCCTTCCAGTGGGGCGCGACGATCGGCGGCTTCCTGCTGGTGATCGTCTACCTGGCCGTCAGCGTGACCGGATTCGTCGGCCAGCCGGGCGCGTCACGCGCCGGTCTCGCCCTGGCCGGCGTCGTCGGCGCACTCACCAGCCTTCTTGCCCTGTACGGCGTCGTCAAGGACGTTCCGCCGATCTGGTGGATCGACAAGGTCTGGTGGATGTCGGCGATCTGGATCGCGATCGGTGTGGTGCTGATGGTCATCTATCGTGGCCGCGGTGGCTTCGCGGCCGCCACCGCCGGGGAGCTGCAGACCGAATGAGCGACGATCGACAGGCCTGGATCGAGGTCATCGCCGAGGATGCCGCCGTCGGCGAGCTGGCAGAGCTGTACGACACCTACCGAGCACCGCAGACGGGCGTCGTCGACAACATCCTGAAGATCCACAGCCTGAACCCGCCCACCCTTCGCGACCACGCACAGCTGTACACGACGCTGATGTTCGGCAAGAGCGGCCTGCCCCGCCCGGAACGCGAGATGATCGGGGTCGTCGTGTCGGTCGAGAACCGGTGCCTGTATTGAATCCGCCACCATGCGGTCAGTCTGGCTCGCCTCACCCAGCGCAAGCGCCCCGGCCTCGCCGATGCGGTCGTGCGAGACTACGCCGCCGCAGATCTGACACCGCGTGAGCGGTCGATCTGCGACTACTGCGTCAAGCTCACGCGCACGCCGTGGGAGGTGGTGGAGGCCGATCTCGGTGCCATGCGCGGCGAGGGCCTCAGCGACCGGGACATCCTCGACGTCTGCATGATCGCGGCGTACTACGCCTATGTGAACCGCATCGCCGACGGCCTCGGCGTCGCGCTCGAAGGCGGTGACGACCAGATCGGCTGGTGATGTCCCGCACGGCGATCACCGGACGGCAGGCCTGAGTCGCCCGCATGACGGCCGCCAGACGAGACATCGGTGGATCGGTCGGGACGCGGTCGCGCGCTGTTCAGACCGGGTTGTCGCCGAGCACCGTGATGCGGTGCATCAGACGGTGGGCGGGGCCGTAGTCTGCGACGGCGAGATGCTGCGTGCACCGGTTGTCCCAAACGATCACGTCGTCCGCCTGCCAGCGGTGGCGCATCTGGAACGTCGTCTGCTCCGCGTGCTCGAGCAGCAGCCCGAGCAGCCACGAGCTCTCGAGCTTCGAGAGCCCCTCGATGCGGGTCGTGAAGGAGCGGTTGACAAACAGCGCCCGGCGACCGGTCTCGGGGTGGACGCGCACGACCGGATGAGAGACCGGCGGGAAGTCGCGCTCGATCTCGGCCAGGCGCCGGTGCCCGTCAGGGCCGGCGAGCACGATCTCGCGATAGTTCGCGACACGGCCGAAGGGGCCGCCGCCGCAGACATCGTGGATGGCGCGAAGCCCGGAGATCGCCTGCCGCAGCGGCTCGGCGAGGTCGTCGTAGGCGGCGTACATGTTGGCCCAGAGCGTGTCGCCGCCGATGGCCGGGACGATTCGCGCGTACAGGACCGAGCCGAGTGCCGGGTCGGCCCGGAAGGACACGTCGGTGTGCCACTCGTCGTTGTTGACGCCGACGCCGTCGCGGTTCTCCAGCACGCTCACCTGCGGGTGCTCGGGGAGGTGGGCGAAGACGGGGTGCGGCGGCTCGAGCTCGCCGAAGCGACGCGCGAACGCGAGGTGATCGGCCGGGGCGAGCGATTGCCCGCGGAACACGAGGACGAGGCGTTCGAGGAGCGCGGCGCGGATCGCGGCGACGGCGGCGTCGTCGATCGCGCGCAAGTCGACTCCGGTGACCTCGCCGCCGATCGCGGCCGTGACCGGGCGGACGACGATGGCACTCATCCGCCGGCCCCGGCGAAGGGCCGGTCGGCGACGCCCCACGGGTGGAGCGGGACGTCCCTCTGCAGCCCCTCGTACACGTTGGTCGGCGTGTCGAACATGATGGCTCCTCCGTTCTCCCGCCTCGGAGCTAGTACCAGATGGCCCGACCTCCTGTCAACACGACCGGGCGCTGCGTCGCTTTCCAAGCCGAGCTAGCTCGTCGCGCCCAGGAGCAGGCCGGTTCTGACCGGTCACGAGCGGGCCGTCGGTGATGACGTGGGAATGCCAGTCGCCGGCCTTCGAGTACGAGCCGCCAGTCTCGAGGGCTGGGACGGGAGGGGTTCACGCGTACTGGATCGACCCCGCAGGGTTCAGGTCCTCGGCCCGGCCGCCGGCAGGGGAATGAACGCGCGCCGCCGCTTCGTCGAGCACCTCGGCGGTTGCCTCGCCGACGGACGACCAGGCCAGATCGGCACCGATCCGGCGGGCTTCCGCGCGGGCCGCCGCGAGCGCGGCCGGATCGGACGCGAGGTCGCACACCGCAGCCGCGAACGCGGCCGGGTCGGCGAACGGCACGATCCGGCCGGCACCGGACGACAGCACATCCTCGGCATACCAGTACGGCGTCGACACGACCGCACAGCCGGCCGCGATCGCAAACGTCAACGCCCCCGACGCGATCTGCTCCCGATTCCGATACGGCGTCACGAACACATCCGTCACCGCCAGCAGATCAGCCAGCTCATCGATCGACAGGAACCGGTCATCGAAATCAACGTGATCCTCCAACCCGAGATCAACCACCTTGCGCTCCAACTGCAACCGGTACGCCTCGCCATCGCGACGCGCGACCTGCGGATGGGTCCGCCCGGCGATCAGATACAACGCCTCCGGATGCCGCTCGATGATCGCCGGCATCGCATCCAGCATCGTCTCGATCCCCTTACCGGCCGACAGCAACCCGAACGTCGACAACAAGAACCGCTCCCGCAACCGCTCATACCCGCCCGGCATCGGCGCCACGTACCGCGGCCGGCGACCGGTCGCGAGCTCCGCCCGGCGCCGCTCCAGCACCGCCGGCGCACCATGCGGCACCACCCGGATCTTCGTCGCCGGACACGCACCCAGCTCGACCAGCACCCGACGCGCCGTATCGGTCATCACCATCACCCGCTCCGCCCGCCCACAAAGCGCCGTCAGCACCTCCAGCTGATGCCCGCTGGGCTCCGACAACAACGTATGCAACGACACCACCAACGGCTGCCCAAGGCCCTCCACGAACGACAGCACGTAATCCCCATCCGGACCGCCGAAAATCCCGAACTCGTGCTGCAAAAGCACCACATCAACATCCGTATGACCAAGCAGCCGCGCAGCCCGCGAATAGTCACCCCGAACCGACTGATTCACCGTCGCCAACACATCAGCCGACTGCGGACTGGACGGCTCATCAACCACCACGATCGGAACCACATCATCAACCGCCGGCACCTCCAACAACGCCGACCGAAGATCAAACGCAAACGTCCCGATGCCGCACGCCCGGGGAGGAAACGTAGAGAAGATGGCGGTACGCATG
>JBBQFB010000224.1:0-6268 GCA_038321545.1 Gaiellales bacterium
TTGGTGCCGCGGATTTCGGGTGGGTATTCGGTACTGGGTGGAGCGCTGGTGAGGCGTTCGCCGGCTTGCGATGAGTGGGGTCCGCGCCGCAGCCCGGAGCGGTGCGCCGGGCCTGGGCTGTGTCTGTCGTAGGTCGGACGAGCGGCCGTGTCGGATCGCTGACGCAAGGCGTGCGCGGGTGCAGCGGTGGTGGCGTGCAGCTTTCGTCGGTTGCCGTCAAGAGCCGCATGCGCGGAGGCGACAGGTGGACGTCTCAAATGCCAGGTGATGACCCCATCCGGATCCGGGACGAGGCGGATCGCAGCCTTCGGGCTGAGCCGGTTCGAGCGGCGCCGGGCGAGGCTGCGCTTGGTGCCGCGGATTTTGGATGGGGTATTCGGTGCTGGGAGGAGCGCTGGTGAGGCGTTCGGCGGCTTGCGATGAGTGGGGTCCGCGCCGCAGCCCGGAGCGGTGCGCCGGGCCGGCTTGTCGGTCGTAGGTCGGACGAGCAGCCGTCGCGGATTGCAGACGCCAGGCGTGCGTGGGTGGAGCGGCGGCGGTGTGCGGCTTTCGTCGGTGGCCGTCACCAGCCGCCAGCGCGGAGGCGACAGGGGGACGTCTCAAATGCCAGGTGATGACCCCATCCGCACCCGGGACGAGGCGGATCGCAGTCTTCGAGGCGGCGCTTCGGGCTGACCAGCTTCGGGCTGCGCCGGCCGGGTCTGCGATCCACCTCATTGGGGCTGGGTGGTGGTAGAACATGGATCCGCCTGAGGCCGGACGCGGCCAGACGGTTACGGGTACAGCACCGGGAACAGCCGATCCACCCGCATCGGATCGCCCGCCTGCAACTCGTCGTCCAGGCCGGGGAACGGCGGCGACGTGCGGTGCGGGCGCGGGCCGTAGCGGACGTCCTCGCCGATCAGCCGAAACGAGACTGCGCGGCGACGGCTGTCGGCCGGGCCGGCCGCGTGCAGCGTCAGCATGTTGAACGCCACCGCATCGCCTGGCTGCATCTCCCAGCCGAGGATCGGGAACGCATCCCGATCGGCCTCGATATCGGGCACCTCCTCGAGCGTGCCCTCATCGAACACCAGCGCGCTGCCAGCCAGGAACGAGCGCGGCATGAACCAGTTGCCGCCGTGCGACCCGGCTACGAACTCGGGCGTCGCGGCGCGCGAGACGGGGTCGAGCGGGATCCAGAACGAGATCGTCTTCGAGCCGTCGATGCAGTAGTACGGCTGGTCCTGGTGCCACGGCGTGCGCACCGACGAGCCCGCCTCCTTGACCAGCATGTGGTCGTGGAACAGACGCACCTCGCCCGAGCCCATCAGCTCGGCGGCGGCGGCGCCCATGCCGCTCGTCTCGACCACGGCCCGGTACTCGGGGATCTCGCTCCAGCGGCAGAAGTCCTCGACGAACTGGCCCGAGCCGTCGGCCGGCGCCATCGTGATCGCGAGCGGCCCCGGCTCGGCGAGGTCCCGCTCGACGCCCTCTGCGAGCTGCGCCACCAGCTCCGGTGCGAGAAATCCGGGCAGGAACACAGCGCCGTCACGCTGGAATGCAGCGACTTGCTCGGCGGTGGGAGTCGCGACAGCCATCAGGTCTTCCCCGGGGAGCCCCAGATGTGGTCGACGTTCCAGCCGTGCCACTCCTCGACCTTCATCAGCGCGGTCACCGAGTCGCGCACGCGCGCCTCGAACACGTACCCCTGGTAGCGGAGCGCCAGCTTGTCGATGTCGGCCAGCTCGGAATCGGCGTAGAACCGCTCGATCTTGCCGAGCAGCGTCACGGACCGGCCCCAGTTGTCGCCGTCGATGATCGTGACCGCGATGCGGGGCTCCTGCTCCATGTAGCTCAGCCGCTTCCGGCTGCGATCCATGTTCATCAGGATGTGCTCACCCGTCCACATGTACCAGGCGGTCGCCGCGTGAGGGGAGCCATCGGGCCGCACGGTCGAGACGATGCCCGGCCGGCGCTCCTTGATGAAGTCGATCACGTCTTGCGGCATGGGCACTTTCGGCATGGCGGCAGTTTAGGGCTGCTCCCGAACCCGGCGGCGCTAGTGCGTGCGGGTGACCTTCGTCAGGCCCGGCGGCCGGTCCGGATCACGTCCGCGCAGGATCGAGACGCGCTCCGCGAGCAGCTGCGCACCCACCACGAGCGTGAACGGCGCCAGCTCCTCGCTCAGCACCGGCGCCGGGATCTCGCGACCCGGACCGAACGAGATCACGCGGCTGCCGCGCTCGGCGAGCTCGACCGCCATCTCGTCGACATCGTCGGCGAGCGGGCCGCCGCCGTGGAACACGAGTGCCGGCAGCCCGGCCGCGGCGGTTTTCGGCCCGTGCCGCAGGTCGGCGCTGGAGAACCCCTCCGCCCACAACCCGGTGGTCTCCTTCAGCTTCAGCGCGGCCTCGAGCGCGACCGTGTACGCGAACCCGCGCGCCACGCACGCCGCGTCCGTGACCGTGACGAGGTCGGGCGCGGCCGCGTGAGCCGGTTCCTCCCCCGCCGCCAGCGCCTCGGCGATCGCCGCCGGGAGCGCGTCGAGCTGATCCAGCCCCGCAGCGCCCAGCGCCTCGGCCAGCGCGGCAACCGCCGCCAGTTGCGCCGAGAACGTCTTCGTTGCGGCGACGGAGCGCTCCTCGCCCGCGGCCGTCACGAGCGCGTGGTCGGCCATCCGCGCGAGCCCCGACCCGGCGCCGTTCGTGAGGCCCGCGGTGAGGGCGCCACGCTCCTTCGCATACGCCAGCGAGGCGCTGATCTCGGGCGTCTCGCCCGACTGCGAGACGCCGATCACGAGCGCCCGCGACAGGTCGACCGGTGCCCGGTAGGCGGTGTAGAGGCTGGGCGCGGCGAGACTCGCGATCATCCCGCAGCGCGCCTCGAGCAGGTAGCGCGCGTAGATGGCCGCGTGGTCGGAGGTGCCACGCGCCACCAGCACCACGACGTCGCACCCACGCGCTCGCACGTCGGCCGCCAGCGCCGCCGCGGCGGGCCGGGTGGCCGCCAGCGTCCGCTCGACGGCAGCCGGCTGCTCGGCGATCTCGGTACGCATCAAGCTCATCGGACGGCCCCTTTCAGCAGTCGTTCGCGCATGTCGGCACCGACCCGGCCGAGCCCATCCAGCGCCAGCAGCGCGGCGCCGGCGGCGGGCGGCTCCTCCAGCAGGTGGACGGTGCTGCGCGGAAGCCGCACCGCGATCTCGGCGTGGAAGGCATCATCCAGCGCCCGGCAGCCGGCCCGGTGCACGCCGCCCGAGCGCACGACGGTGAACGGCTCCTGCAGCCCCAGCCGGGCCGCAACGCCGTAGGCGGCGAACGCCAGCCCCTTCCCGGTCGTCGCCGCGATCTCCGCCGCCACCTCATCGCCGGCGATGGCGGCGTCCAGCACCACGCGCGCCAGCCACGGCGCCGGCACGTAGTGGTCGCGGGAGATGGCGCGAAACAGCGCGTTCGCGTCGCGCATCCCGAGCGCCTCCGGCAGCTGCTGTGTGAGCACCGTCGCCGGGCCGGTGCCGTGGTAGAAGCGCGCCATCGCGTGCACCGCCTCACGGGCCAGCTCGTAGGAGCCGCCGGCCTCGCCATAGCCGATCGCGAGCGTGCGGAACGTGCGGCCGTCGGGCGTCTGGCCCGCGCTCACGCAGCCGGTGCCGGCGCACGAGACGACGCCCACGCCATCCGGCGATCCTGCCCGCAGCGCGCCGAACGCGTCGTTGACCACGACCCGCCGGCGCGGCATGCCGACCGCCTTCAGCGCCGGCTCGAGCAGCTCGACATCGCCCGCGAAGTCGACGCCGGCGAGCGCGAGTCCGGCCGCGTGCAGCGACCGCGGTTCACCGCCTGCGGCCCGCGCGGCGGCGACGATCTCGGCCACCGCTGCCTCGACGCCGACCTCCTCCCAGTTGCCCGGCCCGGCCGAGGCGACGCCGACCACCGTCCCGTCCGGCGTGCACACGACGGCGTCGGTGGTGGTCGCGCCGGCGTCGATGCCGAGGACGAGCTTCAAGCCGTCTCCCGCGCCGAGGCGTAGGCGCGCTCGACGATGGCGAGCGCCGTCAGGCCGGTCTCGGCCGTCGGCGCCCCGATCGGCGGTGTGTGGTCGCCGGGGCCGACCCGGCGCAGGAAGTCGTCCATCTGCGCCGCGTACATGGGCAGCGCGCAGTGGTCGTAGCCGGCCGGCGGCTCGTCGGGCCAGATCCGCGCGTAGCCACCGGTGCCGTACAGCTCGGTGTCAGCCTCGAGGCCGCCCAGGTGCGGCTCCCACCAGCCTGACTCGACCACCGACCGCGTGCCGTCCGACCAGTCGACGAGGACGATGCCGTCGTCGTCCACGGCGTACTCGCCGAACGCCGTGCCGATCGAGGCCCGCACGCGGACGGGATCGGGATCGCCGAGCAGGTAGCGCGCCGTGTCGATGGCGTGGATGCCCATGTCGATCAGCGCGCCGCCACCGGCCAGCGCCGGGTCGGTGAACCAGCCGGCCGGGCCCCACTTGGCGTGGACGCCGTAGCCGTGGGTACGCACGATCCGGCCGAGCTCGCCCGCCTCGATGCGTGCCCGGAGCGCCCGCACCTCGTCGCGGTAGCGCCACATGTGGGCGACCAGCAGCTCGACCTCGGCGCCGCGTGCGGCGGTGATCATCTGCTCGCCCTCGGCCACGTTCATCGCCATCGGCTTCTCGACCAGGACCGCCTTGCCGGCGCCGATCGCCGCCAGCGCCTGCGGGGCGTGGAGGTTGTTGGGCGTACCGATCACGATCGCGTCGACACGGAGATCGGTCACGAGCGTCTCCCAGTCGGTCGTGACGCGCTCGATGCCGTGCTTCTCCGCGAACACGCGGGCGTTCTCGAAGCGGTGGCTGGTGACGCCGACGACCTGGCCGAGGCCGGTGTCGCGGACGGCCCGGACGTGCAGGTCGGAGATGAAGCCACACCCGCACACGGCGATTCGGAGGTCTGTCACGGTCGGAGTCTACGGGTCCGCAACCGCCGCCCGCGTCGACTGGCACGCCCCCCGCAGAGGTTCGCGTAGCGTGCGTTTCGTGCCCTCGACCGTGCGAGCCTGCTCGATCGCCTTCGTCGGCTTCGGCGTCGCTGCCGCATCGCTCGGGCCGATCCTGCCGGGCGTCCGGCACGACCTCGGCGTCGGAGATGTGGGGACCGGACTCGCGATCTCGGCGGCCGGCGCCGGCTGGGGATCGGGCGTCCTCAGCTCGAGCCGCCTGCCGCGCGTGCGGGGGCGCCGCGCGTCGTTCGGCACCGGCACCACGTTGATCGCGATCGGCCTGGCGCTGCTGGCAGCGGCACCGATCGGAGCAGTCGTGATCGGTGCCGCGCTCGTGTTCAGCTTCGGCGGCGGCCTCCTCACCGGCGCCGCCAACTCGGCGCTGGCCGAGGCGGATGACGGCTCGCTCGCGCTCGCCAACGGCTTCTTCGGCGTCGGCGCGATCGCAGGGCCGCTGATCGCCAGCGCCCTCGTCGGCATCGGACCTGGCTGGCGGGCGGCGCCTGCCGTCGCCGCCGTGTTCTGCGCCTGCACCATCCCGCTGGCCCGGTCGCTACCGGCGGGCCGGCTGCCGCACAGCCCGGAGCGCCACGGCGCGCGAGGACTCCTGCGACGCCGCCTGTACGTGCTGCTGGTGGCCGTGATCGCCATCGACATCGCGGCCGAAGCGGGACTCGTCGGGTGGGTTGCGACCTACGCGGACGAGGCGCGCGGCTGGCCCGACTGGCTCGCCGCCGCCGCCCCGATGGCGTTCTGGGTCGGCGTCACGCTGAGCCGCTTCATCGCGGTCCGCGCCCGTCTCGAGACCTGGTCGCTGATCCCGATGACCGCGATCGCGGGGACGGCTGCCACGCTGTTGCTGCTGGTGCCCGGAGCGACCGCGGCGATGGTCCTGATCTTCATCATCGGCTGCGGTGCCGGGAACGTGTTCCCCGTCGTGGTCGCGACCAGCGCGCGCAACTTCCCGAACGACGTCGACACCGGCACGGCCGTCATGCTCGGCGCCACCGGCACCCTCGAGATGATCGTGCCGCTGATCCTCGGCAGCGCGTCGGCGCTGGCCGATACGACGGCGGCCGGCATCGTCGTGATCGCGGCGACGTTCGGGCTCGCAACCACTGCGGCGACGATCGCCACCGTCTCGGCGCGCCGCGCGCAGCCCGTCTACACGTGATCGCGCGGGATCGACGCGCGATAGCTCCGTGAGAACACCTCGTCGTCGCCCTCGCGGACGGTGAGGTCGTGGACGAGGTGGAACGAGTCGGCGTCGGACGTCATCTCGC
>JBBQFB010000225.1:0-6258 GCA_038321545.1 Gaiellales bacterium
ACGATCGCGGCCTTCGCGACGTAGACGGAGCGGCCCGTCGCCGCCGTGTAGGCGAGCACCGCGCCGCCGTCGCTCTCGTCGGCGAACACGATCTGGGAGCGGCCGTTGACGCCCGCCCGGGCCACGTAGCCGCCGCCGCCGTCATTCGGCACGCCGTACACCACGTCGAGGCCGTCGCCGGTCGGAGCGCGCACGGCGTTGCACTCGGAGGCCACCTCGCAGCCGGAGTCCACCAGCACCCGGGTACCCGCGGCGCGCTGGACGACGAGCCGGTCGCCCGAGACGCGCGCCATCCACGACCCGTCCCCGAACTTCCGGGGAACGGTCAGGTACGCAACACCGTCATCGACCGGGGCCGGCGCGAGCAGGTAGGCCGTGGTCGACCGCGCCAGCTGGGCGGGATGCGGCAGCGCGGCTACGAGCGCCATGACGCCTCCACTGCCGCCGCGAGCTGCGTCGCGACCGTCTGCTGCTGGTCCTCGGTGATCGCGCCGAAGAACGGCAGCGCGAGCGTGCGTGCGGACACCGCCTCGCAGATCGGCAGCTCGCCGTCACGGTGGCCCCGGGCGCGATAGAAGGGCTGCAGATGGATCGCAGGCAGGTACGGCTTGCAGGCCACGCCCGACTCCTGCAGGCGCGCCATCACGGCGTTGCGGTCGGCCTGCGGGTGCAGCTCGACCACGTACACGAACCACGAGCGCTCGTCGCCCTCCACCACCGCCGGCGTCGAGACACCCTCGATATCGCCCAGCAGCGCGTCGTAGCGGGAGGCGACGGAGGCCCGCGAGGCGAGGATCTCGTCGAGGCGCTCGACCTGCGCGACGCCGATCGCCGCCGACACGTCGTCGAGGCGGTAGTTGAAGCCCAGCCGGTCGTGCTCGAGCCAGTCGCCGGTGTCGGACCGGCCCTGGTTCGACAGGCTCTTGAGGCCGGCGTGCAGGGCCGGGTCGTCGGTCGTGACCATGCCGCCCTCGCCCGTCGTCATCTGCTTGTTCGGGTAGAACGCGAACACGGCCGGGTTGCCGTGCGTGCCGATCAGGCGGCCCCGACGGCGGGCGCCGATCGCCTCGGCGGCGTCCTCGATCACGGCCAGGTCGTGCTTGCGAGCGATCTCGTTGATCGCCTCGATGTCGCACGGCAGGCCGAACACGTGCACCGGCACGATCGCGCGCGTGCGGGGCGTGATGGCCGCCTCGACCGCGGCCGGGTCGATGTTGAACGTGACCGGATCGATGTCGGCGAACACCGGCGTCGCGCCCTCGTAGAGCGCGCAGTTGGCGGAGGCCACGAACGAGAACGGGCTCGTGATCACCTCGTCCCCCGGTCCCACGCCGGCCAGGCGCACGGCCAGGTGCAGACCGGCCGTACCGCTCGACACCGCGGCTGCGTGGCGGGTGCCGACGTACGCGGCGAAATCCTCCTCGAAGCGGCGCCCGACGGGGCCGAGCGAGAGCACGCCGGAGCGGAGCACCTCGAGCACGAGCTCCTCCTCGCGCCGGCCGATGTCCGGCCGCGCGAGCGGGATCACGAGGCGGTCGCCCGGTCGCCCGCGCCGAACCCGTTCATCTCGTCGTGCCGCACGCAACCCCCAGCCATCGTCGGCTCATCCTACCCCGACCCGTCGGTCAGTCGAGGCGCACCACGCGCAGCCCGGTCAGGCCCGGCGTCGCGCGCAGCGCCTCCAGCGTGGCCGGCGGGACGTCGCCGTCCACCTGGATCGCCGACAGCGCCATGCCGCCGTCGCGGTTGCGTGCCACGTTCATGTTCGCGACGTTCACGCGGGCCGCGCCGAGCAGCGTGCCGATCGCGCCGATCATGCCCGGCCGGTCGTCGTTCCAGACGAACAGCATCAGGCCGGCCAGCTCGATCTCGACCTCGTGGCCGCGGGCCCGGACGAGCCACGTCCGGTTGTCGGCGCCGAACAGGGTGCCGGCCACGGCGGCGACGTCGGACGTCGCGACGCGGATCAGGTTCGTGAAGTCGCCCGCCTCACGGCGGAGCTCGCGCACGTCGATGCCGCGCGCCTGGGCCAGCGCACGGGCGTTCACGAGGTTCGCGTCGTCCTCGTCCATGCCGTGGAGCGCGCCGCGCAGCACGGCGAGCGTGAGCAGGCGCGTATCGCGCTGCCCGATGCCGCCCGCGCACGTGATCTCGAGCCGCTCGACGCCGCCGTCGGCGAGCGCGACCGCGACGCGGCCGAGCTTCTCGGCGAGCGGGACGTAGGGCGCCAGCGCCGTCCGGTCCTCGGGGCTCACGTCGGGCACGTTGACCGCGTTCTCGCACAGCTCGCCGGTCAGGGCGCGCACGACCTGCTCGGCGATGATCGTGCCGGCCCGGTCCTGGGCCTCGGCCGTCGAGGCGCCCAGGTGCGGTGTGACGACGACGTCGGCCCGCTCGAACAGCGGCGACTCGGTGATCGGCTCCGACTCGAACACGTCCAGTGCGGCGCCCGCGACATGCCCCGACGCGAGCGCGTCGGCGAGCGCGACGGCGTCGACCAGCTCGCCGCGGGCGGCGTTCACGATGCGCACGCCCGGCTTCATGCGCCGCAGCAGCTCGGCGCCGACCACGTGGCGCGTCTCCGCAGTGCTCGGCAGGTGGAGCGTGACCCAGTCGGCGTCGGCGACGGCCTCCTCGATGGTCTCGGCCAGCTCGGCGCCGCGCTCGCGCACCCGGTCGGCGCTGACGAACGGGTCGAACGTGACCACGCGCATGCCGAGGCCGCGGGCGCGGGCCGCGACCAGCTGCCCGATGCGTCCGAAGCCGATCACCGCGAGGGTCTTGTCGGCCAGCTCGACGCCGGAGAAGCGGCTCCGCTCCCAGCGGCCGGCCACCAGCGCCGCGTGCGCCTGCGGAATGTTGCGCGCCAGGGCCAGCATCAGGGCGATCGCGTGCTCGGCCGCGGACAGCGCGTTCGACTGCGGCGCGTTGCAGACCAGGATCCCTCGCGCGGTGGCCGCCTCGACGTCGACGTTGTCGACACCGGTGCCGGCCCGGCCGATCACGCGCAGCCGTGTGCCGGCCGCGATCAGCTCGGCGTCGACGCGGGTCGCGGAGCGGACGACGAGCGCGTCGTAGCCGCCGATCTGCTGTAGCAGGTCGGCGCGCTCGAGCCCGGTGGCCACATCGACCTCGGCCGCCTCGCGCAGCCGGTCGATGCCGGCGGGCGCGATCGTCTCGGTGACGAGGACCCTCATGCGGCGTGCGCGCGGGAGAAGGCTCCGACGCCGGCGCCCAGCTCCAGCACGTGGCCGGCCGCGAGCAGCTCGACCTCGAGGGCGGCGAGGCCGCGCACGATGTCGCCGGCCTCGATCGCGCCGAACGAGCCGATCCGCAGGATGCGGCCCTCCAGCTCGCCCTGCCCCCCGGCCACGGTGACGCCGTGGCGATCGCGCAGCCCGCGCCGGACAGCCTCGCCGTCGACCCCCTGCGGCCACAGCGCGGCGGTCACCAGCGAGCAGTCGTCGCGATCGGGCGAGTACAGCTCCAGGCCGAGCGCGGCCATGGCGGCGCGGACGCCGCGGCCGAGCCTTCGGGTGCGCTCGAACCGCGCTTCCAGGCCATCGGCCTCGATCAGCTGCAGGGCCGCGTCGAGGCCGTTGATGAGCGAGATGGCGGGCGTGAACGGCGTCTGGCCCTTTGCCTGCGCCCCCAGCGCGCGCTCCCAGTCCAGCGAGAAGCGGGGGTTGGCGGCCGTGCGGGCCTGCGCGCGGGCGCGCTCCGACACCGACGCGAACGCCAGGCCGGGCGGCGTCATGAGCGCCTTCTGCGACCCGGTCACGACCACGTCGAGGCCCCAGGCGTCCGTCTCGAGCGGCGTCGCGCCGAGCGACGAGATGCCGTCCACCACGAGGCACGCCGACCGCTCGCGCGTCAGCTCGGCGATGGTCTGTACGTCGGCCGTCGCGCCCGTGGACGTCTCGGAGTGCACCACGAACACGGCCGCCAGGTCGGCGCGGCCGTTCACACGCGCGGCCACCGCCTCCGGATCGGGCCGGCTGCCCCAGGGCGAGCGCAGCACCTCCACGTCGGCGCGGTAGGCCTCCCCCATCTTCACCCAGCGCTCGCCGAAGTTGCCGGCCGAGACGACCAGGATCTTCGAGCCCGGCGAGAGCAGGTTGGCGTAGGCCGACTCGAATGCCGCCGTCCCGCTCGCACTGAACAGGATCACGTCGCGCTCGGTGCGGTAGACGCGCTTCAGACCCTCCAGCACCCGCGCCAGCACGACCTTGAACTCGGGCGACCGGTGGTGCGGCAGCGGCAGCCCCTCGGCGGCCACGACCTCGGGCGGAATCGGCGTCGGGCCGGGCGTGAGCAGCAGGTTCGTCACGCGCCGAGCCGCTCTCGCAGCAGGCCCTGGACGACCTTCGGGTCGGCGCTGCCGCCCGATGCGCGCATCACCTGGCCCGTGAAGAAGCCGATCAGCTGCTGCTTCCCGCCGCGGAACGCCGCGACCTCGTCCGGATTGGCCGCCAGCACCGCGTCGACGATCTTGCCGAGCTCGTCGGCGTCGCCGACCTGCGCCAGACCGAGCCGCTCGGTCAGCTCCGCCGCCTCGGCCGGGTCGTCCAGCATCGCCAGGAACACCTGCTTGGCCGCGGTGTTCGACAGCGTGCCCGCGACGACGAGGCCGATCACGCCCGCGAGCCGCGCCGGCGTGACCGCGAACGACGCCGCGTCGCCATCGGTCGCGTTCAGCTGGGCCGCCACCTCGCCCATCACCCAGTTCGCGCTCAGCCGGGCATCGCCGGTGCGCGCGGCGACGTCCTCGAAGTAGACCGTCAGTCCGTCGTCGAGCGCGAGCGACTCGGCCGTCGCGTCGGACAGCTCGTAGGCACCCTGCAGGCGCGCGATCCGGGCCAGCGGCAGCTCGGTCAGCGCGCTGCGCAGCTCTTCCAGATGGGCCGCGTCGGGCTCGACCGGGACGAGGTCCGGCTCGGGGAAGTAGCGGTAGTCGTCCGCCTCCTCCTTGCTGCGCAGGAGCGACAGCTCGTCGCTGGCCGGGTCGTAGTGCATCGTCGCCTGGACGACGCGGTCGCCGGCCTCGAGCAGCGCGATCTGGCGCCGGATCTCGGCGTTGATGCCGCGCTCCAGGTAGCGGAACGAGTTCATGTTCTTCAGCTCGCACTTGGTGCCCAAGGCGGTCTCGCCGACGCGCCGCACCGAGACGTTGGCGTCCACCCGCAGCGAGCCCTTCTCGAGGTCGCAGTCGGACGCACCGGTGGCGATCACCGTCGCGCGAAGCATCGTCAGGAACCGTCGCGCCTGGGCGGCGTCGCGGAGGTCGGGGTCGGTGACGATCTCGAGCAGCGGCGTGCCGGCGCGGTTGAAGTCGACGATGGACGCGTCAGAGCCGGCGATCCGGCCACTCTCCCCGCCGACGTGAATCGTCTTCGCGGCGTCCTCCTCGAGGTGCGCACGCGTGATGCCGACGCCGAGGAACGTGCCCTCGGCGCACAGGGGCTGGTCGTACTGGGAGATCTGGTACGCCTTGGGCGAGTCGGGATAGAAGTAGTTCTTGCGGTCCCACTTCGAGTGCGCCGGAATCCGGCAGCCCAGCGCCAGCCCGACGCGCAGCGCCTGGTCGACCGCCTCGCGGTTCGCGACCGGCAGCATTCCGGGGTGCGCCAGGCAGACGGTGCAGACGTTGCTGTTCGGCTCGTCGCCGTAGCGGTTCAGGCAGCGGCAGAACATCTTCGTGACCGTGCGCAGCTGCACGTGGATCTCGAGCCCGATCACGGCCTCCCACGTCATGCGGCACCTCCGCTCAGCCGCGGCGGCACGGGGTCGAACGCGATCGCGTGCTCGAGCGCGTGACCGATCTGCAGCAGGCGGTTCTCGGAGAACGCGGGGCCGATCACCTGGAAGCCGACCGGCAGGCCGCCGGCGAGCCCGCACGGGATCGACAGGCCGGGCAGGCCGGCGAGGTTGACGGGCAGCGTGAACACGTCGTTCGCGTACATCGCGAGCGGGTCGTCGAGCTTCGCGCCGATCGGAAACGCGACGGACGGCGCGGTCGGCAGCAGCAGCGCGTCCCAGTCGGCGAACGCCTCGCTGAAGTCGCGGCGGATCAGCGTGCGGACGCGCTGGGCCTGGCCGTAGTAGGCGTCGAAGTAGCCGGCCGACAGCGCGTAGGTGCCGAGCATGATGCGGCGCTTCACCTCGGCGCCGAAACCCGCACGGCGCGTCTCGGCGTACATCTCGTGCACGTCCGCGGACGGGACGCGGAGGACGTACCGCACGCCGTCGTAGCGGGCC